>JAQTSI010000223.1 GCA_028711365.1 Methylococcaceae bacterium
CGCCGAGTTTCAACGCCTGATCGGCAGATGCGGTGAAAAAACCTGAAGGCAGCGCGATACGGCTGTTCAGGGCTATGTTGCGGGCCGACACCGTGATTTTGCCGCCCAGGCCCGCATCCTGCGGACTCGTGGCGGAAGGCTGGCTGGAATTGAGCGCGAAGTCATGGCCTTTGGCATCGAACCTGACGTCGGCCCCGCTCCCGGCCACCAGCAGCGGCGAATCGAACGCCAGATCGCCGGTGACCTGCAAGCCGCCGTTCCCGGCGGCGACGACGCGATTGCCGGCCTGGATGTTGACCGCATCGACGCCATTGACCGCGAAGGCGCCTCCGGCCAATTTGAACGTCTGGTCGGCCTTGATTTGCAGCGTTCCACCACTGGCGGCAAGGGCCTGGGCCTGCCCACCGGCGGGATTGGAAAGATCGACCTCGCTTGCCGAAAGATCGACCGTGCCCCGGTCGTCGAAAACCGCCATGCCGGGTGAGCGGATATCCAGGGTCTTGTTGGCATGCAGCGAAAACTGGCCGTAAAGACCCAGGACCGATGCGCTACGCAACAGCAAATCATCTACCGTGAAGCCCTGAAGCTGGCTTTCCGTCAGCGTCAATCCGGGGGTCGCGGCGGGGGCCTGGCCGAGGTTGATCCGATTCGCCGTGAACGACAGGGAGCCGGATTTCATGTCGATGGTGCCGAGGAATGCGGCGTCGGAGCTGGCGTCCAGCAGGGTGGACCCCGAGGCGCTCAGGACGGCGCCCTGGGCGATGTTCAACTTGCCCGAGGTTCCGCTCACCGCCTGATCCCGCACCACATCCACCTGGGTTCCCGACGAAACCCGCAACAGCGCGCCATCACTGTTCTTCAAGGCGCTGTCGGCAAGCAGGAAGCGGGAAACCTGAGAGTGCAACTCGCCTTGCCCTTGCAGATGAGCACCGGCACCGACGTCGATTTCGCTCTTCGCAGCCAGGATGATCTCCGGCCCCGTTAGCTGTACACCCTGGCCGATGGTCACCGTATCGGATTTGACCCGGATGCGGCGATCCTTTTGTCTATCTTCGCGAGTGCCGCCTAACAGCATGCTCTCCACTTTCAGTGGCTCGAGTTGTTGCGCTTGCAGCACGACCGAGCCATCCGAAGGCTGATTGTCGGGCTGCTGGACGACCCTGAGTTTGTTGGCGGCGATATCCAGTTGCCCACCATGGCCACCCTTGGCCGCTTCCGCCAATACCGTGCCGTTCAGGTTCAACTGGGTATTGGCTTCCAGGATGAGGTTTCCGGCGTCTCTAGGCAGGGAAGGGACCGTCGTGCCCAATTTCGTGGCTTGCCGGCTAAAGAAATCATCCGCCGTCGATTCGATATAAGCCTTGGATTTGCTGGCCTCGTAGCCGTAGCGATCGAGAAAGTCCTTGCGGCTCTGCACGTCATAAGCCTGCCATTGATAATCCTTGAAGCCGGTTCCGGCTTGAGTCCGATAACCGGCTACGATGGGCGTCCCATCCACCGCTTTGGAGATGACTCCCGCCTGGGGATTGCTGATCTGGGCATCGGGGGTGATCAGATAAGCGCCCGGCAGCAGCGCGTAGCTGGCGGGCAACAGGGTATATTGGCCGGCGGGCAACCCGGCCGCCGAATCGGCGAGATAGACGCTGTCGCCCACCCCCAGATAGTAGGCCTTGGAGTTGTCATTGTATTTCGACGATTCGAATGGGTCCCAAGGCGCGAGGCCCTCCTTCAACCAAGGGAGGATGGCGTACTTGGTCTGGAAACTCAAAGAACCGCTAGCCTTGGGGTCCTGGGGATCGAGCAGATCCACCGAACCTCCGCTCACCGGCACGAGTTCATGGGCGTAAAGGTCGCCGCCCCCGGAAAGGTTGACTTCGGCGCCGGTTTGCACGTCGATTTTAGAACCTGCGAGATGAATGGTCCCTGAAGGGGGCGATACTTGCTTGTCACCCAGCCCGTACAGCAAATTGCTTTGCGCCGAGAGCGGGTAGAGCCAATCCAGACCGCCCTGGGTTTTGCCGAAAGGAATGAGCTGATTCTCGGCGGATACCGAAACGATGGCGCCCTTTCCCAGGGTCAGGTTCTGCGCTGCCGTCAGATCGATGGTTCCGAACGGGGCCTTGATCACCCCGGTATCGATGATATTCGGCGCTTGCAGATCGAGCTTGCCCCCGGCCGAAAGCACCGGCGCCGTTGATCCCGATCCCTGGATGCTGAGGGTGCCGTTCGAGTCGCCGGAAAGCTTGATCGCATACTGGCTCAGGGTTGAGGGATAGATTTGCGCCGCTTGCAGTTGCAGATTGCCGGAGGTCAGCAATGTGCCCGTGTAGTTGCGAAAATCGACTCCGGAAGAAATGAGATAATCCCCGCGCAGACGAATATCATTTTGGCTCTGCAGCACCGTGTCACCGATGCCGGCCAGGGTCAGGCCGCCGACCAGTTCGATATTCCGCCCCTGGGCAGTCAACCTTGCCGCGCCGCCAGGCAACTGCGGCAAGTTTTCCCTGATGGTGGAAGAGCCCAGGCTCAGATAGGTCGACTTGAGCGTCACGCTGGGCGCGGTTTGATGCGCAATCGGCTGGATGCTGATCGTCGGAGTATCCAGGACGATTTGACTGCCGGTGGCCAGATTCACGCTGCCCATGAAACGGACTTCGGGCTGGTTCTGATAATAGCCGCTCGCATTATCCTCCCTGGCTTCGAGCGATACGCTGTCGAAGCCCCCGGCCTTGATCTGGTTCGCGGAGATGAAAGCCAATCCGTTGAGCGTCAAGGGCACGGCTTGGTTGCCGAATCCCCAATCATCGAGTAGTCCCGGCTGGCGATCCTCACTCACCTCGATGATCCTGGGACCGGTCGGAAAGGTTTTCAATGGGACGCTTTGCGATGGATCGCTGCGCAGGCTTTTGATGAGGGAGAGGGACAGACTGCCGCCTTCCGCCTCCGGGCCATGACTGTTGCCGCGCAAGTCGCCATTGGCGATGATGCCTTCGCCGGCCGCCAGAGCGATGCTGCCGGATTGGGAGGCATGCAGGGTAGGAACCAGTTGGTAACCCGGCTTGTTCGCGTTCGGTCTGACTTCATCGACCATGGCGCTGGCGCCGGAAACGTCGAGCAGGGAACCTTGGCGAAGATCGACATAACCGCGGTTGGCGGTGAGGCTGATGCTGCCCCCGGCCAAGACACTATCGTCCCGGATGCCGGCGATGCCGTTCGGATTTTTCTGCACCGCGCCGGGTGTTTGCAGCGATGCGCCGGAATCCAGGAAGATCCCCTGCGAGGGATTAAAGTATATGTCAGGGTCCTTGGGTACTACCACCTCGGCTCGGATGGCGCCAGCCGGGGCACTGATCGTGCCACCGACCAGGATCTTGCCATCGGATTTTAAAGCGATATTTGCGCCGATGTCGGCGAGGATCTTCGATCCGGCCTGCAAATCGATGCCGTTCGATGTATTGATGAGTCCGACGGGCTGTATCAACTGCAGGCTCAGGTGGGTGGGCAGACGCAAGGCGGCATCGAGCATGCCTAGGGTGCTGAATGCAGCGATATCGGTTCCGCTGGGTACATTGCGGAAATTTGCATCCAACAGCCAGTTTTTGCTTTGCAGCCTGATTTCGGTGTTTTTGCCCAGCGTGATGCCATCGAGGTTCGAAACCAGGGTGTAATCCCGAAATCCCCCCATGTTGAAAAAATCGGTGGAAAGCCGCAGCGGCAGGAATTTATCGGCGCTGCCACGGCTGGTGTTCGCGGAAGCATCGCCCAGCAGGATTTGGTTGTCGGTCAAGCTGAGCTTGCCTCCCTGATTCAGGGCATAGGCGTGCAAGTTCCCCTCCAGGCTCAAATTCGAATCGCCCAGGCCAGGATTCCTGCCGAAGTCATGAATCGAGGCCAGATCGATCGAGCCGCCTTGGCCATCGGCCAGCTTGCCATTGCCGTTCAGCCAGGCGCCGCCGTCGGCCGCGATCTCCGCGCCCTTGGCAAGGGTCAAATTCCCCGAGGCATTGGCCGTCACGCTGCCGCCATCCAGCGCCACCGGCTTCGGGGTTGTCCCGGCGCCCATCATCTGGCCAAAGTCGTTGGTCCATTGTCCGGAAACGTCGATCAGCGAACCCTTCGCCAACTGGATATTCCCGCTGGCGTTGAAGTCGGGGCCGACACGGGGGTCGCTTCGTTGCTGGGTGTTGAGGACGACCTTGCCCGAGGGGGCGGAAATCCGTCCCGCCATTTCGATCTCGCCGGCCAGCAGGGTCAAGGCTTGTTGCAGTTGTAGGTGGAGATCGGCGGATTTGCCCACCCCGATGGCGCGGTTGGAAACGATCGCGGTATTGCGTATGCCGGATCGTTCCAGATAGCGGTCCATGATGACCAGGGGATTGCTCGGCAAGGCATTGGCAAACAATAGCTTGAGCTGGCTGCCGACATCCTGGCTGGCATTGAGTATGGCCACGGATTGATTGCTGGCCTGGGAGAAGGCCAGATCGATGTCCAGCGTGCTGCCCTTGGCCCTTTGACTGCTTTCGCGCTGATGAAGGCCATCGATGGTTTGCCCCATCAGTTGCCCATCCAGTTGCAGCCGGTTGGCCTTGATGTCCATCTCGCCGCCGTCTGCCCCCTGGACATAGCCCGCCTCGTAGCGACTGCTTTTCACCGGGTCCTGGATGCTATCGTAGTGGCGATTGGGGTCGGCCTTGCTGATTTCGTAATAATTTCCTTGCGAACCCAGCCAGGTGGTCTTGACCGTTCCCCCCTGATACTGGATCGACCCGCCCGACACGTCGATCGTGGAACCCTGGCTGACATTGACATCGCCGGAGGAGGAAAGGGCGACTTTACCGCCTTTCAGACTGCGCTCGGCGACCGAACGTTGAATGCGCGCGACCGCGCCGCTGATGTCGACGATGCGAGGCGCGCCATTGCGGATATCCACATAGATTTTCTTGCCGTACAAAGGCCCGTTCTTTTGCAACGGAGCATCGCGCAGTTCATACGAGCGGGGTTCGACCTCGACGATGTTCTTGCCGACCGAAACCGCGACGTTTTTCATGCCGCCTACGTCGATCTTGGCGCCGGCCTGCACGTCGATGGAAACGCCGGTATTGATCTGCTTCGGGTCGGACGGATTGACCGGCGAGGTGGTGGCCTGGACGGTGATGTTCCCGGCCGGGGCGGAAACCAGGGCGGACTCGCCGATCTTGACCTGTTTGGCCATGATCTGGATCTGCGAATTATCCTGGGTCTGTTCGTCCAGGGCGGTTTCGGTACTTTGGGTCTCGAGCGACACCTCGGTGACACTGTTCTTGCCCAGGACCACGCTGGCTGAGGTTCCGTCGGCGCGCTGGGTGCCCGTCGGCTGTAACGCCCAGGCCGAGGTAGTGCCTGTTCCCTTGATAAATGGGCCGCCATCCCGAGCGATGAGCCGAACCGATCCATTCAATCGCACCGAGGTCGTCGCCGAAACGACTCCCTCCTGATTGACCGCAAAGCCGGCCAGGGTGACGTTGCCGCGATTGGCGGCTATTTTCCCCACATTGCGGACATCGCCGCCGGTGCTCACTTCGACCAGCAAGCCACGCACGTAATTATTGGGCTGGGTCTTGTCGATCGCCTGCGAGGCATCCGTGGGGACATCGGCAGCCGCTTCCTGCAGATAGACCTTGTCGGTGGCGGCGGCGAGTATGGCCTGGCCGCCCGGGGTCTCGATGTCGCCCTGATTGACGATGGAGGGCGCGACGATCATGATCCGGCCGCCATCCTGGGTGCTCAGCTTCGCGCCGGCCTCGATGTCGATTTCGCGCTTTTGCGGTTTGCCTTGCGCATCGGTGTAATACGCTGCGGATTGACCGGTCAGGGCGGGGTCCTTGATAAAAGCCGGGTTGCCCTTGTTGTTGATGGCCCTGCTGAGCCCAGCATCCTTGGCGTCCTTGCTGAGGTCGAGCGTGGTCGCCACCAGGGTGTTGGTATCCACCGTCGAATCCTTGCCGAACAGGAATCCGTTCTGATTGTAGAGATAAACCTGCCCGTTGGCCTTCAAACTCCCCAGGATTCTGCTTGGATCCCCCTGATGGATCGTGTTCAAGGCGATGGCGGTCGAACTGGGCTGCTTGAATTCGACCTGATAACCCTTGGCAATGTTGAAACTCTGCCAATCTAGCACCGCCTTGGCGGAAAGCTGGTTGATGGTCAGCCCCTTGACCGGATGGTCCAGCACCACGTTGCCGCTGGTGATGAACCCCGAAGCGCTGGGCACCGGCAGCAGATCCGAGGGCAAGGGCACGGCGGCCCAGGCCTCTCCACCCATCGCCATGCCGCAGAGTATCGCGCTTCGAACGGCTTCTGCCAGGGGGGTGAGACGGTGGGGGCCATTGATCCTATCAGGATGGGGGGTATGCTGGGATGGCTGAGTCATGATCAAAATACCGAATGAGAGTTTGCCTAAAAGACGTAGGCAAGCCGGAAGTCGACGCGCTGGTTACCCGCGTGAACATAGGTGGTGGAGTAGAATGGGTAGGACCAGTCGAATTCGCCGACCAGTCGATTGAAGACCTTCATCCGCAAGCCCGCGCCGGCGCCGGCAAGCTTGTAGCTGGAAGGACTCTGGTAGGCCCCGATCACCCATACCTTGGCGGCATCCAGGAAGGCCAGGGCCCGCAATTCCTGGACCTGTTCGGCGTTCCAGAGTTTTGGCGTGTAGATCTCGATGGAACCATTCACGCCGTTGTCGCCCAGCACTTCGGTCTGGTGATAGCCCCGCACGCTGGTCACGCCGCCGGCGGAGAACTGCTCGTTGGTAATCAAGGGCTGATCGGTCACCTGGCCGCTGCCGCGCAGCAATAGCCTGAAGTCGTGAGGCAGGATCTCCTGATGCCTCAATTCCCCGGCCAGATAGAGATAATCGGGCTTGGCGGTATAGCGCTGATCGAGCGGGTTGGAACGCTTCCTGGCGAATTCCTTCGCGTCATTACCCACGCCGCGCAGGGAGAAATGCAGCCCCAGATCGAGCGAAGACAAGCGGTTCTCCCCCTGTTGGGTGAAGGTATAGCCGAGCATGAAGGGGGCATAGGCCACCGGCGTAGAGTTATCATTGTTCTGGCTTTTCGGCTTGCCCGTTTGGCCAGCCGTTTTTTTGCCGGTTCCGCCTAGCAGGTTGACCGACTGCCCGAAATCCTTGTAGTCGAAACCCGCCGTGAAATTATGGTAATAAGTTTCGCCCGAGCCCAAAGGCAGAACCCAGCGCACCCCGTAGATTTCGCCCGAGCCGACCACGCTCATCGCGCCTACCGTGGCGATATTGGTATTGGAGGCGATACCGACGCCATAGAACGCCAAACGGGAATCCCACAAACCGGTCGGCATGGCGTAAGTTCCGGACCAGACTTCGACCTCGTCGTAGTTTTGCGGAGAAACCTGATATTGCAAAGAAGCACTGTGAAAGCGCTGCCAGAGGTTGCCGTAGCTGACCGAGCCGATCAGGCGGCTATAAGTGGTGTTCGCGCTATTACGCGAATTCATCTCCAGACTGCCGTGCAGGGGCAGTTTATCCTCGACCTGCAATTCTACCTCCAGCTTTCCCGGCGTTTGGCCCGCCCTCATCACCGGCGTCACTTTCCTGTCCGGGCTCTGCCCGCTCAAGGCTTCCATCTGTTTCTGCACCGACGGCATGTGCGGCACCTGGCCTTCGGCGAGAGCCGGAACCTGATCCTTGATCTTGCGCAGGGAGTGGAAGCGGGAGCCGGTCACTTTCAGCCGCTCCACCTGCCCTTCGAGGACATTGAGCACCACCAGGCCTTCGTTGACATCCTGCTCGGGAATGTCGACCAGCACCGTGGTGTATCCGGCATCATGAAAGGCTTTTTCCAGCGATTGCCTGGCTTTTTCCACATCCTCCAGCCCCTTGCCCGGCCCCGCGTAGGGATAGATGGCCTTTTCCAGCGTCTTCTCCTCCAAGACCCCGTTGCCGTCCACCCGAAACGCCCAGATGTCGAATCGGACGTTTTCCTCCGCCACGGCGGGAGCAGGAGCGGTATTGGCGGATACGAACGATGCGCCTTGAAACAACGCCAGGGCCCAAACCCCATGTAGAGCTTTATGCATTCAAAAAACCTGTCTTCTTCTTAAAGTGGTTAAAGCAAACGTCAATCCCTTCAAGTCCCCTCCCCCTGGCAGGGGGAGGATTAGGGTCAATATTGTTGAATTAAGCCGTCATACCGGCAGGGATCGCCGGTATCCAGTCGACAGGGACGTTACTCCGCAAGTCATCCCGAGCGTCTGGATTCCGGCGATCCCTGCCGGAACGACGAG
>JAQTSI010000224.1 GCA_028711365.1 Methylococcaceae bacterium
GCAAGGGGCACATCGGGGCGGCCAGGGTGGGATACCGTGACGGTAAATATTTGCTCAATCCCGGCAAGACCGACCTGGCCGGCTCGCAGCTCGATCTGGTCGTCGCCGGCACCGAGAAAGCCGTGCTGATGGTCGAATCGGAAGCTCAGACCTTGCCGGAAGACGTGATGCTCGGCGCGGTATTGTTCGGCCATGAGCAGATGCAGATCGCCATCGCCGCCATCAACGAACTGGCTCAGGAAGTGGGGGGCAAATCCTGGGGCTGGACCCCGCCGGTGATCGATGAAACTCTGAAGCAGGCCGTCGCTCAGGCTAGCCAGGCGGAAATCTCCCAGGCTTATTTCATCGCCGAGAAACAACTGCGCCAGCAGACCTTGAAGGAAATCCGCATCAAGACCGTCGAAGCCCTCACCGGCGAAGGCCAATTCGAGGAAAAGGCCATACGCGGCATGCTGGAACAGTTGGAATACGAGACGGTGCGCCTCAACATCCTCAACGAGGGCAAGCGCATCGATGGACGCGACATGAAGACTGTCCGTCCCATCACCATTCGCACCGGTGTCCTGCCTCGCACCCATGGTTCGGCTCTGTTCACCCGCGGCGAAACCCAAGCCCTGGTGGTCGCGACCCTGGGCACCGGGCGTGATGCCCAGTTGATCGACGCCATCGATGGTGAATACAAGGAATCGTTCATGCTGCATTACAACTTTCCTCCCTATTGTGTGGGCGAAGTCGGCATGATCGGTTCTCCCAAGCGGCGCGAAATTGGCCATGGGCGCCTGGCTAAGCGCGGCGTGCAGGCCGTCATGCCCAATCAGGAAGAATTCCCCTATGTGGTGCGCGTGGTTTCCGAGATCACCGAGTCCAATGGCTCCAGCTCCATGGCTTCGGTGTGCGGCTCCAGCCTAGCGCTGATGGACGCGGGCGTGCCCATCAAGGCTCCGGTGGCCGGCATCGCCATGGGATTGATTCTGGAAGGCGATCGCTTCGCCATCCTGTCCGACATCATGGGCGATGAGGACCATTTAGGCGACATGGACTTCAAGGTCGCTGGCACTCAGGAAGGCGTCACTGCCTTGCAGATGGACATCAAGATCGACGGCATCACCCCGGAAATCATGAAAGTGGCGCTGGATCAGGCAAAGCAGGGCCGCCTGCATATCCTGGCCAAGATGGATGAGGCCCTGTCTGCCCCGCGTCAGGAAATGTCCGATTTTGCCCCGCGCATCATCAGCTTCACCATTGATCCCAGCAAGATCCGCGAAGTCATCGGCAAAGGCGGGGCCACCATCCGCGCCATCACCGAGGAAACCGGCGCCAGTATCGACATCACCGATGACGGAGTGGTCAAGGTTGCCTCCGTGGACAAGCAGGCCGGTGTGGAAGCGCGCAACCGCATCGAGCTGATCACGGCGGAAGTGGAAGTGGGCAAGGTTTATGAAGGCAAGGTGGTTCGCCTGATGGACTTCGGCGCTTTCGTCACCGTGTTGCCCGGCAAGGATGGTCTGGTCCATATCTCGCAGATTTCCGACGAGCATGTGGAAAAAGTCAGCGATCGGCTGGCCGAAGGCGACATCGTCCGCGTCAAGGTGCTGGAGATCGATCGCCAGGGCCGCGTGCGTCTGAGCATGAAAGCGGTGGACGCGCCCAGCGATTGATGAAGGGCGGCCTGAAGCATAAAACCGCAGATCTATGCGGTTTTTTTGAATATCTCTGCCCTCAGCGCCGCCCGGAGGAGCCGCTGGCGCCTCTCTCACCGCGGCCAGCCTCGCAACCGACCTTCGTGGCTGCTCCTGCCACTGGGTCGGTGCCGATTATCAACCTTAGCGGATAAACCTTAAGCATCGTTCATAATGCTTTGGATAATCCTTCATGATCCTTTTTTCGAGTCGCTCGCTCACTTGTTTGTTTTGCTTTGTGGCTCCCAGTAGATGGGTAAAACCAACCAAAGCTGCTTTTTCATGGGCGTCGCCCATGGATTCAAATAAATATTCATCGTGAATATTGCCATATGGCGAGTCTTGTTTGCCTTTATGATATTCCACACATGCAGTTAAAAAATACTGTTCGAAGATCAGGCTGAGCGACATTCTATCATTGAGTGAAAGCCAAGCAGCTTGGTTGTCTGGATGTTCCATCATCGTTATTGCCAAATCTGCATAATGGCGGATAAAATCAACCCGGCTGCCCCCCATGATCCCGCAACAGGCTGCCTTAAAAACACCGTCTACAGGCATATAATAATCGATTTCATCGGGTATCCATCCATTGACGGAACGTATGGCATGTTCTATCTGCTCTGGGTGATAACAGGTGCTTCCCAAATTGTGATATTCAGGGTTTTGGGCAAAGACACTCGCTGATTCCAGCCGTTCTGGCAATCGGTTCCAGAGAAAAACATCACTATCGATATGTACAAAAGGCTGTTCCTGAAGTCGATAGGCATACATCTTCCCAAACGCCCACCAGGCCGGATCGTGAAAATTCAACTCATTGAGTGCCGTCGAAACATGATCGAATTGCAGTCCAATACCCTCAACGAGCATTTCGGCCCCTGCGTCATCAGTGACCAGCATGGTTTCAGGGTAATGCTTCCGCGCCGTCTCGACCGACAGCACCCAACCTAACAAATGATGAAATTCACTCGCCCAATAACACCGGCCATGCTTGAATGGCTTTGTCCACAGTGACCATACTGCCCGCATAAACCTATCCCTCTTAATTTCGATAAAAAATCATCCTAAAGTAATTCTGATCCAAAGCCAAGAAAATCATATATACTATAATAGTGATAGTAATAACTGGGTATCGGTGGCATCACCCAAAACCAGCGTTCGAAATCAGTCTGACATGATGAAGGAGTTGAGGGTAATGACAAATTTCCAGCGGCTTGATTAGCGGTTGAAATGGGTTGGATGAAATTACGCTTGAGCGTCAAATTGGCTAAAAGACGTGAACCACCGGCAGGAATGTGAACGGTTCTTGCCCCTGGATAGATGACTTCCAAGCGAGTGAATCGAGCAGTGACGAAACGAGTAGACAAACCGATTCTGGAGCCAGCCAATAAAGTTTGTGGCATGCCATCTGCCTGTGCGAAGAAACTTGTATCGAAATGTTCCTTTAAGTTTAGATATTTAGCCTTTGCTCTAAAAAGCAATCCATTTCGAGTGAGCTTGATGTTTAAACTGACTACATCAGGTGTCACTAGATTATCAATATTAGAAATCCCGCTTCCATGACTCAAACCATCCGAGGATTCGGTAATAAATATAGTCTCTCCTTTCAACACATGGTAAATCACCACGACAGATGAATATTCTTGATTTGACTGCCCGGTAGCATTCTTTAAATCGATGCTATGCCAAGAAAACAGGAACAAGTAATAATCCTCATCACTGCGCCAGTTGAAAATCAGGCCAACGTCCTGATACTTGCTAACGGAGCCAGAGGGGTGAGTAAAGTCAGTATTTACTGTCAAGCCGATATAGTAGGCATCCTCATTTAAACTTTGGTTATTAGTGCAATGCGTGTTTAGCCCTTGGAATCCTTCCCCTCCCAAGGTATGGCCTGCCAGACTTTTCTGCGCGACACTATCTTCCTGATAAGCCCACTGGGATGGCAGAAAAAATGTCTGGCCTTGCCTAGAAGGCGGATCGAAAATTCGCCAATCCTTCTGAAATTGGCTCGCTGCCCGTCTGCGCCGCATGGCTTGCAAACGATCTTCCCCTTGAAAAAACAAGCTAGGATCATCAAATGGTCGCCAAGTCACAATGTTAGTAGGATTCGCCTCAACTTCAGCCGGCAGCACAAGTGGCTGATAGCCAATAATCGAATGGCCCCAGATACCTTGATCGACTGGATTGAGAGGAATTAACGGGTAAGGCAATTGAAAAGTAACGAAGCAGGCGGCTTCATGAACTGTATCCGGATCAATATTTTTATCCAAGATTAGCCGCAACCCCTTCGCCAAATTGTCCGCCTGCAATTCCATGCCATTCTGCAAGGTCACCTCCTGGTCATAACCGTTTTTTGCCAATACTTTGGAAACTTGGATCTCGCAACAACTGCCGGGTTTTCTGCGCGTGAGTTCGACCAGATTGTCGAAAGGGTTGCGGCAATCCAGCACGCCCGGCTTGGCATCCCAATCGACCAAAGCCAGCGGGCATGCCCATAAGCGCGGGCCATCCGGGAATTGCGGCGCTTTGTGTTTATAACGCTGGGGATAGACCTCCGTAGGGCTGCCTGGACGGACGGCGAAAAGCCAGAAATCACCGGCATGAAAATGCCCGTTCGCATCAGGGGTCAGAGTGACTGTCAAGCCTGTCCCTTTTAGAGGGACGGGGGTGCCCGCCGTAAAGGAGACTGTCTCTTGCCAAACGCGCAAAAAAATTGGGTTTGAGGCAAGATAGGAAACTGGATCCTGTGGATATTCCGGGGGCAAGGAAAGGGTCAGTTCGACTAATTGTGAGTCCGGTTTGTAATCGGCGGACAATGTAGTCACAAAACCATCGGCAGCAGCAACATACTCGCCATTCGACAATTTCGCAGCGGCCCGCAATATTTCGACTGCCTGGTCTTGTTTGGGCTGGCGGGAACTGTCCACAGGTCGCGTATTCAGTTCTAGTTCCTTGTTGTTGTCCACCTCCTTGACACGATAAAGAAAAGAGGCATTGTCATACCCCCACACCAGCGTTGCGGAATCCACGATCTTGACACGGATCAATTGGTTTTCCGCGCCCAGATAACCCCCTGTGGATTGCGGTTGGCAAGGGTCGGAGCTTGCGGCAGAATCAACAAAATCCACTGCAAGGCTTGCCTTCGATTCCAAGCGCAGGGTGTCGTAATCAAACGCCAAGCCTTGATCCTTCCACCGACCCTTGAGCAGTTCATCCAAGGCCGAGGGACAATCCTGTTGCTTCGTGGAGTGTCGCACAATCCGCTGGATCAGGCGGGTGCGGGTGGCGGTATCCGGCCCGCCCAGCGCGACTTCAAGCAATGCCGAATCTTCCACCGCGCTGATTTCTTGTTCGCGCAGCAGCAGATAGACATATTCATTGGTATTTGGCAATGACTCAGGGACCGGAACCCAGTCCGGGTCGCCTTTCGAATCCAACCAGTCGGCCTGGTCTCCATAATCTGTGCTCGGCTTGGCATCAAGACTTACCCTCATGCCGCCGACGTAAAGGGTTCCGGGCGACAGGCTCAAGTCGTAAACCCCGCCGTCGCCGCCCTTGCTGACCGCATAACCCTCATCCGGAGCGCCGCTGGGGCCGACAAAATCCAGGGCTTCCTTGCGTATCTCCTCGGAGATTATTTGTCCCTGCTCGTTCCAGTCGGCTTCCAGGGTGACCCGTCCCTGTTGCATCACAACGGAACGGTAATGTTGGTTTTCGTCGTATGAAATTTTTGCTTTGTCGCCGCTCATGACCGCACCCCTAATAACCTATGGTTGTAAGACCCCGATGGCTTAACATTACAAGCAACATACAAGCCTGTTTAATGGATGAAACCACCCAATATCAGGTAACATTGATGAATACGGGAACCAAGCCCATGGGCATGTATTCTTCGAATTTCATTGCCAATGCCCGCATTTTGATGGGATATTGCTCACTCGAAAAAGCGCCCATCGCAGAACCATTTTCGGCGCCTTCGCTGATCGTGGCGTCGATGGCCCCGTGTTGGATGCTCTTGTCCGCATCCTCGCCCAATTGGGCATATTCCGGCTCCCCAAATTTACGGGAGACAAAAACCGAAGCTTGCGGTTGGATTTCCACACATTCATATTGACGGGGTAAGCGGCTGCCGGTGGACCAAGCCGAAAATCGGATGCATCCGATTTGATCGTCCACCACGGTTAAGGTATCGTCGAGCAGACAGTCGCTGGCCTTGAGGCTATGCACGCTAGCTCTGCCCAGAACCGTACAACGGTTCATTTCCAGGGTGCCCAAGGCCATTTTGACGGCGGGATCAGTCCCTATGGCCTGCACGATGCTGTCGCCTATCTGCAAGTGATCCAGCATGCCCTTCGTGCGTTCATTGACCGGACCCATCACACAGCGCGAAATCACCAGTTTTTCCACATGCCCATCGATCCACAGGCAGGACGGCGCCAGTTCCCGACCATCGACGGACAGTTCATAAGCGCTTCCGGTCTTATCGAGAGAACCCGGGTCGAATGTGCAACTGGTCAGCGTGACCTGCTTGAAATTCCCACTCAATACCACATCCCCTCCGCTGATGAACAGTCCCTCCAATGTCAGTTCGGCCTCTCCATCACCGGACAGGGTCCATTCTCTCCTCCCGTCACCTGAAGCGGCAGGCAGGCGAATCAGGGGACGGGATGTGTTCATACTGCGCAGCAGCACATTCTTGATGCCGGCGATGTCTTCGATCTCGTCATAGGTGAAGGAATCTTCAATGGTCAAGGTTCCTGTCGGCGCCAAGGTGGCAAGGTGGGTTAGCAGTGCATCCTTGCCGCCATGTATAGGGATGTTGCCTGCCGGTTCAACGGCAGGCTGACCGGCGAAGGGGGTTCTGTCATATTCGCCTGCGCCAATCGAGGATGCAAACCCATAGTGGTAAACGACGGCCAAGTCTTTGGGTGGCGTGCCCTTGCAGAATAAGAGCCCCTGCTCGGGGTCGATAAAATAGACATTACTGGCGAGTTTGCGAAAATCGTCCGCATCCCGGGCAATCCCGGTGGAATCGATCAAATGGCCGTTTCCATCCAGCAAAGCCAATGACTTGAAGTCGATGACATTATGGGTAACCGACACCACTTTCGCATAAAGATTGTCAAAACCCTGTTTCAGCAAGCCTGGACTCATCGGGGTCGGTAACTGCCATTCCGATGGTGAGGTCCAAGTATCTCCTAAAGCACGTGTGGCGGCGGCAAACAGCGGAATCTTCCTGCCGGTCGGATCGAATGAAAAATAAGTGAATGCCCCCGTACAGGTGCCCGACTTGATGGGGGTCGCCCCCGCTTTTGCCGAATGGGCTGCGTCGAATCCTAGACCGGCGGGGAAACTGAACAAGCGCCACAGAAACACGCCCAGCCGGGGAATGTTATACCAGCCGGTCTTTCCGACGCCGCGTCGGACATCGGCGGCATGGAAATATTCGTCGAAGGCCGTGCCCGTCTTTTCGGCGCCATAAGGACTGCGCAGATCGGCCCAACCGCCGCAAGCCGTCCCCGTCAAGGCGCCAATCAGCCGTTCCTCTTGCAGCAGGGTTGACTTATCTTGTAGGGAACCTTCATCAGCGATGCCTATCTGGGGGTCCAAACCATGCCGGGTTCTGCCCAGGCGGCGGAAAAACTCGACGACGCAGACATTCCATCCGGTAATGTCGGAGGCCAATTCCTCCAAGACGGCAACGGTTCCCTTGCGACGACGGTAATGGATGGTCTTTGCCACATTGAGCCTTTGCTCTCTTGCCGCCAGCCCATTCACCAGCCGAGCATCGAGCAAATCGGCGATATAGGGGATCACCCAGTCGTCGCAAGTTTCGATCGACTGATCTTCCCAGAGTCGATCCGCAGCCCGGCGCAAAACGGCCGCCTGACTGCCGATGCGGTTGACCAGTTCGCGCATTGGCCCGCTGCGTTCAAAGGAATCCGTATCCTGGAAACGATAAATGGCTGGAATCAGATTCCAGAGCTTATCGGCATAGTAAGCCGCATAATGGTCGCCATCTTGGCTCATAGGGCCACCTGTTCATATGAAATGCCTAGGTCTTCCGACGCCAAACTGTAGAACCCATCGATGCCGGGCTCATGTTGGGAGCCCGTTTCTTCGATGAATCCGCCTCCAGTGTCTGCCCAAAGACGCACCCCCTGTACGGCCACAACCCCGGCTACTTTAAGGCAGACCGAATCGATCTCGCTTTGAAAAAAAGCCTGGCCAATGCCCACATTGTTGGCCCCGAACAAACCCGAATCCGCGTCGGACAACAACCTGTGCACCGCTTCGATGATGGGTTGCGTCGCGTAATCACTGGCGATGTCCAGCGTCAACCGCAGTTTGATCGGAATTTTTATGGCCAGGCTGACCGAGAAAGGCCGATTGGGGTCCGCGGCCAGATTGATGGCCTGTCGGGCGGAAGCCACCGCGCTGGCATCATCTCCTACGTAGATGACCGGCATGGCTTTTTGTGATGTCATATCGAAATTCCAGATCGACTTGGCCCGACTGACACCGGGCGCCTGGGCGGCGATCACTTCATAATCGTCCGCAGACACCGCACGGCCAAATGTCAACACCGAGCGTGGGGCGTATTT
>JAQTSI010000225.1 GCA_028711365.1 Methylococcaceae bacterium
GAAGGCGACGCCGCGGGGGCGAGGAAAAGCTGGGAGCGCGCCCGCGAACTGGCGCCGGACGACGGCTACCTGCATTACCAGTTGGCGATGCTGGCCCAATCCGAGCGCAACGAGCCGGCCTTCCTCCAGTCCCTGATGAACGCCTTGGGGCTTGAGCCCGACAACGCGGCTGCGCTGTACCAGATGTATCGCTACTACCAGACCAGCGGCAACAAGGAACTGGCCGAGCAGACCCTGGCGAAGTTCAACGCCCTGAAGAAGCAGGAGAAGTTTTCCCGCAAGGAAAAGCAAAAGGATCCGGGCAAGCTGGCCCAGCCGATTCTTTCGGTGGAAGCCGGCGGCAAGGGTTTCGAGCCGATCGCAGTTGCACCGGCTTTCACCGTGGCCGAGAGCAAGCCCGGCTGCAAGGCGGTTGCTGCGGATGCTTATGTCGCCCTCAACGGCGAGGCCGTTACCGAGGCGGTTGCCCTTGCCTGCGGCGATCGGCGTCTGTTGCGCGCGGAGCCGGGAAAAACCGGGGCGTTCACCGGCCTGGGCAAGCTCCCCGCCGATACCCGCGACATTCGGCTGGAATGGTTCGACGAAAAGGGGCCTAGGGTTCTCGCGCTCACCAAGGCGGGGCTTTCCCTCTCCAAGAAGCTGGCCGGCGAGGGCGGTGGTGAGTATTCCAGCCTCTTGTCCGGCGGTGCGGACCCCTTGGCGCTGCTCGATTTGGATGCCGACGGCGATATCGACATCGCCGCCGGCAAGATCCCCCTCACCAATGCCGGCAAGCTTCAGTTCGTCCAGGAAGAACTGCATAAAACCGGGCCGTTGCCGGCACAGCTGAACGGGGCCAAGGCCGTGGCCGTGGCCGATGTGCAGCGGGACGGGCTCGGCGACTTGCTGATCCTGCGCGATGACGCCCTGGTCGTCGTGGCGGGCAGCCCCGCGGGCTTCCACGAGGCGTTGCGGCTGCCGGTCGCCGGGGCGAGCGGTTTGATCGTCGGCGATTTCAGCAATGACGGGCGGCTCGACATCGCCTTGGTTCTGCCCGAGGCGATCCGCTTCGTCTGGAATTTTCAAGGCGAAGCCAAAGCGGCGCAGGATCTGAAGCACGGCTTGGGCGCCGGCCTTCACCTACGCTCCATGGACTACAACAACGACGGTTTGCTGGATCTGCTCGCCGTCTCGGTGGAAGGCCAGGCATCCATTCTGCGCAACCAGGGCAACCGTGGCTTCACCGAACAGACTCTGGGCAAGTGGCCCAAGCCGGCCCCAGGCGCCCGCCTCATCGCCGGCGATTTCGACAAGGACGGACGGGAAGATTTTGTCTATGTCACTCAAGCCGGTGGGCTCGCTTTCGCCCGCAACGCGACCGAAGGCGTAGGTAATGCCGTCGCGCTGTTCGCCAACGGCGTCAGGGCGGCCCCAAGCGGCCTCATGACCCAGATCGAGGCGCGCCGGGGCAGCCGCTATGCCTATGTCCAGTCGCCGGGCGGGGTACAGCGGATCGGCATCGGCCAGTCCACTTACGTCGAGATCTTGAGGCTAGAATGGACGAACGGTTTCGTCGAAAACAAGCTCAAGATCGACGCGAAGCCCGTGCCCTATGTATTCAGGGAATCCGAACGCATCTCCGGCTCCTGCCCCAGCCTGTTCGTCTGGAACGGGGAGAAGTTCGAATATCTCACCGACACCTTCATCAGCGGCCCGATGGGCGTTCCGCTGGATCGGGGGGTCTATTTCCCGGTGCGGGATCGGGAATTGCTCGTGATCCCGGGCGATAAGGTCAAGCTGCGCGACGGTCGGCTGGATATCCGCTTCACCGAGGAACTGCACGAATCCGTGTTCGTGGATCGGCTGCGGCTCGCCGTGGTGGACCATCCGGTGGGAACGGAGGTTTTCCCCCACTCCCGCCTGGCCCCCGTCCCGGCCCCCGCCGAGCCTTTCTACATCGCGGGCGATCTGGTCGCTCCCGCGCGGGCGACCGGCTCCGACGGCTCCGATCTGACGGCGGATCTGGCCAAGGTGGACCGGGTGCATGCGGATTATTTTGCCCGTTCGCGCCATGCCGGTTTCGCCGAACCCCATTGGATCGATCTGGATCTCCCCGACGACGTGGACCCCGCCTCGGTGGATGCCTTGCTGGCGACGGGCTGGTTTTTCTACTTCGAGTCCACCTCGATGATCGCACAGGCTCAACTCGGTGGCCCCAAGCTGCCGTGGCCCTGGCTTCAGCAGTGGGTCGACGGCAGTTGGCAGGATGTCGGCCCGGTGGGCATCCCCACCGGCAAGGGCAAGACCGCGGTCGTGCCCTTGCACGGACGGCTCAAGTCCCGGCAACTCCGCGTCCGATCCGGCATCAGCATTTACTGGGACCGCATCGCTTTCGCCCTGAACAGCGGGGTGAAGACGGCTCAGACCTCCGATACCCGGCTGGCGGAGGCGAGCTTGCGCTTCCACGGCTTCTCGGAATTGACCGCGCGCAATCCGGAGTTATTCGACTACCACTCGATCCATTACTCGGCGCTATGGAGCCCGATGGAAGGGCAGTTCACCGCCTATGGGCCGGTCGAGTCCCTGGTTGCTACCCTGGACGGCGAATACGCCCTGTTCGGTTCGGGCGACGAGATCGCGATGTCCTTCGTGGTGGACCAGCCCCCACCCCCGGCGACGCACACGCGCAGCTATCTGCTCGAGATCGTCGGCTACGTCAAGGACGGCGACCGTTACACGGCCCACGCGGGCCGGGTGGATCCGGTTCCATATCTCGGCCTCGACCATTACCCCCCGCTGGACGACGAGCGCTTGCAGGAGGCGCAGACGCGTTCGCCCAATCGCATACGCGCTCCGCTCGATTTCAAACTGACCACCCTTAGCGGAAGAAGAGAAGACAATCCATGAGAAACGGCTTTTCCCACTGGACCCTTGCGGGTGTACTCATGATCCTCGCCGTCCTGTCCGGTTGTTCGCGCGACAAAGGCCAAGAATTCGGCACCTCGGCTTCCGAACGGACGCTGGCGGCGGCCGCCGCGCTCAAGGCCGAGCGCACCCCGGTGCTGGCGAAGGCCCAGGAACTTGCGGACGCCAACAAGGGCAACGAGGCTTTGGATGTGCTGGAGGTTTATCTCAAGGCTCATCCCGAAGACATCGTCGCCGGCAACCTCTACCGCAAGCTGGCGGTCAAGGCGAACCTGTACGACCGGCCGATCAAGTTCTTCGTCGGGATCGTCAGGGAACTCACCCCCTGTCCCAAAGAACCTCCTGCTTGCTCCGAGAACGACAAGGAATGCGGGAAAACGGAACATTGCTCGACGACCGCCCAGCCTCCGGGACCGCCTTCAGGCATACGTTATAACCTGGCTTTTGCGTACATCGACAAGATCCCGGTGGTGGGCCCGATGGGCGCCGGTTTCCTGTCCAAGCGCTCGATCGAGCAGTTCAAGAAGGCCCTGGATGAGGACCCGGACGATTGGATCGCCAACTACGGCGTGGGCATGAACTACCTGCACTGGCCCGATTACTTCGAGAAGAACGACACCTCGATCTCCTATTTCGAGCGCGCCATCGCCCTCCAGGAAGCGAGGCCGATCCGGTCCTCCGACATCCTCGCCTATGTGCGCTTAGGCGATGCGTTGGCCAAGGCCGGCAACGCGGAACCGGCCAAGGACGCGTGGAAGCGCGGCGAGGCGCGCATCGGCCGCCATGGCGACCTGAGCGAGCGGCTGGAGATCGACGCGGCGCACCTGAAGGAAGCGGTGCTCGATGCCTACAATCCCAACAACTCGATCGGCGCGATCAACACGGACATCTCCATCCTGTGGGCCGAGACCCTGCCCGAGCGCGTGTTCTCGCTGCGCAATCCCGACGGCCCGGTGGTGGTCGGGGGCGTGGGCGGCCAGACCCTGCCCGAGCGCAAGGAATATTCGGAAGCGAGGCTGTTCAACTGGTTCCGCGACAACCTGCCGCTTTTGCTCAACCGGGAGAATGCCGACAAGATCGACATGTCGGGCATCGGCGCGACCGGCGGCAAGGGCGTAGGCATCATCGCCTACAACATGATCAAGGGATTCATGACGCAGTTCCGCGGCGACAAGCCCGAGACGGTGGTCGCTGAGCTCGCCAAAGCGCCGGCTTACGAGCGGCCGTTCTTCCACGAGGGCGTGGGGATGGGCTTGGCGGCGGCTTTGGACACCAGCGCCGACGGCTCGCTGGCGCCTTTTTCGACCCAGATCGCGGCTTTCGATCCGCACTACGACCGGCTGCAATACGCCGGCCTGGGCATGTGGTATGGACTGGCGCCCACCATCAATCTGGTGCGCGTACGCAACAAACTGGGTGAGCTGGATCTGCGCGGGCAATTCTACGCCTATGAGGGGATGGGCTTCGCCGTGACCCTGTTCAAGGACTCGGTCGATGCGGGGGCGGTGGAACTCGTCCAGCGCTTGCCGTTCGCGTCGGGCTCGACCTTCGCCCATGGCGCGGGCCGTGCGCTGTGGATCAAGCATGGGGACGACGCCGCCGCGGTCGGCAAAGCGATTTTGGCTTTTCCCGAACAGTTCCGGCCCGATACGCGCGCCGGCTTCGGGATGGGCGTCGCTTTCACCCGCATCGACAAGATCGACGCCATCCTGGCCCAGATCGACCCGTTCCGTAAGGAATCGCCCGCCGCCTGCCTAGACTATCTGACCGGCGCGGCCATGGGCCTGGCCATCCGCTCTCAGACCGACCCCGACTATGTGCGCGATGCGATGAAAAGCGGTTCGCAGCAAACCCGTGCTCTCGCCCCGGCCCTGCTCCAGGCAGGCCAGAGCGCGCTCGACGAAGTTCAGAAGGCCGGCGTGGAGATGCACCGAAATTGGCGCATGGCGATCCACCAGCAAGTTTCCGAAGGCCCGGAGGCCGCGCTGGCCAAGAAAACCTGTGAGGAAAAGACACAATGAACCGCACCTCTCTCCCTTCGACTGCGCTCAGGGCAGGCCCTTCGACTGCGCTCAGGGCAGGCTACTGCTGCGCACTGCTGAGCTGCTTGCTCGTCCCGACATTGGCGGAGGCCGAACCCCATGTCTTCAGCCTCCACGGTGGGCACTTCTTCGGGCCAGGTCCGATCGTGCCGGACACCCCGCTGCCCGACGGCTCGATCCGAGGTATCTCCTTCGACCTGGCTACGCTGCAAGGCGTCGCCGCTTTCGCCGAGGGCGGGCGCAAGCTATCCGACGGCAAGACCACGGCGAACGCCAATATCGACGCCGGCGCGCTGGAGATCGGCGGCAAGAGCGAGGTCAAGGGCAAGGCGGCAGGCAAAACCGAAGGGAAGACGTTCTGGCTGTACGCGGTGGCGGGCGGGCCGAACGAGGGGCGGGAGCGCTATCACTTCGACGCCAATTACAACATGATCTGGACGGTGGACATCGGCCTGGATCCGGGCTTTTCCGAAGGCATCGTGCGGGTGGACAAGTTCGAACTGACGACCGGAACGCGCAAAGTGCCGGCCTCTCTGCAAACGGCGGCCAAGCAGCCCGGCGGCTACGACAAGGCTGGAAGCCTCGCCAGCGGCTCGACCCTCGTCGGCCGGGTCGGGGACTTCGACGCCGACGGTTTCATGGATGGAACCATCGTGGCGACCGCCAATGTGCCGATGCAGGCCGACCTGCTACCCGGCGCCCCGGTGGCGAACCAACGCGGCTTCAGCACCGATGTCCCCATCGACCCGCTTTTCGCGCTGGAACTGACCCTGCACGGCATCGTCAACATGCGTCCTTTGGTGAAGGAAAATCTGACCGGCGGCCATCTGGACCAACTGACCGAGCGGGTGAAGGATATCCATGAAAGACTGCGGGCGGCCCGCGCCAACTACGAGGCCGGCTTCATCGCGACCCCGCCTTCGAGGCGGGCGGAGTTGGCGGAGATTCGCTGGAAGCTCGAATCCATCCGCCAGATGATCTTCATCCCCATGGCTTTCCTGACGACCTACCCATTCCCATCCGGCAACGCGCCCGGATCGGTCGTCGATGCGACGAGTCGGGCTTTCGACAAGGCGCAGTCGCTGGCGGCAATGCTGGAAAAGCGGCGCGGCGGACATCCCCCAGGAGCGCGGGAACGAGAGAATAAAAAACGCGCAGGAGAAAAGAAATGAAAGCATTCCCTTCGACCTGGCTCAGGACAGGACGGTATCTGGCGTGTCTGTTGGCGCTATCCCCGGTTTTCGCCGAAGAGGGCGGCTATGTCATCACCACGGTGGACGGGATGGTGTACGGGCCGGGGCCGATGCCCGCCACCCCGATCACCGACGGGAAGTTCACCCATGTCCCGCTGGATGCGCGGCTCGGGGGTTCGCTCGGCTTTTTCAACAACGGCCCGGCCGAACCCAATATCCCGGGAGAAAAGGAGATTTTCGGCGGATTCAAGGGCGGTTTGTTGAGCAACGGCGTGCCGTTCAATGAACACTTGCACGGCGGTATCGTGACCATCGGCCAGGGCGCGTTGCGGATGCTGGCGGTGGTGGCTTCCGACGGGCCGAACAAGGGCGGGGAGACCTACCGCATCGACGAACGCCTGAATTGGCGGCTACGCACCGATATGGCGCTGGACCCTGGGTTTCCCGAGGGCTTGGTGGTCAGCAAGAACATCGACATCACCAGTGGCGTCCTATGGATCCCGCCCTCCGTGCAGACCGAAGGGAACCTGCCCGGCGGTTTCGACCATGCGGATTACCTGCCGACCGGTGGGCCGATCGTCGGCAGTTTGGGCGATTCGGACGAGGACGGGTTCCTGGACGGGCGGATCGTCGGCGCCGGGCGCACCCCGTTGAAGTTCCTGTTCGTCCCCGGCGCGCCCCTCATCATGAGCCGGACGATCGTCTCCAACATCCCGCTCAAGCCCCGGGTCAGCGGGATACTGGAATTGGCGGGCATCGCCAATTTGAATGTGGTGCTGAATCCGCCGCCAGGCGCCGCTGCCCCTGGCCCGGCCATGGACGCTTATTATGCCCGCATGTTGCCGCAATGGGCGGAAGACTTCGCGGCGCGGGCCAAGCGGGCGGCGGCGCGCTTGAGGAAAACCGGCGCTCCGGAAGCGGCCCTGGCCGAAGCGGTGGCCGCCGAACTCGGCAACGCGCTGGCGATGAAGTCGGACCGCGCCAAGTACGCCTCGCAGGTCAAGGAGGTGCTGGCGCGTCTGGATTCGGCGCTGCCGACATTGCAGGCGGCGTTCCAAGCCGAAACGGCAAAATAAATCCTGTGTGGAGGTGGATATGTGGCTGAAACTCAAGACATTCCTGGGTTCATCGCTAGGCGGCGGGCAGAAGCGCTGGCATTGGCCATTCGGCACCCTGTTCGCCCTGCTATCGGCGAATACCTTGTTTTTATTGGCTCGCCGCTATGGATTCGGCTGCTCCCTCGACGCCTACGCGCTGTGCAGCGTCTCCACCTTCTATCAGGCGGCCGTGTTGCTGCACAGCCTGCTGGGTATTCTACTGTTCGCAAGCCTGATCGGCTTCGTGGCCTTGCATGTCCCGAAGAATTTCCAATTCGCACTGCGCCGGCTGAAACTGCTGTTCACCGGCCTGTCCGTGCTGGTTACGCTGGGGGTCTTGTTCGGTTCGGGAATCTATTTCCTGTTCAACGCCAAGCGGGCGGAAGTGAGTTGGCTCTACAACACCCACTTGGCCACTGCCGCCGTGATCGTGCTGATTTATTTCGGCCATCGCGCCATCGCCCGGCCACGCCATGCGCGCAGGGTGATGACGGGAGGGGCGGTGGCCATGTCCGCCGTCGCCGTCCTGCTGGTCGCCATCGAATGGGGGGTGGCCCCTGGCGCCCAGGCACCGGCCCGGCAGGCCCAAGCTGTTGAGCCTGCCTACGGGGAATATGTCCAGCCGACGCGAGTCTCGCCCGATCAGCCTTTCTTTCCCGCGCCGGTCAGGCTGGCCAGCGGCGCCACCAAGACCGACAGCATGAACCTGCTGGCGATCCCGCCCTCGGATGTCGACAAGATCCGGCGGGAAGTCGGCGAAAACGGATTCGCCACTTCGGTGTTGATCGGGGCGGAGAAATGCGAGCGTTGCCATGGCGACATCGTCGAGCAATGGGCGTCTTCGGCCCATCGCTTCTCGTCCTTCAACAACCCGTTCTATGTGGCGACGGTGGAGTATCTGCGCAACACGCCTACCGAACCGAACGAGTTCATCGACAAGCACCTGAGGCAGTTCGGATTGCCGAAAGAAGCCACCGGCAAGGTGAAGTCGCGCTGGTGCGCCGGTTGCCACGATCCGCTCATCCAGTTGTCGGGGCGGATGG
>JAQTSI010000226.1 GCA_028711365.1 Methylococcaceae bacterium
TGAAAGGAGGTATTTCGGCTTTGCCAGCGAACATCGTCAACGATAACAAACTCTCCGTTCGGGAGTTATCGCCTGGAATCGGCGACGATTCCCCCCCCAGACCGCCAGGAAGGGAAGAAAATCCGTTGCCAACCCTGGGAAACCGGGTTTTGGAGCGGGAACCGGGTGATGTGAGTTTTGGAGAATGGGGGGGCGAGACGATGCTGGAGCAGATCTCCAGGCTGGAGACCGCTAATGCCGAGTTGACGCTCGGGAAAGGGCAGGACGCCAAGAAAATCGAGCGCCTGGAGGAAAAAGTCATAGAGTTGAACGCATTGCTGCAAGAGCAGCGCGAAAGACATTCCGGGATGGAAGCCGGTGATGAGTTGAAGGCTTTGCAGAGCGAGCTTGAAAAGCTTCGCATCCAAGCGGTAGTCGATGCTTCCGCCGCACAGACCCGGCTTCGGATTTCCGACCAGGAGCTTGCTCGCTTGAGGAAACGTTTCAGGCCGATAGAGACCGTCATCTTTTCGGTTCTGATGATGGCCGTGGGGGCGTTATTGTTATTCGTCCTGTTGAGGGGGACGGATATCGGGCGCGAATTCATCCGCGCTCTCGCAAATCAGTAGCTTGCACGACAGGGCAGTCCGGCAAGTGGCGGGAGGCGCTCCGTTGCAGGATGCCTCCGCTAGGCATTACTTGATCTTGCCTTCCTTGTAAATCACATGTTTGCGAACGACGGGATCGTATTTCTTGATCTCCATCTTTTCCGGCATGGTGCGTTTATTTTTGGTGGTGGTGTAGAAATGGCCAGTGCCAGCGCTGGAATTCAGTTTGATTTTATCACGCATGTATTACTCTCCTTTAGATGGATTCGCCACGTTTGCGAATATCGGAAAGCACGGCGTCGATGCCTTTCTTGTCGATGGTTCTAAGCCCATGGCTGGAAACGCGCAGGTTAACCCAGCGTTTTTCGCTCTCGACCCAGAAACGGCGCTCGTGCAGATTGGGATTGAAAATTCTCTTGGTCTTGTTGTTAGCGTGCGAAACGTTATGGCCTACAATACGTCGCTTGCCCGTTACCTGGCATACTTTGGACATGGTTAACCTCGGGTTCAGTGTCGCTCAGCGGGGATCATCAAACTTAACTTTATAAATGATATGTCGTTTCGAAGTCAAGCGCTACTTGATACGACGTTACATCTTCTTGCGAGGAAAAGCATGAGTCTCAAACTCGGAATCGTCATGGATCCCATCGCCGCCATCAACATCAAGAAAGACACCAGTTTCGCCATGTTGCTGGAGGCGCGGGGGCGCGACTGGGAGATTTGGTACATGGAAATGAACGATCTGTACCTGCGCGATGGACGCGCCCATGCCCGCATGCGCAGGCTGGAAGTGGTTCGTGACGAATCCCATTGGTTCGATTTCGTGGGAGAGCAAGACGCGCCCCTGGACGTCTTGGATGTGGTATTGATGCGTAAGGACCCGCCTTTCGACCAGGAGTACATTTACGCAACATATCTGTTGGAATGCGCCGAGAACCGCGGCGTGCTGGTGCTCAACAAACCGAGATCCCTGCGTGACGCCAACGAGAAATTGTTCACCGCCTGGTTTTCCCATTGTTGCGCGCCGACCTTGGTGGCCCGGCAGGCGCGGCTGCTGAGGGCGTTTCTGCACGAGCAGGGGGAGATGGTGCTGAAGCCTCTGGACGGCATGGGGGGAGCTTCGATTTTCCGGGTAGGCGAAAACGATCCGAATCTGAGTGTCATCCTGGAAACCATGACCCAGCATAATACCCGTTTCGTCATGGCTCAGCGCTATCTACCGGAAATCAGCGACGGCGACAAGCGTATTCTGGTGATCAACGGCGAAGCCGTACCCTATGCTCTGGCCCGTATTCCTGCGCAGGGGGAAAGCCGGGGCAACCTGGCGGCGGGTGGCCGCGCCGAGGGGAGGGAATTGACCGAGCGTGACCGCTGGATCGTCAGTCAGGTGGGGCCGACCTTACGGGAGAAAGGCTTGATGTTCGTTGGCCTGGACGTGATCGGCGATTATCTGACCGAAGTGAATGTCACCAGTCCGACCTGTGTACAAGAGCTGGATAAGCTGTTCGGCCTGAATATCAGCGCCCAATTGCTGGATTATGTGGAATCCAGGATAAAAAGTCGGGGTTGATGTCAGTTATGCGCGCCACTTGGAACAATCCGGATCGCCTGCTCATCATGCTGTTTCTGGCGGGTGTTTTTCATGCATTGGTGATTCTGGGCGTGAGTTTCGACCGGTCCAAACCAGAGAAGATCCGAAAATCCTTGGATATCGTCCTGGTCAGGAACCCGTCGGCACCCGCCCCGGAAAAAGCCGATTTTCTGGCGCAGGAGAATCAGTTCGGCAGCGGCGAGGCCAAGGAAAAAGCGATTCCCAAGGTCGAACCCATACCGGGCGAAACCGAAGTGGTGCAGGAACAGGCGCCGGCGGCGGAACCTAAACCGCAGCCCAAACTCAAACCCAGATCGGTGCTGAAACAGGCTCGCGCGGAAAAGAAAACGGTCGCCGACTCCGGCGAGGAGGCGCATGTCGAAGAGGAATCCCCCAAGCTGAGCGCCGAAGCCTTGAGTCAGCAGATTGCCGAGTTCACCACCGAATACAACCGATCACTGCAAAATCAGGCCAAAGGCCCTAGGACGGTCTACATCAATTCCGTCAATGCCCACAAATTCAAGGCAGCGGCTTACGAAAAGGCTTGGCAGGACAAAGTCGAGCGTATCGGTAACCTGAATTATCCCGACGAGGCCCGGCGGAAGGGGCTGACCGGCAGCCTGGTCTTGGCGGTGGGTCTGAAGCCTGACGGCAGCGTTTATAGTCTGCGTATCACCACTTCCTCCGGCGAGCCGGTCCTGGATGATGCCGCGAAGCGGATCGTCCAGTTGGCGGCTCCGTTCGCCCCCTTTCCGGAGGAGTTGAGGCAGGAAGCCGATGTATTGGTCATTACCCGGAGTTGGAGTTTTTCCAATGACAATCGTGTGGTAACAGGGCATTAACCATTCTAACTTGCAGGCTTGCGCCGGTAGACCGATACTATCACCCATGAATGAACAACCTGCCAATCTGACCAATCATTTCCTGATCGCCATGCCCGGCATGACCGATCCTTTTTTCTCCAAGACCGTCACCTATCTTTGCCAGCACAGTCCGGAAGGTGCCTTAGGCATCATCATCAACCGGCCTTCCGAACTGACCCTGGGTGAAATCATGCAGCAGATGAATATCGAGGTTCACGCGCCGGAGGTCGGCAAGATGCCCATCTATTTCGGTGGACCGGTGCAGCCCGAGCGGGGATTCGTCCTGCACGAGCCCCAAGGGAGTTGGGATTCCACGTTGCAGGTTTCCGACACCATCTCATTGACCACTTCCCGCGACATCCTCGAAGCGCTCGGCGCCGGCAGGGGGCCGGCAAAGGTATTGGTTGCCCTCGGTTACGCCGGTTGGGGCAGCGGGCAACTGGAGCGTGAGATAGTGGATAATGCCTGGCTCAATTTTCCTGCCGACCAATCGATCATTTTCAACTATCCCTCCGCCCAGCGCTGGAAAGCCGCTGCGGAATTGATGGGTGTGGATATTTCCTTGCTGAGTTCCCAAGCTGGCCACTCTTAAGTATGCGGTCCGATAACGGCAAGCCGGCATCCTTGGCGGGCGTCTACCTGGGTTTCGATTACGGTGACAAGAATATCGGCGTTGCCGTGGGCCAGCGCTTGACCTGCACCGCCACGGGCCTGGAAACGATCCGCAGCGCCGGCAAGCAGGCTCGATGGGATGCCATCGGTCGGTTGGTCGAGGCTTGGCGTCCCAGCGGTTTCGTCGTCGGCATTTCCTACCAGGCCGACGGCAGAGAAAATCCGATCACCGGGCAAATCCTTCGATTTTGTCGGCAACTGGAAGGGCGTTATGGTTTGCCGGTGCATACCATGGACGAGACTCTTTCGACCGTCGAATCCAAGAGCCTGTTTTTCCAGAGCAGGGCGAAAAAGTCGACCGGTTTCGGCGAGATCAAGGACATCCTGGCCGCACAATTGATACTGCAAACATGGCTGGAGCATGTCGCCCAGCAGGATAGGCAAAATGCGTGATTCCCAATTGTCCGTCGACGAGTTGCTGGCAAAGTTGGAGGTGAAGCTGCGGGAGGAGATGGCAAAGCGTGATCTGCACAATCCGGCGATGATCGGGATTCACTCCGGCGGTGCCTGGATCGCCGAAAAACTTCACGCCTGCCTGGAACTGCGGGAGCCTCTGGGATTGTTGAACATTTCCTACTATCGCGACGATTTCTCGCAAATCGGCATGCATCCGCAGGTCAGGCCTAGCAATATGCCCTTCCGGGTCGAAGGCAGAGACATCATCCTCATCGACGATGTGCTTTATACTGGCAGAACCATCCGCGCGGCTTTGAACGAGATTTTCGATTACGGGCGGCCGGCGCAGGTGGTGCTGGGTGTCTTGATCGAACGCGATGGCAGGCAGATTCCCGTGCAGGCCGACTGCATCGGCGGCAGGATTGAGCTCGGGCCGAACGAGAAAATCAAATTATCCGGTCCCACTCCTTTGGTGCTGAATATCCATTCCTCTTTGGCCGCTTAGGAAAGCCAGTGATCAACGATATACAATTCGACGCAGCCGGACGATTGCGTCATTTCCTCACCATCCAGGGATTGAGCAGGGAGCTATTGGTGCGCATCATGAACACGGCAGAATCCTTCGCCAGCGTCACCGAACAGCAGGTCAAGAAAGTGCCGCTGCTGCGTGGCAAGACCGTCGTCAATCTGTTTTTCGAAAACAGCACGCGTACCCGCACCACTTTCGAGCTGGCCGCCAAGCGCCTTTCCGCCGACGTGCTCAATGTCAATATCGCCACCTCCGCCACCTCCAAGGGTGAGAGCCTGCTGGATACCATCCGCAACATCGAGGCCATGCAGGTGGACATGTTCGTGGTGCGCCATGCCGAAAGCGGAGCGGCCCATTTCATCGCCCGTCATGTCGCCCCCCATATTAGCGTCATCAACGGTGGGGACGGCAGTCATTCTCATCCGACTCAAGCCATGCTGGATATGTTTACCATCCGCCGGGTGAAGGGTGATTTCACCCGGCTCAAGGTGGCCATCGTCGGCGATATCATGCATTCGCGGGTGGCCCGTTCCGAGATCATCGCTTTGAATACCCTGGGAGCGGCGCAAGTGCGGGTAGTGGCGCCGAAAACCCTGTTGCCTGCCGATGCCGAGGCTTTGGGGGTAGAGGTGTTTCATGACCTGGATCGGGGATTGGAGGGTGTGGACGTGATCATGATGTTGCGCTTGCAGAAGGAGCGCATGAGCGGCGCTTTCCTGCCCAACGAGCATGAATATTTGGACTGTTTCGGTTTGACCGAGGAACGGCTCGGAATGGCGAAATCGGACGCCATCGTCATGCACCCGGGGCCGATCAACCGGGGGGTGGAAATCGATTCGAAGGTGGCGGATGGTCCTAGTTCGGTGGTCCTGCAGCAGGTCAGCAACGGCATCGCCGTACGCATGGCGGTCATGTCTATGCTGCTGCGCGGTAGCGATGAGGGTACTATCGGAGGGTCCGTATGAGCGAACGGCGCATCGTTATCCGGGGTGGGCGAGTCATCGATCCGGCCAATGCGATCGACGCCTGCTTGCCGGTGGTCATCGCCGAAGGAAGGATCGTTACAGTCGGGGATGTCCCCGATGGTTTTGCTGCCGATCATGAAATCGACGCGCGAGGACAAATCGTCTGTCCCGGATTCGTCGACCTCTGCGCCCGATTGCGCGAGCCGGGGCAGGAACACGAGGCGACGATAGCCAGTGAAACCGCGGCAGCGGCTGCCTCGGGGGTGACTACGCTATTTTGCCCACCCGACACCAATCCGGTGATCGATACGCCGGCCGTGGTCAATCTGGTACAGGAGCGGGCGGAATCGGCGGGTATGGCGAGGGTGTTGCCGATCGGCGCATTGACTCGCGGTTTGCGAGGCAAGGAACTGAGCGCCATGAGTTCTTTGAAGTCGGCGGGATGCTTGGCCGTTGGTAATGCCCAACGTCCACTGGAAAACCTGCTGATTCTCCGCCGGGCGATGGAATATGCAGCGAACTGCGGATTGCTCGTGGTCATACGTCCGGATGAGCCCTATTTGCACAACCGGGGTTGCGCCCATGAAGGGGCGGTCGCCAGCCGACTGGGTTTGCCTGCAATTCCGTCAGCGGCGGAAACCGTCGCCGTTGCGCAGACCTTGGCATTGGCGGAGCAAACCGGGGCGCGGGTGCATTTTGGGCAATTGAGCTGTTCCCGAGCGGTGGCGATGATCGCCGAAGCCCAGGGGCGAGGGCTTGCGGTGAGCGCCGATGTCGCCGTTCACCAGTTGCACCTGACCGAATCCGCCATCGACGGATTCAATGCCGACGCTCATGTCAATCCGCCGTTTCGTACCGAAGCCGATCGGGAAGGTCTTCGGCGCGGGCTGGCGCAAGGATCGATCGGGGCCATCTGTTCCGATCATCAACCCCATGACCTCGACGCCAAACTAGATGCCTTTCCTTCCACCGAAGCCGGCATATCTTCACTGGAAACCTTGTTGGCTCTGACCCTACGCTTGGTGACGGAACGCGTTTTGAATCTGAGTGCGGCCATTTCTCGCTTGAGCAGGGACCCTGCCATCATCATGGGCGTGGATGCCGGCACCTTGAGCCAGGGAGCGAAAGCCGACATCTGTCTATTCGATCCGGATTTGGAATGGCTTGCCAGACCGCCTGTCTGGTTGAGTCGGGGAAGAAACACGCCATTTTGGGGAGATCCATTCACTGGGGGGGTGACCCAGACCTTGTTGGCCGGCCGAACCGTCTATCGCAGGTTCGCTTGATGTCGAAGGTTGAGTGTTTCTCGAGTAGGCCCATTGGGCTACTTTCAAACCCGTCATGGATTTTGAGTTTAAGGAAGGCTATAAGAATGAAATTGGCCAACCAGGTTCGTGGCCCTGTTTTTTTTATCGGTTGGATCGTTTTGGCGCTGAGCCTTAGCGGCTGCGAAATTTCCAACAAAACCAAGCATCTTGACAATGCCAGGGCGCTACACGAGAAAAGCGATTATCGCGGCGCGATCATCGAATTAAAAAGCGCTTTACAGAAAGATTCCAATGATCGGCAAGCCAGGGCTTTGTTGGGAGAGCTTTATGCCGAACTGGGCAATGGTCCCGATGCGGAAAAAGAACTGCGATTGGCGATGGAACTCGGCATCGCCCGCGAGCAGATCTTGCCGGCACTGGCGAAATCCCTATTGTTGCAGGAGAAATATCAACCAATCATCGATGAAATCGATTTGCCCCTGAATCTCGAGAAGGCTGAACGGGTTAAGCTGTCGCTGGATCGGGGTTATGCCTGGTTGGGAATGAAAAAGATCGCTCAAGCGAAAGCCGAGTTTGAAATGGCGGCGGGAATCGACGGACAATCGACCCTGGTCAAGCTGGCCCAGGCTCGCATGGCCGCATTCGATAACGATTTGGGAACCGCAATGCAAATGGCCAAGCAAGCCGTGGAAGCCGATCCCAAGTCGGCGGAGGCCTGGAGTTATCAGGGTGATTTGTTCAAATATATGGGCGATATTCAGCAGGCGGAAACCAGCTATGACCGGGCTATCGAACTGAGACATCTGAATCAGGTGGATTTGGCCAATCGGGCCCTGATTCGAATCGATATGAAGAAATTTGATGAAGCAAGAAGGGACATCGACATCCTGCAAAAGGAAGCTCCACGCTTTTTCCTGACCCAATATGCTGAAGGTGTCTATCTCTATACCCGACAGAAGCTTCTCGAATCCCAGGCGGCTTTGGAGAATTCGTTCAAACTGAACGACAAGTATATATATACCCATTATTTTCTCGGTTTGACGCATCTTGCCCAAAATCATCTTGAGCAGGCCGATAAATATTTGACGCAATTTTTCAACGAATACCCCGCTTCCATCAAAGGGAGGCAGATGTTGGCCCTGACCAAATACAACCGGGGCGAATATGAGACTGCCAGAGCGTTATTATTACCGGTAATCAAAGCGGGCCAGGATGACGAGTTCGTACTCAAGCTCATGGGGAGCGTCGAGATAAAGTTGAAGAATTACCCGGATGGTTTGGAATATCTGAAAAAGCTCGTCAACCTCAAGCCGAAGTCCACCGACGCGAAAATTCAGCTAGGCGGCGGTTATCTCGAGAGCAATCAAAAAGCGCTGGGACTGGCGGAATTGGAGGCTG
>JAQTSI010000227.1 GCA_028711365.1 Methylococcaceae bacterium
CGACACACAATCCCACCCCCCGCCGGCGCAAACCGGCGGGGGTTTTGTTTTGGAGCCCGCCGGTTGAGCCGCCAACCCTAGGAGACCTCCATGACAGAAACTCTCACCGGCGCCCAGATCACCATCCGCCTGTTGGAACGCCAGAGTATCCGGATCATCACCGGCATTCCCGGCGGCGCCATCCTGCCTATCTACGATGCGTTGGGGCAGTCGAGCGCGATCCATCATGTCCTTGCCCGGCACGAACAAGGGGCCTGCTTCATGGCCCAAGGCATGGCGCGCGTCAGCGGTAGGCCCGCCGTCTGCCTTGCCTCTTCCGGTCCAGGCGTGACCAACCTGCTGACGGCCATTGCCGACGCCAAACTCGATTCGATCCCACTCATCGCCATTACCGGCCAAGTGCCGCGCGCCATGATCGGCACCGATGCCTTTCAGGAGGTCGATACCTACGGCCTGTCGATTCCGATCACCAAGCACAACTTCCTGGTGCCGTCGCCGGAAGCGTTGCTTGAAGTCATTCCCCTCGCTTTCGAGATTGCCGCCTCCGGCCGCCCCGGCCCGGTGCTCGTCGACATTCCCAAGGATGTGCAGATGCAGGCCGTCGATGTCACTGACTGGCCAGTGCCTGGCTCGGCCTTATCGGTGCCCGCGCTGGATGCTGACGCCATCGCTAAGGCGGCGGCGATGATCGATGCCGCCGAGCGTCCTATCCTCTACCTAGGGGGTGGGGTGGTCCATTCCGGCGCGTCGGCCATCGCCGTTAGTCTTGCCGAAAAGTCCAATTTGCCGACCGTGATGACGTTGATGGCCCTCGGAACGATGCCGGTCGATCACCGGCTGTCGCTCGGCATGCTGGGCATGCACGCGGCCCGCTACACGAATCTGGCGCTCGACGAATGTGACCTGCTGATCGCCGTCGGCGCCCGCTTCGACGACCGGGCCACCGGGAAGGTCGCGGCTTTCTGTCCCCATGCCAAGATCATCCATATCGACATCGACCCGGCCGAACTGGACAAGGTCAAGAGAGCACACATCGCCATCACCGCCGATGTCGGCGATGCCCTCGCCCACCTGTTCCCGATAGTGGCCGAAAATGAGCGAAAAACATGGATCAGCCGCATCAACACCCTGCAGGCGGAACACCCTTTCCAAATGCCGGGCGCCGACGATCCGCTGTCGCATTTCGGCCTGATCAACGGGGTTGCCGCCTGTCTCGACGACGATGCCATCATCAGTACCGACGTCGGCCAGCACCAGATGTGGGTCGCCCAGGCCTACCCGTTGCGCCGACCGCGCCAGTGGCTGACTTCCGGCGGACTGGGGACCATGGGTTTCGGCGTGCCGGCCGCCATCGGCGCCGCGCTTGCAGAGCGGCAACGCACGGTGGTCTGTTTCACGGGCGACGGATCGATCATGATGAACATCCAGGAACTGGCCACTGCGGCCGAGGAAAACGTGAACCTGAAAATCATCGTCATGGACAATGCGACGCTTGGCCTGGTGCACCAGCAGCAAACGCTATTCTACGGTGAGCGCCTGTTTGCTTCGCAATTCAAGGTCTCGCCCGATTTCATCAAGATCGCCCAGGGGTTCGGCATCGCAGCGGTCGACCTCGATCAGGTGGACAATCCCGCTGCGGTATTGAAGGCAGCCATTTCGCGCCCCGGTCCCTGCCTGATCCACGTCGGCATCGACGCCGCGCAGAAGGTTTTCCCGATGGTGCCACCGGGCGCCGCCAACCACGAAATGATCGGACATTGACATGAACGCCATCCACCGCAATGAGCCAGTGAACTCCAGTGCCGTACTCGAAATCGACGTCAACAACCACCCGGGCGTGATGTCCCACGTCGTCGGCCTGTTCTCAAGACGAGCTTACAATGTCGAAGGCATTCTGTGTCTTCCGGTCGACGACGGACGGCGTAGCCGCATCTGGCTGCGGGTCAATGAGGACATCCGCCTACCACAGATGATCCGGCAGATCGAAAAACTGCTCGATGTCATCCGTGTTCGCCGCCACAGCGCCGACCATGCCGTCTTCGCCCAACTCGATGGCTATTTCCGTTCATGATCGACCGGCTGTTAATGGAGCGGCGTTTCCCATGGGTTTACGTTGCACACCCTACGGCTGCTGGCTCAAGAAACCGGCCCGCCATCACCAGATCGTGCATTTCTTCTTCGGACTCATGGCGCTGCCGGTCGGACACTGAAAGGCCTGGGCGAAATCCGGGCTGTTGCTGACCGGTCCGATCGCCCGGTAATGATTGGGGGCATAGTTATACCAGCCGCGGGAGGCAAGATAAGCCTCCCATCCCGGCTTGGCGACGGTGCAGAAGTTTTGCGTGAACGAGACGAAAAACAATTGCTCCGGGCTCAGGTTTGCGATCTGCGGCGAGGCATTCCCAGCCGACGCCGCTTCGAAAGCACGGAAAGCGGTGCGCAAGCCGTTGGTGTCGGAAAGGTTTTCTTCCAGGGTCAGCTTGCCGTTGACCTTCTGGCCATTGTCGGTGGCATAGCGGGAATATTGGGACACCACGCATTGCGCACGACTTTGAAATGCTTGGTTGGACCGCGCCGACAGAATCGGATCGGCCGCGCCAAAGACCTTGTAACGTCGCCCGATGGTGTCGAAACCATGCATCAATTCGTGGGCGGCCACGAAGCCCATGCCGCCGTAATTCATCGCCAAAGGATGGCTGACATCCAGAAACGAGGCCCGCATCAAGCCTGCCAACAGATGAATCTGGTTCTTGGTCGGATTGTAGAACGCGTTGACGGTTTGCGGGGAGAAAATCGGTTCCCAGCCATTGACATCGATGTTCTCGCCATTGCGGGCGATCAGACGCTGGAAAGCGAATTGCTTGGCGATGATGGCATCGTCCAGATAATGGACGGGGGAGAAATTCAGCATGGTGAAATCGGGCCAAATTTTGGGGAACCCGATCTGCTTGGTCACGCCGTCGACTTTTTGCTTGGTCAAAGCCAGGGACAAACCATCCAGCCAGGGTATTTCGTCCAGCCGCTGGTAGAACGTGCTTTCCACCTGGCCGAGTATGCTTTCGGCCAGGGGAATGCGCTGCAGGGTGCCATCCTGATTCACCAACACCTTGCCGACCAGATCGTCCAGTTCGGTCGAAGTATCGTCTACGCATCGTTTCCAGCGCGCGGATTCTTGCAGATCGAAAAATTTGCGTATCGGCTCATTAGCCCGATAACGGACGGGCAGTTGATCCTGATAGGAACTAACCAGGCCCCAGCGAAGATAAGCGCGAAGGGTATCAGCCGGGTAGTGATTCAGTTTCCTGGCCAAAGCCCTCAACAGTCCGGGGTCGACGTAAAGCTCCTGAATCTGGTGGCTTCGAAGCCCCGCAAAAAACTGGTCCCAATGCAGATCGAAATTGAGTCCTGTGACGGCAGAGGATTTGACCCGTCGATAACCCTGGGGCCGGTAACTGACAAACACCGATTCGATATCCAGGATCTGCTTGGCGTAGTGGTCGGCGGCGGATTGCGGTTCTCCCAGCAAGCCGAGCACATCGGCGATATACTGCTGCCCCAACAGGCGCAAACGGGTGCTGGTGGCATCTTTTTTAAGATAGATTTCCCGGTCGGATATTCCCAATTTGCCCGGTGCGAGGAGCAAGGCGTAGGTTTGCGGCAATCCCCGGCTGTATAGGGTGACGAGGGAGAAGGAAAAAGCCTTGGCTGCGCCGATGGTGGTCAATTGCCCGGCCACCCGCAAGAAATCGTCCGCATTGGTTATGCCGGCTATGGCTTGCAGGTAGGGCTGCAAAGCGGAGAGTCCTTCCTGCTCCGCGTTGGATTCGGCCATGCAGGCGGAAAAATAATTCCCCATCTGCTGACGGTCGGGGTCGCTTGCGTGGGTGGAGGCATCCTGCAACAGCAACCACAGGTTGTTGCGGACGTCGTCTTGCGCGCCTGAAAACCCGCGGGTGATGCTCGTTTCGTCGTTGGGCAAACTGTGGCTATCGATCCAACCGCCACAGGCGAAACGATAGAAATCCGAACAGGGATCGGCCTTGACATCCATGGCGGATAGCACCCCGGCCTGAATCTCGTCGATGGTTTCCGCCCCGCCGCTCGCGCTGGCCAGCGAAAGAGCCACGCTGGCCGCGATGGCAGCGAATTTTCTTGTCATCAACATGGGTTTTCCTTCCACATAGCCTTAACGCTTCATATACCGTGAGAACCGACGCCGGCCTGTTGAACGGCCAGATTGCCGTGCGAGTCGTTCCGTACCAGGACCGCGTCAAACTACACCTGCCCAGCCGTTGCCGGCCAAGCCTCTGCTGATCAGAATCTGCGGCATCCTCTTCAGACGCCTGACCCGGTCTCTTTCTCGACGCCACCGATGCCATTGCCTGATTTCCGGGTAGGACGGTCTTTGCCTCATCAGCGAGCAGAGGCCTCATATCCGCCCTGCCGAGAGGCCAAAGACTCGAAAAATGCGTTGCTCATCCTCCCCACCACTCGATAGTCCCTGCCCCGATGCCCGCATTTGGCGTGTTATCCCAGCATTCGGGGCATCTCAACGGGTTTATGAAACATTCGGGTTAAATGAATATACCGTCGAGGAGTTGCAGACCTTCGCCGACTTCGCCTTCCCTCAAAAATTTGGGCGAAAGAAACTTGTGTAGATACCCATGGGGAGAGGGGGAAGGCGGACTCGCGACAAGCCGTCAACCCGCCCCGTGGATCACAACCCGGCGTCGGCGCGCAGAGCCTCTGCTTTGTCGGTTTTCTCCCAGGTGAATTCCGGCTCTTCGCGGCCGAAATGGCCGTAGGCGGCGGTCTTCTGGTAGATGGGACGCAGCAGGTCGAGCATGTTGACGATGCCCTTGGGACGCAGGTCGAAATGGCGCAAGACCAGCTCGGTGATCTTCTCGTCGGAAATCTTGCCGGTGCCGTAAGTCTCCACCATCACGCTGGTGGGATGCGCCACGCCGATGGCGTAGGAGACCTGGATCAGGCAGCGGCTGGCGAGGCCGGCGGCGACGATGTTCTTTGCCAGGTAGCGTCCGGCATAAGCGGCGGAACGGTCGACCTTGGAGGGGTCCTTGCCGGAAAATGCGCCGCCGCCATGGGGAGCCGCGCCGCCGTAGGTGTCGACGATGATCTTGCGCCCGGTGAGGCCGCAGTCGCCCTGTGGGCCGCCGACCACGAAGCGTCCGGTGGGATTGACCAGGTATTTGATTTCGCCCTTGATCATCTCCTTCGGCAGGATGGGCTTGATGATTTCCTCGATCACTCCCGCCTCGATGGTCTCATTGCTGACATCGGGCGAATGCTGGGTGGACAGCACGACGGTGTCGATGGAGTCGGGCTTGCCGTCTACATAGCGGACGCTGACCTGACTCTTGGCATCGGGACGTAGCCACGGCAGTTTGCCGTTGTTACGCAGTTGTGATTGGCGTTCCACCAGACGGTGAGCCAGGTAGATGGGTAATGGCATCAGCACCGGGGTTTCTTCGCAGGCATAACCGAACATCAGGCCCTGGTCGCCGGCGCCTTGGTCGAGATTGTCGTCGTAAGCCTTGTTCACGCCCTGGGCGATGTCGGGCGACTGCTTGTCATAGGCCACCAGCACGGCGCATCCCTTGTAGTCGATGCCGTACTCGGTGTTGTCGTAGCCGATGCGCTTGATGGTTTCGCGGGCCACGCCGATGTAATCGACGTTGGCGGCGGTGGTGATTTCACCCGCCAGAACCACCAAACCGGTATTGCACAGGGTTTCGGCGGCGACGCGCGAATGCTTGTCCTGTTCGAGGATGGCGTCGAGGATGGCGTCGGATATCTGATCGGCGACCTTGTCCGGATGACCTTCGGAAACGGATTCGGATGTGAAGATGAAGTTCTTACTCACTGCTAAACCTTCCTTTTGGATGATGAAAAATGCCCGCGATATAAACTCAAAGGTCAGCCATTATAGGCTGGATGTGACGATTGGCAAAATTCGCCGCCCGATTTCCGCTGATGAGGACGATTAGGGATAGATCGGACCGATATCCCGTTAATTCATCAGGGTATCTGTGGCAACTAGACGGCGATCTCGCCTTTGATATGGGGATGAGCCTGATAGCCTTCGATCTCGAAATCCTCGAACCGGTATCGGTCGATGGCGGGAGCTTGCCTGTGGATCCGCAATAGCGGAAGCGGATAGGGCTTCCTCTCGATCTGTAGCCGAACCTGTTCTAGGTGATTTTGGTAAATATGCACGTCCCCGCCGGTCCAGACCAGATCGCCCGGCTCGAGCCCGCATTGTTGCGCCAGCATCGAGAGCAGCAGGGCGTAGCTGGCGAGATTGAACGGCAGTCCGAGAAACACGTCGCAGGAGCGCTGGTAGAGTTGCAGATGCAGCCGGCCCTCGCTCACCGCCGTCTGGAATAGGCAATGGCAGGGCGCCAGCGCCATCCTGGACAGTTCGCCCGGATTCCAGGCGGTGACGATCTGGCGGCGGGAGGAAGGATTGCGCTTGATTTCCACGATCAGCGCGGCGATTTGATCGATATGGCTGCCGTCGGCGGCGCGCCAGTCGCGCCACTGTTTGCCGTAAACCGGCCCCAGTTCACCCTGTTCGTCGGCCCATTCGTCCCAGATGGTGACGCCGTTGTCGCGCAGATAAGCGATGTTGGTGTCGCCGCGCAGGAACCACAATAGCTCGTGGATGATGGAGCGCAGGTGGAGTTTCTTGGTGGTGACGAGAGGGAAGCCCTCGGCGAGGTCGAAACGCATCTGATGGCCGAAGATCGCCAGGGTGCCCACGCCGGTGCGATCGGATTGAGCCACTCCTTCGGCCAGGATGTGGCGGATCAACTCAAGGTATGGCTTCATGGCGGAGAAAAGGCGTCATGGCGAAGGTAGGGCAGGGCGGCGGTAGGCGAGGAACAACAGCCAGGCGCCGAACAGGATCATGGGCAGGCTCAGTATCTGGCCCATGGTGACCCAGCCGAAGGCCAGATAACCCAGTTGCACATCGGGTATGCGCACGAATTCGGCGAGGAAGCGGAAAATCCCGTAGCAAAGCAGGAATAAGCCTGAAGTCGCCATGCGCGGGCGAGGTTTTTGGATGAACCCGTTCAGGATGAGATATAGGGCCAGCCCTTCCAGAAGTCCTTCGTAAAGCATGGAAGGGTGGCGGGGCTCGTCTCCGGCGTTGGGAAAGACCATGGCCCAGGGTAGATCAGTGGTTTTGCCCCACAGTTCGCCATTGATGAAATTGCCGATGCGGCCCGCGCCCAGGCCGATGGGTACCAAGGGGGCCAGAAAATCGGACAGGGCGAAAAAGCCGGTTTTCAGTTTGCCCCCATACCAGTACATGGCGGCGAGCACGCCTAGCATGCCGCCGTGAAAGGCCATGCCGCCCTCCCAGACGCGGAACAGGATGGCGGGATTCTCCAGAAAAGCCGGCAGATTGTAGAAGAAGATATAGCCCAACCTGCCGCCGAGGATGACGCCCAAGGCTGAATAGAAAATCAGGTCTTCGACCTGCGCGGCGCTCAGATCGATCAAGCCGCGTTCCGCTCGGCGGCGGGCCAACCACCAGGCTGCGCCGATGCCGATCACGTACATCAAGCCATACCAGTGCACGTGTAGCGGTCCGATGCTGAAGGCGACCGGGTCGAAGTTGGGGTAGACGAGCATGATGGCCTCGGCGGGTTGAAAGTCGAAGGGCCAATGTTAACTTAAAGTCTGTGACGATTGGATGCTGCCGAAGCCGCGGCGACGGCGATTCAGGAAATGAACTGTTACCCGCTGGCACGAAATCAGGGTTTTGTCGAAGCCGGGAGAGGAGGGCTGCGGGAATCGTCCGAAGGCTGATCGAGAAAGGCCTGAGCGTCGTGTCATCGAGGCAGTCAGGGCCTAGGGTGTCCAACGAGTTGGAAGCTTCGGTGGGCGCGAGCTTCCTCAAGGCTCGATTCCGGGCTGAGCAATCATTGATCTTTGCCGAACCGGTTGATAATATGCGGAGCGATTTTATGGGGGGTGCGGCGTGAGCCTGTTTGTCGAAGTCAGGCGTGTGCTCCAATATCAGCTGCTAGTCATCGCGGCGAGTGGAAGCTTGGCTTATGTGTTTGGCGGAAGGGAATTCGGGGTATCGGCACTATTGTGCGGTTTGATCGGTTTTTTACCGAACGTCTATTTCGGCATGAAGTTTGGCCGCAAAGACCCGAGCAAGTCGGCGGATGAGGTGGTTGGGGCATTTTACCTCGGCGAAACGATTAAATTAATCGTCA
>JAQTSI010000228.1 GCA_028711365.1 Methylococcaceae bacterium
GGCTCTAATGAATTTCAAGTGGGTTGCCCCGCATGAGGGTTGATGGCGTGGAAGTCGAGTTTGCCGGCGATCAGGAAGATGACCGTTCTGATCGTGGCGAGTCGGGTGAACCCGCGCGCACGGCGCTTGGAGGCCTGGAACAGACCGTTGATGGCCTCCAGAAATCCATTGGTCTGACGCGTCTGCGCCCAAGCAACGATGCCCTCCAGATGCGTGCGGATCATCCTGGCGACATCCTTCATCGGCTCGACCTTGGAGCGCATCACGCAATTGCACCAATGCGCCAACATGGCTCGCACCACGTTGATCTGTTTTCTCTGAAGAATCTCGCGCAACTGCTCCTTGTAGGACCAGGCCCTGGCCGTACGCTTGACGGTCATCCTGGCAATCAGGGCATCCAGATCGGCAACCGCTTGGGGCTTGAGCCGGGCGCTGTCTTTGAGCAGTGTCCAGCGCATGCCCTTGAGCGATTTATCCGTTTTCTGCTCAATCCTGTGCATCTTGTCCACCGCCGTGCTGGCGTGTCCGATGATGTGAAACTTGTCAAACGTGATGCGGGCGTTGGGCAAATGTTGGCCAACCCCCGAGATGAAGGCCGGCGACATGTCGATGCTGGTGCGGGTGATGTTCTGCGCCGGGCAGCCATGTTCCTCCAGATAGGAGGCCAGTTCCTTGATGGTGTTGGCATCGCGCCCTTCGGTCACGAACAATACGCGCCGGGCATCGGCGTCAGCGGCCAGGGTGACGTAACTGTGACCTCGGGCGCGCGAGGTCTCGTCAATGGCCAGTGCCGTGACATCCGAGTGCTCGGCCAGGGCGCAGGCCATCTCCACGTATTTCTCGCACACCGCCAGCACCCGGTGCGCCGACTCGCCCACGATGCGCGAGACGGCGGCAAACGGCATCTGGCCCGACAGCATCAGGATGAAGGCTTCAAACAGCAGGGTGAAGCCATTGAGCCGCCCGGCAAAGTCGGGCTCCACCAGGCGCACCGAGCCGTTGGGCAGCTTCACCCGAGGTGTGCGCACCTGAAGATGGCACTCGTGCTGGAAGAAGTTCAGGTGCCGATAGGTCTTGGCCACGGTGTCATGCACCGGATGCGCTCCCTCATGACCCGCAACACTGAAGCGAGTGCCGGCCTTGAAGTCGATCAGCACCGTCAAGGTCTTGGCGCCTTCATCAAACTCAAGCGACGCAACAAACCACGGATCAGATATCCCCAGGGCAGATTCAAACAGCTTGGCAGTCATGGTTTCGTTGTTCAAAGTTGATCAAAATGGCCGAAGCTTACCCACTCAAATTTCAAGAGAATCTCCAATCATTCTGGTCGACGAGTATCAGGATACCGACAATGATTGGGTCGAAGCGATCAAAGTCCACTTCCTGGGACAGCCTGGATCACCGTTGTTCGGGTTCTTCGGAGACCATTGGCAAAAAATCTACGGCGACGGATGCGGCAAGCTAGAGCACGCAGCCGTCACGGAGATCGGCAAGGAAGCCAATTTCCGGTCGGTCAAGACCGTGGTCGACTGCCTCAACCGCATGCGCCCCGCACTACGCCAATTCGTTGAAGACCCCGAGGCAGTCGGACAGGTGCACGTGTTTCATACAAATGACTGGCCGGGGCCACGTCAAAAGGGCGCGCACTGGGCCGGTGACCTGCCTTCGGATGCCGGTCATGCGACCCTTGGGCGCGTCAAAACGATCCTGGAGCAAGATGGCTGGGATCTGTCTCCCGACCATACAAAGATTCTCATGTTGACGCATCGGTTGTTGGCAAGCGAGCAGGGATACTCAAGCTTGCCGGCCACGTTTCGCTACAACGAGGCGTTCACGAAAAAGGAACATCCACACATTGCTTTTTTTGTGGATGAACTAGAGCCCGCCTGTGACGCATTTGCAGCACGTAAATTTGGCGCGATGTTCGAGGCACTTGGAGGGTCAACGCCCTTGTTGCGCAGCCATGCCGACAAGGCGTCCTGGAATGGTGCTATGACTCAGCTAATGGCACTGCGGGAGACGGGGACAGTAGGCCAGATCATCGACCACCTGCATGCCCAGAGGCGACCAAGACTTCCAGAGGCGGTTGAAAAGCGGGAGCGCGAGCTGCGCGCCTTCGACAAGACCGCAGGAGAAGAAATGCCCCCGGCGCTGGAAGAGTTGGAGAAGTTGCGGGAGGTTTCCTACGCAGAAATTAAGGCTCTTCGCAAATATCTCGACGGGCATTCGCCGTTCGAGACGAAGCATGGCGTCAAGGGCGCAGAGTTCGAGAATGTGCTGGTCGTGATTGGACGGGGCTGGAATCAGTACAACTTCGGCGAGATGTTAGAACTTGCCAACGACCAGACAGTTCCGTCGGGGAAGGCTGCGATGTACGAGCGAAATCGCAATCTGTTTTATGTAGCCTGCTCAAGACCGAAGCGGCGACTCGCGCTACTGTTCACCCAGCAACTTTCGCCAGAGGCACTCACAACACTTGACCTCTGGTTCGGCGCTGACACGATCCGCACCGTGCCCACAGTGTAAGTGGAATCAACAGCCTAGTGAGCACTAATGTTTAACGGTTCAAGAGATGACTATGCTGAGAAATGGAACGTCCGAATTGACGCGATGACCGAGCCACTGCCTGAGCCGACATAGACTGTCATTGGGACTTCGTAAGGCGACTCATAGGTTTCGAAAAAAGATTACAGAGGCCAGATGCAATTTCGTGCCAAGCAAATTGCCCCACCTAAGGAGTGGGGAACTTTCGAGGATTTATGCCACGCCCTATTCAAATGCGTATGGCAGGATCCGCTTGCTCAGAAAAATGGGCGGAGGGGACAAGCACAGCACGGCGTCGATGTCTTTGGCTCCCCGAACGCCGACCGCCGATCCTACTGGGGCGTCCAGTGCAAGGGCAAGGAAAGCAACTACAGCAGCAAGGCCGAATGGTCGGAAGTGCTTGCGGAAGTCGCCAAGGCGGAAAGATTTTCCCCCAAGCTGGATAAGTGGATATTCGCAACCACCGCTCCTGCGGACGCCAAGCTACAAAAGACTGCCCGGGAATTGTCGGTCGAGCGCCGCGCCAAAGGTCTATTCAGTGTCGACGTGCTTGCCTGGGAAGAAATCCAGGCCCTAATGGTCAGCGAGCCTGAAGTAATAGCCGAATTCTATCCCGAGCACGCCGATCACCTGCCGCAAGTGATCGAGGCATTGCGTGCGCTACCTTCGCTCGAAGCGAAACTCGCAAGCCTCGTTGAGAGGATAGATGCGAAGCTGCTTGAGCCTTCGAATCCGCACGGCTCTGCGATTTGGGAAATGGTGACGTTTGATGATGATCGCGGGCTGGGTCCAGCCCTAATGGGCTATTCGCTGGGGCCATCTGATGCTACCGCGTGTCCGCGATTGACCGAAGTCAGCACCGTCCTGACGCAACTGGAAATAGCTTATTCGGTGCGCCTCATTGGCGAGCCCGGCGCTGGAAAATCGATCTGCGCATACCAAGCCGCGCAGAAAATGGCGGCTGAGGGCTTCGAAGTGCTGCGCCTGCTCGATCCTCAGGCCGACAATATCGTGTTGGAGGCGGTATTGCCCGGCAAGCGTCGCCTGTATCTCATCGACGACGCCCACCTCCTAGAACCTCACATTCTTCGTCGAATAGAGGATCAGGCTGGTTCGGCTCGCCTGGTCCTTTCGACCCACAACGCTCTTGAGCACGTCAGCCATCGAGGCGCGTTAACGCTCGACGCGAAGCGCGCGGTAAAGACGATTGCAGCTGCGCTGCGAGCCGACTTGCCCAAGACTCTGGAGGCCGTGCACCTCGCTGACGACGATGTGGGCGAGCGCATGATGAACGCCGATCTAGGCGAACGCCTGGATAACGCGGAAAGCTCCTCGGATCGTCCCTGGCAATTCTGCTTCGTGCTCGGAGGCGGCTGGCGCCGATCAAAACAAGCAGCGGATTCCGCCCGTGCATCTAATGCTGATCTCATCCTTGCGGCAGTTGCGATGCGGCAGATGGTGTCACGCGACGCACGTGCGGTTCCTGGTGAGATTGCGGAAGTCTGTGAACGTGCCGGCATCGATACCGGAACGGTCGATCAGGGATTGGCGTGGCTGGGGAAGCAAAGACTGATCGTCGGCGCGGCGGATTGCCGGACTCCGCATCAGCGCTTCGCCTCGGTCGTGCTCAAACGTGTTCTGGAGGGGCAGGACAAGGACGGGCGCAAGAAGATCGCCACAATGATCGAAGGCGTATTGCGCGATCCGCAATTCCAGTTTGCCGGTTTGCGAGTCCTGATACATGAACTTCGCTTCGGAAGCTGCGACTATAGTTGGACGCGCCTTCTCGGGCAGCCGGGGGTTGAAGCTGCGGTTGCGCGATGCTGGGCAGCCGAAGGTTCGGATCGCGGTTTCGCGGCCCTCGCCCTTTCAGACCTGTGGGATTTCGCGGACGGTGGTGCGACCGCCGTCGTGGGGCCGCATGCGACCACATTGGCGAATTGGATTTCCAACCCCAGCGATGGCGCATACGGCTTCGGGCACATCTTAAACAATCTTGCACAACAGGATCGAAATATTGCCGAGAAAGCCGTCGCAGCCGCCGATCCGATTGCAATCGCTACGGCCTATTCCAACGCCAATCCCGATACGGCCTACGGCTTGGCCGATCTCTTGCGCAGCGTCGCCTACGTGAAAGTCGATAACTTCAACGCCAAGGTTCGGGCAGCTCTTGATCGGGACAAACTGCGCGAGCTCGCCAAGCAGGAAGCCTTTCTGGATGATGCTTTCATCTTCTCGAAATTCTGCGCTTCGGTGGTTTGGTGGGACGAGAATCTGGCGCTGGAAATGGCCGAAATATTTGTCCCAACGGCCCAGCAAGTCCTCGCCAAAGACCCGGTGGAAGGGTTTCATCAGCTCAGCCAAGATTTAGCTTCAACCGTACTACGCGTGTTTGACGTGCTGCATGTGTATGTCGGGAAGCTGAAACCGACTCGCCGTCAGTGGATGATCGCGCGGCGCATGTGCGAGAAAATTGACCCAAAGCGGGTCGCAGAACACATCTCGACAGTGCGCCCCCGGCATTTTCAATCTGCGGGCTTCTTCCTCCATTTTCTCTGCCAGTCGGCACCGCGGAAATACGAAGCGGTCCTGCGCCAACTCGATTGGGAAAAACTTGATTTGGTCATCGGCGACGATTGGGCGAATATGCTGCACGACACGGAGGTGTTCTTGAGCACGCTCTATTCACGACCGTCGACGCGGCACCTCGTCCAAAAATTCATCTCCAACAGAGCCGACCGGATCGTGCATTTTCCGCCGCGCCTGATGCTGATGGTGCCGGAAGTCGGCCTCGCGCATCTGGCCAAGGGCGGCTCGCTCCGCCTCGCACAATACGACCACCTGAGTTGGGACATCGGCGGCGCAGCCTTGGCCATCATCGCAGAGGCGCGACCCGAATTGGTCGAGCAGGCCGTCACCCCCTTCGTTGACGCAATAGCGCAAAGTGTGGCGGACTATAACCGCGATTCCACCGGGCCAGCAGAGGGACTTGTTCGCGTCGTAATTGAGCATGCGCCTGCCACATGGCGCAAAATCCTCGCCAAACTTGACCCTATGGTGGCCGAGAAGAATTTGGCTGAATGCCTCACCAGAGACGTGGATCATCGGCGGACAGCTGCCGCCGTCATAGCGTCAGCAATTGGCCTAGTTGGTCCGATCGGCGACATGGCCTGTCGCTTGCAGGCGCGGTTTCCAAAAGCTTCAATCGCGCCGATCGACTCGCCGCGCTTCAGTAGGCGGCATGAGCGGTCACGCCGGAAGCAGAAAGAATAGCGATTGGATGCGCGCCATTTATTCAAGTCTTGATATCGCAGTATGGCCGGTATTGGACGAAAAACGGCAACTCTCCTGACCGGTGCAAATTTCTGCTTCAGAACGAATGGGCCAGTTAGAAGGCATTCAATTTGGGCCATGGGCGGCTGCATTCCCCGCTTTCAATTTGGAACAGATTAAATGTCCGCTTCGTGGCATCGAGTTCAAGACCACCGACTTTCCGCTTTGGGCACTGACCTGACCGTGACGGAAAATCAGCGAATGACTCTTGTCAGCCTAAACCAGAACAAGCCCACGCCCCACCCAATGACCCATCCCAGGTACAGGTCACCGCTATCACGTCACCAAATAGCTACAAAGTTAATAGCTGTATACGCTTATTCATAAGGCGCTAGAAGCCGATTTTCCACACTAAATATCAGTGGCCTCACACCGCGCATCCAAAACCTGGTCAATCAGATGCGCTGGCGACGGGTTACGGTTTGGCTTGCGGCGGCCGCACCAGGCCGCAAATGAGCTTGTTTGAGCAGCAGTAGCGCCAATATACCGGCCGAAATCGCCAGCCAGAGTGACATGGTCCAGATTGCGGCGTACGAACCAAAACGGTCAAAGATGTAGCCACCCAGATAGGCACCGAGCGCTGCGCCTATGGAATGGCCCGCCGATATCAATCCCATGGCAAGACCCATCACTCGCAAGCCAACGTGAGTGGTGACGAGACTTGCAGTTACCGGTACCGTTGCGTAATCAACCATGCCGAAAACGGCCGCAAATACAAACAAGGTCTCGATGCTTGATCCGACGCTGCTAAGAATAAAAAACGTAGCACCTCTGACCAAATAGATGGCAGCCAGGAGAACAGCACGATTGACCCGGTCGGTTAACCATCCCGCTCCTATCATGCCCAGCATATTGACTGCGCACAGAAGCCCGTACGCCATCGCGCTGGCCACCGGCGCAAAGCCGCAATACGACGCGTAAGCCAAAAAGTGAGTCTCAATCACACCCGTTGTAGTGAACCCGCACAACAGAAAGCTCCAGAACAGTACGTGGAATGCCGGTCTGCCGACGATAAATTTGATATCACCCGAAAATGAATGTGCATTTTGAAGCGTTGCATGACACCCCACCTTGATCGCCTGTGCTTTGGGCATGAGCCACAAGATGCAGGGGATCAACATCGCCGAAGCCAACGCGATCCCGCCGAAGCTCCAGCGCCAACTGGCGACCGCGAGCAGGCTGGCAAGCAACGGTACGATCAAAAACTGCCCGCCGGTTGCTCCCGATGTTGCAATGCCGGTCGCCAAGCCGCGGTTGTGCTCGAACGTTCTCGCTATTGCCGTTGAAACCACGTGCGTCGCGATGATGCCGAATCCAATGGCCGAAATGCCGCTGAATGCGATCACGAAAAGGATGGCGCTGTGGGTCGCCGAAATGATTGCGCAGCCTATCGAAAGCAGCACCAAGCCAAGACTGAGTGTGAAGCGCGGGCCTCGGTGATCCACCAAACTACCGGCAAACGGGGCGACGATGGCCATCACAATCAGGGCACCGGCGCCAGCACCTGAAACAAAGCTGCGCGACCAGCCCAATTCGCTCTGCCAGACCGGCATCACCAGCCCCAGCGTGGCGCGCGCCGAAAAGGCAAGGGCAAGCACGAAAAAACAAATGCCGACAGTGAATCGTTGCTGATACTTGCCTGGTTGGGTCGCGTGGTGTTGGGTCAGGGTCTTAGTCATGGACAGAGCATAAGACGCCATGGCAATGGTGACAAACGATCTCTTGCCTGATTCGCTTTAGCTGAGCTAAAGTCAGGGGATGCCAATCCCTCTCCAGGCTTTCTACATATTCTTCGTGGTTTGTCGCGCCGGCAGCATGAAAGACGCGGCGCAGGAACTCAACGTCACGCCAGGTGCGATCAGCCAGCGCATCCTTGATTTGGAGTCGCAACTTGGGCAACGTCTGTTTCAGCGAGCACGATCAGGTGTGACGAAAACCGACGTGGGCGCTGAGTTATATGCCGAGTTGAAAACCGCCTTTCAGCAAATCGAGACGGTTTCCCGCCACCGATTGACAGAGCATGGCTTTAACTGCTTGGTGGTCAGTGTGATGCCTTCGTTTGCGTCGTCTTGGCTGGTGCCAAGGCTGGGTCGCTTTGTGAGCCGCTGTCCCAAGATATCACTATCTCTGGAAACGGACTCTCGCATGGTGGACCTAAAGAGTGAGCCCGTCGATTTCGCCATCCGTCACGGGCTAGGAAAATATCCTGGTCTTGAAGCACGATGGTTGATGTCTCCGGAAATGATTGTGGTCGGCGCGCCTCAATTGCTGCGGCAAGGACCGCCCATTCACAGTCCGCAAGACTGCCTTGCCTATCCGCTGCTGCATGACAGTGATCGACGTGACTGGGGGTTGTGGCTTCAGGCCCACGGT
>JAQTSI010000229.1 GCA_028711365.1 Methylococcaceae bacterium
GCATTCCGGACAGACTCAGCGCCGCCGATGCGCCGATCATGGCGGGGATATCGGGATCGATTTCGGGATTGAGGGAGAGCACGGTGGCAACCACCTGCACCTCGTGAGTGAATCCTTCCGGAAACAGCGGACGAATCGGGCGATCGATCAAGCGCGCAGTGAGGGTTTCTTTTTCACTGGGTCTTCCTTCGCGCTTGAAGAATCCGCCGGGAATCCTGCCCGCTGCATAGGTCTTTTCCTGGTAGTTCACGGTCAGCGGGAAGAAATCGCCATCTCTCACCACTTCCTTGAGGCCGACTGCGGTCACGAGCACTACGGTGCCAGCCATGTCCACCATGACGGCGGCATCGGCCTGGCGCGCGATTTCTCCGGTTTCCAAGGCAACCCGATGGTCACCGTAGTTAAATTCTTTCCGAATCGGATTCACTAGTTTTTCCTATTTCTACAAGCCAAGGACTCAAGGGTTATTTACGCAAACCGAGGCGTTCGATCAGGGAACGGTAGCGTTCGAGGTCCTTGCCCTTGAGGTAATCCAGCAGCTTGCGGCGCTGGTTGACCAGACGCAGCAAACCCTGGCGGGAATGATGGTCTTTCTTGTGGGCGCTGAAATGCGGGGTCAGGTGATTGATGCGGGCGGTGAGCAGGGCGACCTGGACTTCCGGGGAGCCGGTGTCGTTCGCCGCACGCTGATATTGCTGCACGACAGCCTGTTTTTCTACGGTGGTATATGCCATTTGTTTAACTCCAGAAATAACTCGGTAAGTACTGAATATTATATTTTAACGGTTTCGACGGGGTCGAAACAAGGTTAATTCGATTCCGTCCTCGCTAGGGCGGATTTTCCGGCCGTTTCGATGGATTCTCCGCTTCCCTCACCAGCCGGCGAGGCGCGACCATGCCCTCCTCCGTGACTTCACCTATCCCCAGGAAAGCCCCCTGATGGGTGAAAAGCCGAAGCAGACCGGCCACAGGCGCGTTGGGTGCGAACACCGGCTGTCCCCTGCGCAGGAAAAACGCCAATTCGGCGGACAAGGAAAAAGTCGGCAACTCCTCGGCGATGACGGACAAAGGCAATAGCAGACTCAGGCGTTGTTCGTCCGTCATGGACTCCAATCGCTCGAAACTCACCGCATTATCGAGGGTGAATGCGCCGACTGCCGTGCGTCGCAGTCGTTCCACATGGCCACCGCAACCCAGCGCCGAGCCGATGTCTTCGGCCAGGCTGCGAATATAGGTTCCCTTGGAGCAATGCACATCCAGATCGAGAAAATCCGCTCCGAATCCTAACAGGTTCAAGGCATGGATGCTGATCCGGCGGGCTTTCCGCTCCACTTCCACCCCCTTGCGCGCCAACTCGTAAAGCCTTTGCCCCTGGTGTTTGAGCGCCGAATGCATGGGAGGAACCTGATCGATCTCACCCCGAAAGTCGGCCAACACGGATTCGATGATGACCTCGTTCAGAGCTGGAACCGGTTTTTCTTCCAACACCTCGCCTTCGATATCCGCCGTGCTGGTGATCTGGCCCAGGCGCACCCGTACCTGGTAACGCTTGTCGGTATTCAACAGAAATCCGGATAGTTTGGTGGCCTCTCCCAGACATAAGGGCAACAACCCGGTCGCGATGGGATCGAGGCTGCCGGTATGGCCGACCTTATTGGCTTGCAGCAAGCGCTTGACCCGCTGCACCGCGCCGTTGGAAGTCATGGCGGGGCTTTTATCCAGCAGCAACATGCCGTTGATGTCCCTGCCGCGTTGACGACGGCTCATGGAGATTCTGCCGCTTCCTGATCTTCCCCCTCATCGCTGCCCAGGCTGCTCAACAATCGGTCCATATTCGAGCCGCGTTCGATGGAATCATCATAGACGAAACGCAAATCGGGCATGACCCGCAACCGGATCCGCTTCCCCAAAGCATGACGCAATTTGGGCGCGGATTCAGCCAGGATTTTCACACACCGGTTTGGCGTCTCACCAGCCCCCAGGAAACTGACATAGGCCTTGGCCAGGGACATGTCTCGGGTGATCTCGACGTCGCTGAGGGTGACCATCCCCAATCGGGGATCTCTTATCTCGATCCGCATCAGCTCGGCTAATTCTCGCTGAAACTGGGAAGCGACTCTATCGCTACGGGTAAATTCTCTGGGCATTCTCTCTTTTGACCTTACCTTGCAGGCGCGCCAGCTTTTAAGCGCGCACCACCAACACTTTTTCAAACACTTCGATTTGGTCGCCGACCCTGACATCGTTATAGTTCTTGACGCCAATGCCGCATTCCATCCCCATCTTCACCTCGCCCACGTCATCCTTGAAACGGCGCAGGGATTCCAACTGGCCTTCGTAGATCACCACGTTTTCACGCAGCACGCGAATCGGCAGGTTGCGCTTGACGAAGCCTTCCACCACCATGCAGCCGGCGACGGCGCCGAATTTGGGCGAACGGAAGACGTCGCGAACCTCGGCGATGCCGACGATCTGTTCTTTGTATTCCGGCTCCAGCATGCCGTTGATGGATTTCTTCACCTCGTCGATCACCTCATAGATGATGCTGTAGTAATGAAGATCCACTCCGCGTTCCTCGATCAGTTTGCGGGCGCTGGCGTCGGCGCGTACGTTGAATCCGATCATGACGGCGCTGGAAGCCAAAGCCAGGTTGACATCGGATTCATTGATACCACCCACCCCACCGGCCACGATCTTGACCTTGACCTTGTCGGTGGAAAGTTCGCTCAACGAGCTGCGCAAGGCTTCCAAGCTGCCCTGAACATCGGCCTTGACGATGAGGTTGAGATCGATGGTTTCGGCTGCGGTTTCCATGCGAGAGAACACATCTTCCAGCTTGGACGATTGTTGCGCGGCCAATTTACTGCTGCGGGATTTCTCCTCCCGCTGCAGGGCGATTTCCCGGGCCTTGCGCTCGTCGGCGACGACGATGAACTCGTCTCCCGCATTGGGCGCGGCGGAAAGTCCGAGGATCTCCACCGGCGAGGAAGGACCGGCCTCTTTCTGCGGCTTGCCGTTTTCGTTGAACATAGCGCGGATGCGACCGAATTCCTGGCCGCAGAGGATGAAATCGCCCTTCCTCAATACGCCCTTTTCCACCAGCACGTCGGCTACGGGACCTCTCCCCTTGTCCAGCTTGGATTCCAGCACGACCCCCATCGCCGGCACCTTGACCGGTGCCTTCAGTTCCAGGATTTCGGCTTGCAACAGGATGGCTTCCAGCAAAGCGTCGATGCCCTCGCCGGTCTTGGCGGAAACGCTGACAAACTGGGTATCGCCGCCCCATTCCTCGGGCACGACATTCTGCACGACCAATTCCTGCTTGACCCGATCGGGGTCGGCGGAAGGTTTGTCGATCTTGTTGATGGCGACCACCAGGGGCACGTTGGCGGCCCGCGAATGATCCACCGCCTCGCGGGTTTGCGGCATGACGCCGTCGTCCGCCGCTACCACCAGCACCACGATGTCGGTGACCTTGGCGCCGCGTGCGCGCATCGCCGTGAAAGCAGCGTGACCCGGAGTGTCCAGGAAGGTGACGGTGCCGCGTCCGGTCTTCACCTGGTAGGCGCCGATATGCTGGGTGATGCCGCCGGCTTCGCCGGCTGCCACCCGGGATTTGCGGATGTAATCCAGCAACGAGGTCTTGCCATGGTCGACATGGCCCATGATGGTCACCACCGGGGCCCTGGGCAACTGCTCGATGTTTTCCTCCATCGCCAAGGTAGCCATCATCTCGGCTTCGAGGTTGTCTTCCGCCTGGGCGATCGCCGTATGGCCCATTTCTTCCACCACCAGCATGGCGGATTCCTGGTCCAGGGTCTGATTGATGGTCGCCATCACCCCCATCTTCATCAGCGTCTTGATGACTTCCGAGGCTTTGACCGACATGCGCAGGGCGAGATCGGAAACGGTGATCGCCTCGGGCACCATGACTTCATGAACCATGGGGGCGGTCGGTTTCTCGAATCCGTGTTTCTGCTCGGGCATCACCACGGGCCCGCGCTGTTTGGGCTTTTTGCCCTTGCCGCGTTTGAAGTCGTCCGGTCCCGCCTCACGGTCATCCTCCCCGCCGCGCTTTGCGCCGACCGCGCCTTTTTTCTTCCCAAGTCGGATATCATCGATCCCCTTGGGTACAACCACGCCTCCATGCGGGGTGGCTGGCCTGGACGGCACTCCTCTCGGCGGTGCGGGTTTGCCGGCAGGGGGCTTGGGTTTTGCTTCGGTCGCCTTGGGAGCCGCCTTGGTTTCAACGGGCTTGGTTTCAAACTTGGGGGCTTCCGGCTTGGGTTCGGCCGGTTTAGGCTCGACCGGTTTGGGCGCTTCGACTTCGACCTTGGCGGGGGGCGTCGGTTGGATCGTTTCGGCTGCCTTTTGCGATTCCTCGAGCTTCGCCTGCTGAATGCGTTCGGCTTCCTCGCGCTGGCTACGTTCCTCTTCCTCGGCCTGGCGCTTGATTTCTTCCTCGCGTTGTTCGAGACGGAGCGCTTCCTCGATCTCCAGTTCGCGTTGCTTCTCCTCCAGGGCAAGACGAGCTTTTTCCGCTTCCAGACGGCGCTCATCGGTTTCGGGCAGTTCGCTTCGCTTGATATAGGTGCGCTTCTTGCGAACCTCGACGCTGACCGTCTTCACCGCCTTGCCGGGCACCTTGCCTTGCTTGAGCTCGCTCACCGTGCGCCGCTGCAGGGTGACTTTCTTCGGCTCGGCGGCGGCGGGTTGATCCTTGCCGTGACTCTGACGCAAATAGCTAAGCAGCTTCATTTTCTCCGCATCGCTCAGAATGTCGTCCGCGCTGGTTACCGTCAATCCCGCTTCGCCCAACTGCGTCAACAGTCGATCCAGGGGAATTCTCACTACTTCGGCTAATTGCCTTACTGTCACATCACTCATTTTCTCGCCCCGCTTTCAATCAAATCCCTAGTCTTCCGCAAACCAGGACTCGCGCGCCTTCATGATCAAGCTCGCCGCCTTTTCCTCGTCCATCCCCTCGACTTCCATCAACTCGTCCACCGACTGCTCGGCCAGGTCATCCATGGTACGTATACCATGCCGCGCCAACAGATAAGCGAGTTCACGATCCACCCCCTCCATCCCCAACAGATCCGCCGCCGGTTCCGCCGTCTCCAATTTTTCCTCGCTGGCGATGGCCTTGATGAGCAGGGCGTCGCGGGCGCGGTTGCGCAGGTCCTCCACCAGCGGCTCGTCGAATTCATCGATTTCCAGCATTTCCTTGGCCGGCACGTAAGCCAGTTCCTCGACACTGGAAAAACCTTCGCGCACGAGGATTTCCGCGATCTCCTCGTCGATATTCATTTGCTCGACGAAAGACTGCAACAGTTTCTTCGCTTCCAATTCGTTCTTTTCCTCGGCCTGGGATGCGCTCATCACATTCAAATCCCAGCCGGTCAACTCGGAGGCCAGCCGCACATTCTGGCCGCCTCGCCCGATGGCCTGGGACAGGTTCTCATCGGCCACCGCCACATCCATGCTGTGCTTGTCCTCATCCACCACGATGGAGACGATTTCCGCCGGTGACATGGCGTTGATCACATACTGGGCTTCGTTTTCGTTCCACAGGATGATGTCGACACGCTCGCCGGCCAACTCGTTGGATACCGCCTGCACGCGCGAACCTCGCATGCCGACGCAGGCCCCCACCGGATCGAGGCGGGGATCGTTGCTCTTCACCGCCACCTTGGCGCGCACACCAGGGTCCCGAGCGGCTCCCATGATCTCGATGACATTCTCGCTGACTTCCGGCACTTCCAAGCGGAACAAAGCGATGAGCAATTCCGGCGCGGTACGGCTGACGAACAATTGCGGCCCTCGCGCTTCGGGGCGAACGGATCGTAAATAACCCCGCAAGCGATCACCATTGCGCACCGCTTCGCGGGGAATCATTTCCTCCTTGGGAATGAAGGCCTCGACGTTACCGCCCAGATCCAAAAAGACACTGCCGCGTTCGACCCGTTTGACGATACCGGTCACCAGATCGCCGACCCGGTCCTGATAAGCTTCGACCACCTTGCGACGTTCCGCCTCACGAACTTTCTGCACGATCACCTGTTTCGCCGTTTGCGCCGCGATGCGTCCAAACTCGATGGATTCCATCGGTTGCTCGACATAGGCCTCCACTTTCGCGGCGGCATCGATTTTCTTCGCCTCGGACAGAAGCATCTGGGTTTCCGACGATTCGATGCCCCCCTCGAATTCTTCGTTCGGCTCGACCACCAACCAGCGGCGGAAGGTCTCATAATCGCCGGTTTTGCGATCGATGGAGACACGCACATCCAAGCGATTATCATGCCGTTTGATGGTGGCCGTCCTGAGAGCATCTTCAATGGCGCTGAAGATGATCTCTTTCTCGATTTCCTTTTCGTTGGATACGACATCCACCACCAGCAATATTTCTTTATTGGCCATCGCCTGCTCCTTTGGTACTTTTTTTCTCAAACTCGGGCGCGATACGCGCCTTGTCAATGGATTCGAAGGGAATTTCGAACTGATTCTCACCGTCCTGAAGCAATACTCTCCCTCCCTCGACACCTAGCAGTCGGGCCTTGAATCGCCTGCGGCCATCGATGGGCCTTAGCAACTGCAATCGCACCAAAACCCCCTTGAAACGCTCGAAATGCGCGAGTGTGAATAGCGGACGGTCCATGCCGGGAGATGAAATCTCCAGTTGATATTTGCCGGGAATGGGATCTTCCACATCCAGCAAGCCACTCAACTGGTGGCTTACCTTGGAACAGTCATCCAACACTATCCCCCGCTCGCAATCGATATATACACGCAAAATTCTCTGATGGGAGTCGAATTCGATCCCCACCAATTCATAACCCATGCCGGTCACCACCGGCTCGACCAGCCGGGTCAACTTGTCCGGCATTTTCATCGCATCACCTGAATCGCAGCCACAAAAAAAGGGCACGAGGCCCATTGTTGTCATTCTTTCCCGTTAAAAATGAAAAAAGCCCATAAGGGCCGAATTCAATCATGGGGCGCGTTGCTCACACTTGCCAACCGCTGGCGGCAACCCCATTTTGCTTTTCCGCATTATAACAAGCCTAGACAGTGAATTAAACCCCTAAAGACAACAAATTGTCGCGAAACGATTTTTTTTCATGGCCGTTGACAGAAAGGGGCATTCCGTCTGACCATTCGCACTCGGGACAGAGGAAATTGATCCCCGGGCGGGAATTAAAAATTCACCCCTTCAACCACTGCAGCAAAGATCATTATACAGAGATCCGTCATGGGTAACGCATTACGCGAACAATTGCTCAAAGCAGGCCTGGTCAACACCCAGCAGGTCAAAAAAGCCGTCAAGGAAAAGCACAAGGAAGCCCAGCGCCAGCATGGCCAGATCAAGTCGGAAAGCGATGACCAGGCCCAGGCACGAATTCGTCAAGCTCAGATTGAGAAAGTCGAACGCGACCGGCTGCTCAATCAACAGCGCCAGGAACAGGCCAACAAGAAGGCGGCGACCGCGCAAATACGTCAACTGGTGGAACAAAACCGTCATCCCAAGGGCGATGGCGAGCTACCCTATAATTTCGCCGATCAGGGCAAGATCAAGCGAATTTACGTATCCGACTCGGTGCGACAACAGATCGCGCTAGGCCAACTGGCCATCGTCCGGCTGGACAAGGCCTATGAATTGGTATCGGACGAGATCGCCGAAAAAATCGCCGCCCGCGATGCAGACTGCGTGGTTCTGCGCAATACGCAGAACCGGAAGACGCCCGTCAGCGAGGCGAAATCCGACGATCCCTATTCGCAATACCTGATTCCCGACGATCTCATGTGGTAAGTCATGTTCCCGAAGCCTCTTCCCACTCAGGAAGACCGAAGGAACCGCCATGGGCTCGTCCGAACAGAGAGAATAGCCCGTGATTGAGGAATGGTCGGTAGTCTTTCATCCCGCCCCAACGATGGGCGAAGCCGTCCTTTCAACCCCGATACCAGCCTCTTCGAAACCCGGCAAATCCTCGTCATTGCCGCATCACAAGTGCTCCCGCCGCCGATGAACGGGATGAGAAACTGACGGTGGGAGATTGATATGAACAGGATGGAAATCTGGTGCTTCGCTACCGCTACTGCCCACCGGAGAAGAAGACGGGTTATCGGGCGAAGACGTTCATCGGTTTGATAATTCCCAGGCAGGAATATAAAAAATTGGTTTTGATTGAAGATCGATGAGATTGGAAACCGAATGCAGGGAGAGTGGGCATCATATC
>JAQTSI010000230.1 GCA_028711365.1 Methylococcaceae bacterium
CGGACATCCGGCAGTTCCTGGCGCGCCGACGCACGTACATGCAGGCGAACGCCGACTACCGGGCCCAGCCGATCCCCCTTCCCATCCACCTGTTTACCGCCCGGGACGAAGCCGTCGACGACCCGCTGCGCGGCTGGGAGGCGGTGGCGCCCGCAGAACGGCTCCGCCTGATTCCGGTGGAGGGAACCCATCTGTCGATGATGGAAGAACCGCAGATCGCCTCCCTGGGCGCGGCGCTGTCGGCGGCGATCCGCCAGGCCGGCGAACAGCGGGCCGAGTTGCCGGAACGGGCCTACTCCCCGCTGGTGACGCTGCAAACCGGGCGGACTGGGTTGACGCCGCTGTTCTGTGTACCGGGGGCCGGCGGCAATGTGGTCAGTTTCAACGCCCTGGTCAGCGCCTTGGGAGAGGCACGGCCCGTAGTCGGACTACAGCCTCGCGGCCTCGATGGCCAACTGGTGCCTCATTCGACGGTGACGGCGGCCGCGCAAGCCTATCTACTCGCGATCGGCGAGCGTTATCGCGAAGGGCCGTTGCATCTGTTGGGGCATTCGTTCGGCGGCTGGGTGGCGTTCGAGATGGCCCTAAGGCTACAGGCGACTGGAGGCCGCGTGGCCTCGCTCACTATTCTCGATAGCCGGGCTCCGGACGAGGACGAGGCGGTCGTGCGGGAATACAGCGATACCGAAGCGCTGATGCGCCTGGTGACTCTCTACGAGCAGGTGGCGGGGCGTTCGCTAGAGATCGATGCCGGGGAACTCGAATCCTTGGAAAGTGAAGCGCAACGGGCGATTCTGCATGAACGCCTGGTCCGGGTCGGGCTCATGCCGCCGGCTTCGAAAGCACAGGCGCTGCACGGCACGCTGCGCCACTATGCCGGCTGTGTGCGCACCTCCTACCGGCCCGAGGCGATCTATTCAGGGCCGGTGCGGCTGGTGCTGGTGAGAGATGACCGTCTAGCCGAGGAAGCCGACCGGCAGCGTCGAGAAACGATCGTCGCCGGCTGGAAGCGCTGGGCGCCGGAGTTGACTGTCCTGCGCGGCGGCGGCAATCACATGACCCTGCTCAAACCACCTCATGTGCAGATCCTCGCCGATGCCTTGCTCAAGGAGGCGCTGGGATAGAAAAACTAAAAGGGTAGATCTGAATAACGAGTGATGGGCTATAGCTCAACGCCATCACTCGTAGTTCAGAGATTCTCTGTCGCTTGATAGGCCAATTCCGTATAGGGGGAATGTCGGCATCGTAAGTGAAACACTCCAAATCGCTCAGACCCCCTTCCCATCCTCCATTCAACCCGGCTTCAGGTTCAATTCCTGGGGGACGACAACGGCCCTCAAATTCCCAAACTATCCCAAATCCCGTCGATTTTCTCCTTCACCTCGTCCGACATCGCAATCGGCGTACCCCATTCGCGGGAGGTTTCTCCCGGCCATTTGTTGGTCGCATCCAGCCCCATCTTGGAACCCAAACCCGAGACCGGTGAGGCGAAGTCCAGGTAGTCGATGGGGGTATTCTCGATCAGGGTCACATCGCGGGCCGGGTCCATGCGGGTGGTGATGGCCCAGATCACGTCGTTCCAGTCGCGCACGTTGACGTCGTCGTCGGTGACGATGACGAATTTGGTGTACATGAACTGGCGCAGGAAAGACCAGACCCCGAACATCACCCGTTTGGCGTGGCCCGGATACTGTTTCTTCATGCTCACCACCGCCATCCGATAGGAACAACCCTCCGGCGGCAGGTAGAAATCGATGATCTCGGGAAACTGTTTCTGCAAGATGGGCACGAACACCTCGTTCAGCGCCACGCCGAGGATGGCCGGCTCGTCCGGCGGCCTGCCAGTATAGGTGCTGTGATAGATGGGGCTTTCCCGCTGGGTGATGCACGAGAGGGTGAAGACCGGGAACTGTTCCACTTCGTTGTAATAACCGGTATGGTCGCCAAAGGGCCCTTCCGACGCCATTTCGCCCGGCTGGATGAAGCCTTCCAGCACGATCTCGGCGCTGGCGGGAGCTTGCAATTCGCTGTGCAGGCACTTGACCACTTCGGTCTTGCCCCCCCTGAGCAATCCGGCGAAGGCGTATTCGGACAGGGTATCCGGCACCGGCGTCACCGCCGCCAGGATGGTGGCCGGATCCGCTCCCAGCGCCACGGCGACGGGAAAAGGCTGGCCGGGATGGGCCTGTTGCCAGTCTCGAAAGTCCAGCGCTCCGCCGCGGTGGGCCAGCCAGCGCATGATCAGCTTGTTCTTGCCTATGACCTGCAGGCGGTAAATCCCCAGGTTCTGCCGTTCCTTGTAAGGCCCACGGGTGATCACCAGCGCCCAGGTGATCAAGGGACCGACATCGCCCGGCCAGCAGGTTTGCACCGGGTAGCGGCCCAGATCGATGTCCTCGCCCAACCGCAGTACCTGCTGACAGGGCGCGCGCCTGATCTCTTTCGGGCTCATGTTCAACACCTGCTTGAACACCGGTAATTTCTCGAAGGCATCCTTCATGCCCTTGGGCGGATCAGGCTCTTTCAAGAAAGCCAGGAGTTTACCCACTTCGCGCAAGGCTTCCACCGAATCCTCCCCCATCCCCAGGGCGACCCGGCGCGGGGTGCCGAATAGGTTGCCGAGCAACGGCACGGAATAGCCTTTGGGATTTTCGAACAGCAGGGCGGGCCCCTGGTTTTTCAGAGTACGATCGCAGATCTCGGTGATTTCAAGCTTGGGGTCGGCGGGATAAGCGATACGCTTCAGTTCGCCCATGGCTTCGAGTCGGGCGATAAAGTCGCGGAGGTCGTGATATTTCATGGCAGCCGGCGTTGATTCCTGGAAAACGTCCATTTTACCGCCTGAATGAAAGTAGCGCCGGTCCGAGAGAGCTTCCACCCTATGGCCCGCTCAACCACCCCGATCAAGCTGTCCCCTGAGCAAAACGAACTCTTGCAATCCCTGGTTCGCAGCCGCGAAGTTCCGTATAGTTTGGAGAAACGCGCACAGATCGTGCTAGCGGCCGGCCAAGGGCATACCCACAAAGCCATCGCCGTTATGCGAAGGGACGGTAGGGTTGTGGCGGAAGCGTTGGCTGCAAGGTGGCCCAGAATTGGGGAAACTGACGCATCAACCCCAACGCTGGCGGGAAGCAGTTCAACGCGAACGGTGCGGTTCGTTCCTCGCCGTCCCCTAATAAACCCGGATGATGCGTTTCGTTTGTCGCACTAATCGGCGCAGTTGTCGGACTATTCGGTTGGGTGAGTTGAATGGAGGGCATGGAAAAATCCTCGTACACTTGAATCTAGCGCTATCAAACAACGCAAATCAACAGCTATTCAAAATAACGCATGGATTTTCCGATGATAGCTTTAGTTCCAATAAAGATACAAATATTCACATTGACTTGATGAGCGAAAAGTGTAGCATCGCTATCCAAGTATAGACGACACAGCATTAGGGTGTTACACGACATAAGCCTTGTCGTCATAACAGGTAAAAACACCAAATGGTGTCGAATAGAAAGTTATGCGTTCTAGGAGACACCATGCGTAGACCGGAATCTGTAGATGCTTTGGAAAAGTTGGGGATGGTTCGCCTCTCGCGTTCGTTTTACATGCGCGAGTTTCTGTATAGCGAAACCGCTAATTTTCATGGTAGACAAAACATCCCTGACAACCCCGACTTGGCTATCGAAGTTGGCCGTAGGCTCTGCGAGGAACTTCTTGAACCGTTGAACGCAACGTTCGGTCGCCTGGCTCTTCGCTCCTCCTATCGCTCGTGCGACATAAACGCATTTTGCAACGAGCGCAAATATGGTTGCGCGAAAAACGAAGCCAACTACGCCGGTCATATCTGGGATCGTCTTGACGCCGATGGACTGAAAGGCGCTACTGCATGTGTAGCGCTTCCTTGGTTCACCGACCGTTACGGGAATGGTGCCGACTGGCGGGCTCTCGCGTACTGGATTCACGACCATCTCCCATATAGCGAGCTTCAATTCTTTCCCGCAATCTGTGCGTTTAATATCAGTTGGCACGAGAAGCCCAAGAAGTCGATCCACAGCTTCATTGAACCCAAGGGGTACTTGTTGCGTGAGGCACATTCGCCAAGCGGGTTCTCTGAGTTGTATGCAGACTTTCCGCCACTGCGCCATGCATGATCCGCAATGCATAACCCGGCAGTCCACACGGACGCTGCGCGATAAAGCCGCGCAGCGCCGGTGACTTCTACGTTAGACATCACATGACTATGCCATCTGAGCAATTCGACGTAACCACACACTTTGACGAAAGTCTTGCGGCGAAGTACGACCGCAGGATTCGCCTGTTTTGTCCAAGCTACGACGCCTTGCACCAAATGATCGTGCCGTGGCTGCAAGGGTTGCCGGAAGGGGCGAGCTTTCTTTCCGCGGGCGCAGGTACCGGCGCTGAAATAGTCAACCTTGGCAAATGCTTTCCCTCTTGGCGCTTTGTCGCTGTAGATGTCTCGCCGGACATGCTCAACGCTTGCCAGAACAGAGCGGCCGAAGCTGGGATGGCGAACCGAGTCACATTCTTTAACGGTCGGTTGCAGGAGTATCAATCGTCCGCCACGTTTGATGCAGCGTCCTCTGTCTTTGTAGCCCACTTCATCAAGGGCCGCGAAGAAAAGCTCGCCTATTTCCGTTCAATCGCCGCAAGTCTAAAACCCGGCGGCTTACTTATCCTCGCCGATCTTTTCGGTGACAAAAGCTCTCCTGAATTTGCGCGGTTGTTGAACGCATGGCTACTGTCTTATGCGTCACACGGCGTTTCCGCCGAAGAATTGGTTCAAGACCGTGCCCACGTCGAAAGAGACGTGGCATTCATCCCAGAGAGCGACTTGGTTGCTCTCTTACACGAAGCAGGATTTGGTACGCCATTGCGGTTCTACCAAACCTATTTGTTCGGCGGTTGGGTGGCTACCTGCGATGTCTAACATGGCGGTCAGCACGGACGCTCCGCCGAAAAAGCCGGCTCCGCGCCGGTTATCTTTACGTTAGGGCTTATATGCACAAATACTCAATCGGCGGCATAGCAATCGGCATCATGCAGGTTATTGATGCAGGCATCATTTATTCAAACGGCGGTGCTTGTAAGGGCATATCGCTAGCTCTTTCAGGCGTGGAGTTTCTGTGGGCCATCGTCTCGCTCGTAGTATTAATTCGAGTCAAACAACCAAACACACGCCTTCTTGCCCTCGCGTTTTTCTTATACAACGTATTTGGCTGGCTGCTGTCTATATTTACTGCAACCCCATCCATTCCAGTTATTATTCCTATGTGGTTTGTTGTTTTCGGTGGCATCTTTGGCATCGTTTATGCCGCAAGTTCAGCCTATGTCGCTAAAAAACCCTAACCTTACATTCGAGAGGGACTGGCTACGCCAGCCACTCAATTCAACGTTATGCCTCATAAGCATGGATAAACTGGTAAACAAATTTCGACTGGCCAGCAGAGAGCTGTTCAATAACTACTTTCTGGAAGATTTTTTAGTTAGTGAAGACTGGGAATTGTTTGAGCATTTCACTCTTATCGAAGAGCAGCTTTTCTTGGCGTTAGTTACAACGAAATCTGGTATCTCAGAGGTTACTTACGGATTTCCGCAGCCGGGAATATTGGTTAATCCTAAGCGTGAGAGCATATGCGGAATACCAATCATGCTAAATCGCGAAATCGATTCTGGTTATTGGGACCACCCCATAGATTTAGCAACATCTGATTGCGTATTTACGTTTGTAAGTTTCTTTGACTGGGATCAAAAGTCTTACAAGGACAACCGTTATGTCAGAGTCATTGTTAGAGATTGGCCAGCAAATCCAACACTCGTCGGCAAGCATGCTCTTATCGAAACACATTATGTTTTATACGACAAGGCATAACATGGCGCTCAACCTCGCTCCCTTTGGTCGCTGGACGTTGCGCGATAAAGCCGCGCAGCGCCGGTTAGCTCTACGTTAGGTGCCTCATGTCAGTTACTACGAGTGTTATTGCAGTGGCCATTTCAATGTCGGATCTGTGTGGCCGAACGCCAGATGAAATTCTGTCTGGCATCAACGTGGACGACGACGACTACGTCGTCGGGTTTTCCAGAAATGGTAGGGTCATTGAAAATCTGAAAGACATTATCGGTCTGATGCCATTTGGGTCCGATCTCTATCTTCTAGGAGAATCCTGTCTCCTGGCAGATGAACATCTTCGGAGGTCGTATGAAACATTGGAAATGGTCCTGCGTGAAATTGAGAACAATCCAGGGATCGTTTGCACGGCGACACGGGACAAATATGTAGAAACGACGGCAATACATATTCGCTGCGTGGAGAATTCGCAGCCCTTGGAGGTTGCGTGTATCTATCCACAAAACGTTCGAATAAAAGATGGCTGGGTGTATTACTTCACTGAAGACGAGGTTTTATCGCTGTTGAGCAATGCACCAGTGGCTAAGAATCCAGAGGTGCCTGGGGACGATGAAGGGGAGGGACTTGAGTATTCTTTTGCGCTGCTCATGTCGCATTTGGCTCTTCTTCGGAGGGCAATCTCGTCTGGTATGGCTGTTGTGTTTAATAGGTGCAACTAATGCCGGCACCTAACCAATCGTTGCACCTGACGGCCTACAGCGGGTTGCGCCCGCTTCCGTCCGCAGGTGAACTCCAACGTTCGGCGGCGGAGGGTGCAAATGGGACCTGATGAACGAGCAATCCGCGAGGTGCACTCGACCTGGATTGATGCCGTCAACGCAGGCGATCTTGTCTGCTTGCTCAGCTTGATGGCGAACGATGTCGTGTTTCTCAATCCGGGCCAAGCGCCGTTTGGCCGGGATGGATTTCCCCCCGGCTTCTCGGCCGCCCACCAAGAGGCTCGGATCAATTGCATCAGCGAGTTGGAAGACGTCGCGGTCGTTGGCGAAGTCGCCTACACGCTGAGTCGGGACTCGTTATCGGTGACCCCGCGTGCCGGCGGAGAAGCGATACAGCTCGCCGGTCATCGGATCACGGTATACCGCAAACAACCCGACGGCCGCTGGCTCCTGGCCCGCGATGCTCACACGTTGTCCCCGGTGGCGAAGCTGAGGTCGTGAGATGCGAAACGAGCCGAACCAGCCGTTGCACCTGACCGCGGCGGCATTTCGGGTTTTCGCGGTCCAAAGTTTCACTAGCCGCCGCGGCCGGTAAACGGTGTCGTTAGGGCAATATGAGTCCAACTGTATTTCGTGAACGAGGTTATCGGTTCTACCTCTTTTCGAGGGAAGAATCCCGAATGCATGTTCATGTTTATCACTCGGATGGCGAGACAAAATTCTGGCTTGAACCCGCCATTGGACTTGCGCAAAACTTTGGGTTATCCGCGCAAGAACTGCGAGAGGCAGAGAGCTTGGTCAGTTCACACGAACAGGAGATTCGAAATGCTTGGAACAAACATTTCCCAGGTTGAAATTTTGGGAGTTTCAAAACATGGCTTCTGGATTCTTATCGATGAAGAAGAGGAGCTTTTTGTTTCTTTCTCAGAGTTTCCCTGGTTTCGTAAGGCACCAATAGAACAGTTGTTTCATATTGATCGCCCACAGCCACACCATCTTTATTGGCCGGATTTGGATATTGACTTGCATGTCGATTCCATTCGCCATCCGGAGAACTTTCCTCTGATTTCGCGTGTTCAGCCCTAACAATGCGCTACAGCTGACCGCTTTCCGCTACGCTCCCAGGGCAATCGCATGAAGAAACTATTGACAACAGGTGGCCTATAGTGTTCTAACTCGCCGTTTTTTCCGCCGCCCGTTGAGAACCCTGGAAATCGAAGAGAAGAAAGCGCTTTGGGAGCATTTTGCCGGTCTGGAAGACCCACGCACACGCCAGCCGCTGCATCGTTTGGAGAAGATCCTGCGGGTGGCGGTGTGTGCGGTGCTGAGTGGGGCGGACGGCTGGGCCGGGGTGTCGCTGTGGGGGCAGGCCAAACTGCCGTGGCTGCGACAGTTCCTGCCGTTCGAGAACGGCGTCGCCTCGCACGATACCTTCGGGCGGGTGTTCGCGCTGCTGGACGCGGCGGTATTCGAGCGCTGCTTCATCGCCTGGATGTCGTCGATGTGCGGCGCGTTCCAAGGGCTGGAGATGAACATTGACGGCAAGACGTTGCGGCGCGCGAAGTCGCCGGGCGGGAAGGCGATCCACATAGTCTCGGCGTTCGCGCACGGGCTGGGGCTGACACTGGGGCAGGTCAAGACGGCGGAGAAATCCAA
>JAQTSI010000231.1 GCA_028711365.1 Methylococcaceae bacterium
CGACGCTCTTCCGATCTGGACACGCGCGTGATGAATTACGCCGGCTTGCCCAACACCGTTTTCCCGATCACCGGCGCTACCCTGCCGTATGATGCCTATACCGGCGACATGGTGCATCGCTTCTTCCATATGTGGCAGCAGTCCGATTGCGACAGCGCGTACGCAACGAAAACCGACCCTGCCGGCTGCAAGAACGACCTGTATGCCTATGTCGGCGTCTCCCGCGGCGACGATTCGGGAAGCAACGCCATGGGTTTCTACAACATCCAAAAAGGCGATGCGCCGATCTTCAAGCAGCTCGCGGATGAATACACCATGAGCGACAACTTCCACCAGTCCGTCATGGGTGGAACCGCCGTACAGCACATCATGCTCGGCTATGGCGACCAGATCTACTGGGAGACTGTAGCCAACTTGCCCGCACAGCCTCCGGCCAATCGGATCGCCAATCCCAACCCCCAGAGCCCGACCAACGACGCCTATACCGTGGATGAGCGCTGGACTCTGTGCGGCGACGCGTCGAGCCAGCCGATCATGGATTACCTCAAATCCTTGCCCTGGCATCCCGATCAAACGGCATCGAATTGTGAAAACGGTCGTTTCTACATGGTCAACAACGCCCGTCCGGCCTTCTTGTCGAACGGCAAACTCAACGAAGCCGGCATCAAAGCCGGTAAAGTGGCGCCGCCTTCTTCGTTGCGCACCTTGGGCGACGAGCTAAATACCAAGAATGTCAGTTGGGCCTACTACGGAGGCGGTTTCGACGCCGCGGCGCGCTTCGACAATGGCTCAACCGATCCGGTCGATGTGATGATCGCCACGAACGGCAACTGGTATTGCGACATTTGCAACCCCTTCCAGTATTCGGCCAACTTCCCCACTTATCTCAAGAACGGGAACATCAAGGACGTGAAGGATTTCTACGCCGCGCTGGATAAGGGCGTCCTGCCTGCCGTCAGCTACGTGAAACCGGACAGCTTCGTCGATGGCCATCCCGCAAGCTCGAAATTGGATCTATTCGAAGCGATGATTTCCAACATCCACAACAAGCTCAAGGCCAATCCGGCACTGTTCAAGGAAACCGCCTTCATCGTCGCCTTCGACGAAGGCGGCGGTTATTGGGATTCCGGCTTCTTCCAGCCCATCGACTTCTTCGGCGACGGCCCGCGCACCCCGTTCATCGTCGTCTCTCCCCATTCGAAAGGCGGCAAGGTCGTTCACACTTACCAGGACCATGCTTCGATCCTGAAGTTTATCGAGCGCAACTGGGGCTTATCGCCGCTGACCCAGCGCAGCCGCGACAATCTGCCTAACCCCAAGAAGCAAAAGCGAAATCCTTACGTGCCTGCGAACATGCCGGCGGTAGGCGATCTGTTCGACATGTTCCATTTCAAAAAATAAAGCGGACAGCCCGCGGCGGGTTACCGTACTCGCGTAACCCGCCCGCGGAATCTACGGATTACGGCGGACAATAACCCGCCCTTCGGCTGCCGCAACGGCAGCCTCCACAAGATCTTGACGCTTTCGGGCAAGGAACTCCTGCGCCGTTTCCTGCTGCATATCCTACCCAAAGGATTCAGGCGCATCCGCCATTTCGGCTTTCTCGCCAACCGCTGCCGCGCCCAGCGCCTCACTGAAATCCGGGGGGTGATCGACGCCGCGCAACAGCCTTCCGAGGCGACCGATGCGACCACCCGGACACCCTAGCATGCGCTGAAGTACGAAGCGCATCATTTGGGGTAACGGTTCAGGATGGAATATCGAAGGATGCGCCTCCTTCGTAGACGCATCCTTCCATTGCACTACATCATCCTGCCGAGCATCTACATCTTCCTGTTGAACATCTGCATCCTCTTGCAGATCATCTACATCATCCCGCGGGTCATCTACATCATCCTGCGGGTCATCTGCATCATCCTGCGGATCATCTACAGCATCTTGTAGACCATCTACAGCATCCTGTTGAACATCTACATCATCCCGCGGGTCATCTACATCATCCTGCGGATCATCTACATCATCCTGCGGATCATCTACATCATCCTGCGGATCATCTACATCATCCTGCGGGTCATCTACCTCATCCTGCGGGTCATCTACCTCATCCTGCGGGTCATCTACATCATCCTGCGGGTCATCTACATCATCCTGCGGGTCATCTGCATCATCCTGCGGGTCATCTACATTAGCCTGCTGATCATCTGCATCCTCTTACAGATCATCTACATCAACCTGTTGAACACCTACATCCTCTTGCGGATCATCTACATTAGCCTGTTGTGTATCTACAGCATCCTGTTGAGCGTCAGGACACAAAGCAACGACTGTTTCGTCTTCATCGATGCGTTCTTCAAGCTCGAACCCTTCAAACCGAAGCTTCGGCTCTACCATTTCGCGCTCAGGAGCCAACTTTATCTCAAAGCCTTGCAAACCAACTTCGCCAAGCTTCAACGGCTCAATGCGCAACCTCGATGAGTGATGGGTTTGGCATAGCACGATTGGCCTACACACCCGCTGAAGTATAGTTAGCTCTTGAAGGTACAGTATACTTGCTCAGGTGCTATATTTCTTCGAGCTCATCCTACCCACCCCAGGAGTTTCGCCATGAACCGATTGCGCTGGAGCCTGTTGTTGATTCTGACGTTCTGGGCACTGGGCTTGCCGGCGGTGACGCCGGTGGCCATGCAACCCATGGACCGTTTGGTGAAGGAGACGGTGGGTTCGGTGAAACCGGCGCCGCTAGTCAAGGTGCCGATCATCACTTGGGGTGGCGATATCGCCACGGTACATGGCAACGGTGATGCCACCCTGCCCCAACCCGGCAGCCTCTTCAGCAAACTGGGGCTGTCCCTGCGGCTGATCCGGCAGGATGCCTTCGCCCAGCAGGTGGCGGATTATCTCAAGGGTGAGACGCCTTATCTGCGCGGCACCATCGGCATGCTCAACCAGGCATCGGACCTGCTCAACAAGGACCCACGCACCCAGCCGGTGATCATCTACCAGATGACCTGGTCGGCGGGAGGAGACGCCCTGGTGGTGAAGGAAGATATCCGCACCGCTGCCGACTTGAAGGGCAAGACCATCGCCCTGCAAGCCTTCGGCCCCCACGTGGATTACCTGTTGCGGGTGTTGGCCGATGCCGGGCTCTCCCCGGAAGACGTGACACTGGTGTGGACACGGGATCTCACCGGCACCAGCGAAACGGCCGCGGAAGCCTTCCGCGGCAAGGATGCGGACGCCGCCTTCGTGATCATCCCCGACGGCCTGGCCCTGACCTCCGGCGGCGCGGTGGGAACCGGCAGCGAGGATTCGGTCAAGGGCGCCAAGATCCTGGTCTCCACCAAGACCGCCAACCGCATCATCGCCGATGTTTACGCGGTGCGCTCCGATTATTTCCAGGCGAACAAGGACTTGGTGGAAAAGTTCGTGCGCGGACTGATGCAGGCGGATGAGTCCCTGCACGGGATCATGGCCGACAAGGCCAAGCAGCCCCAAGCTTACGAGAAAGTCGTCAAGGCCGCGGCCAAGGCCCTGATGGACAGCGAACAGGCGGTGGCGGATACCGAAGGCATGTACCGGGACGCCGAATTCGTCGGTTTCGACGGCAATATCAAATTTTTCGCCCAGCCCACTTTCCCGCGCCGCATGGAGGTGCTGAACCAGGAGGCTCAGGCCGGTCTGGCCAAACTGGGACTGGTGAAGGGCGATGCCCACTTCGCCCAGGCCCAGTGGAATTACGCCCTGTTGAAGACCGGGCTGACCCGGGTCGACAAGGCCGAGGCGCCCCGTTTCGACGAAACCAAGCTTGCCGACGTGGTGAGCAAACGTCAGCAGCAAGGCAATCTGAAGCAGGGCGAGTTGTTCTCCTTCGAGGTCTATTTCACGCCCAACCAGACCGGTTTCTCGGCGGACCTCTACAAGGACGCCTTCGACAGGGTCATTTCGCTCGCTTCGACCTACGGCGGCGCGGTCATCACCGTGGAGGGCCATTCCGACCCCCTGGGCTATCTGCGAAAACAGAAGGAGAACGCCCCGCCCCTGGTCTTGGGGCAAATCAAACAGAGCGCCAAGAATCTCAGCCTGGGCCGCGCCCAGGGAGTACGGGACAGCATCATCCAGTATGCCGCCGCCAAGGGCATCAGCCTGGACCCCAGCCAGTTCGCCGTGATAGGACACGGCATCGCGGCGCCGAAAAGTGGGCTGTGCGGCAATGACCCCTGTGCACCCAAGAACGAACAGGAATGGCGCAGCAACATGCGGGTGGAATTCCGCATCCTGCAGATGGAAGCGGAAGAGTCGGTGTTCAAGCCCTTGTAACCTGTTCGGGAGTCCGCCATGAAACGCATCTTCTGCTTGATCGGGCTGCTCGCGGCGCTGAGCGCCGAAGCCGCCGAATACTATGGCCAGCGCCCCGCCGATGAACGCTGGCCACCCGTAGAGCAAAACGGCCCGCAGCCGGCGGGCAATCCTCTGACCGCCAATTACTACCTGATCCTGGACGGCAGCGGCTCCATGCAGGACAAGGACTGCGGCGGCGGCCGCAGCAAGATCGATGTGGCCAAGGAAGCCGTCCACCAATTCGCGCAGCGGGTGCCGCCCAACGCCAACCTGGGGCTGTATGCCTTCGACGCCAAGGGGCCTTCGGAACGCGTGCCCCTGGGACTGGATAACCGGGACCGCTTCGCCGCGGCGGTCGACGAATTAAAGGCCAACCAGAACACGCCGCTGTTCACCGCCATCCAGTACGGCTATCGCCAACTGAGCCTCCAGGGCCAGCGCCAGCGCGGCTATGGCGAATATCATCTGGTGGTGATCACCGACGGCAAAGCCACCGACCGCGATCCCATGGCCATCGTCGGGCAGATCCTGCGGGAGTCGCCGGTGCTGGTGGAAACCATCGGCTTCTGCATCAAGGAGAAACATAGCCTCAACCAGCCTGGCCTAACCTTCTACCAGGCCGCCGACGACCCGGAAAGCCTGCACCGAAGCCTGCAGGCGGTGCTGGCGGAAGAGCCGGATTTCACCCCCATGCAATTCAAGCCATGAGCATCCACGTCCGCCTGGCCCTGGTGCTACTGATCCTAGGTAGCGCCGCCATGGTGGGCAGCAAGTTCCTTCTGCCCTGGTGGCAGGACAGACAGAGCAAGACCCTGTCCGATGCCCGAACCACCAAGGGTCAGATCGGCATAGGCATCGACAACTGGGTGGGTTATTTCCCCCTCTGCTCGGCGGAAATGAAGCGGCGCATGCGCCAGCAGGGCTATCTGCTGCAATGCCACGAGGATCGTGCCGATTACGCCCAGCGTCTCAAGGACTTGGCGGAAGGGAAGATCCAACTGGCGGTGGCCACGGTGGACAGCTTCGTGCTCAACGGCCTGAAGCAGAATTATCCCGGCACGATCATCGCCGTGCTGGACGAATCCAAGGGCGGCGACGCCCTGGTGGCCTGGCGGGATCGTCTGAACGGATTGGAGGACCTGCGCCAGTTGGATCAGATCCGCATCGCTTTCACTCCGGCTTCCCCCTCCGAACATCTGCTCAAAGCCCTCAGCGTCCATTTCGATATCGCCGCCCTGCGCCAACCCGGCCCTTGGCGGGTGGAGGCCGACGGCTCACCCGATGCCCTGCGCCGGCTGCTGGCGCGGGAGGTGGACGCGGCGGTGCTGTGGGAACCGGACGTATCCAGAGCCCTCAAGGAGCGGGGCGTCCATCGCCTGCTGGGAACCGAGCAGACCCGCCAGTTGATCGTCGACGTGCTCATCGCCCGAAGGGAACTCACCCAAAACCAGCCGGAACTGGTGGAAACCCTGCTGGATGCCTATTTCAACACCCTCAAGGAGTACCGGGACCATCCCGACGGCCTGCGCGAGCAGGTTCAACAAAGCACCGGCCTCAAGCCGGACGAGGTCGACAGCCTGCTCAAGGGGGTGGAATGGCAGAGTCTCGCGGATAACGCCCGGCGCTGGTTCGGCCTGCTGGGCCAGGGCACGGTGCGCGAGGAAGCGTTGATCGACACCATCGAAGCCAGTGTCGGCATCCTGCGCGACTTCGGCAGCCTGGCCGCCAATCCCTTGCCGGCCGGCGATCCTTATCGCCTCACCAATAGCGCTTTTGTCGGCAAACTCTACCGCGACCGGCAAACGCCGGAAGCCGTCGTCGCGCCGGCCGTAGTGGAGCCCGGTTTCCCTCCCCTGACGGAAGAACAATGGGATCGCCTCCAGGAAGTGGGAACCTTGAAAATTCGCCCCATCGTCTTCGCCAGCGGCTCCGACCAGCTCACCCTGGCGGACAAGACGCAATTGGACAACCTGGCGGAAAACCTTCGCCACTATCCGGATTTCCGCATTCGAATCCGCGGCCATACCGGACTGCGTGGAGAGGAACAAGCCAACCGGCAACTCTCGCAGGATCGCGCAGAAGCCATAGCCCGTTATCTTTCCCTCACCCACGGCTTGCCGGAACCCCGCATGCTGGCCACCGGCTATGGCAGTGCGCGGCCTCTGCCGAGATTGCCAGGGGAGAGCGAAAGGGCCTATGCTTACCGCCTGCCCCGGGTGGAAATCGTGCTGGTGGCGGATAGTTTGTAAACGGGGTAGAGGTCGCGAGAATCTGTCGTATCACCTAATACTATGACCACCCTCACCAGCCAGAAGCATTTCACTCAGGAATCCATCGACCGGGCGGTGCGCAAGCGCATACTGGCGAGCCCCATCATCCTCTATTCAGGCGTCGCGGCCAGCTTGGCGGGGCTGTCCGCCGCGCTGTTCGCCTCGCCCCTGACGCTTGGGCTGGCAGTCGCCGGGCCGGTGCTGCTGCTGGCCGGATGGCAGTTCGAAAAGCGGGTGCGCGCTCGGCATTATTCCCTGAATTATCTGGAGGAAGCCAACCTTCAACTCCAGTCCGAACGCACCGCCAAAACGGCGCAACTGGTGGAGAAGCTCCGCGAAGTCCGCTCCCGCCAGGGGATACACCAGATTCGACTGCTCAACGGGAAGTTTCGCAATTTTCAGGAAATCCTCGCCCAGAAGTTCTCCCCCGGCGAACTGACCTACGGTCGCTATCTAGGCATCGCCGAACAGGTCTTCCTGGCCAGCCTGGACAATTTGGAGCGGGTGTTCCTGGCGCTCAAGAGCATCGCCACCGTCGACCCGGACGAACAGCAACAGCGTCTTCAGGAACTGGAGCGGGATGATTCGAAGATCGCCGCCGAAGAGGCCGAAACCCTGCGCCAACGCTTGAAGCTCAGGCAGGAGCAGATCGAACGGGTGCAGAAGCTGTTGTTGCAAAACGAAAAGGCCCTCACCGAGATCGATCATGTCACCACCCAGGTGGCTACGGTCGTCACCGAGAAAGGCCGGGCCGAGCTTGCGCTCGAACCGGCCATGGAGGAATTGCGGCGCCTAGCGGAACGGGCGCAGGACTATACCCAACATTAACCACGAGGAGCACGCTCGATGAATGCCGTTGTCGCCCATGAAGATAAGCCCTTGCAGGTGTATGCACCAGAGGCCCTGAAACAGGAACTGACCCTACCGCAAATTCCCCTGGCGCCGGAAGAAGACGCCGAGTTGCGCAGCAAGGCGGAAGACGCCGTCAAGCAATTGCTGGCCATAGATCCCACCGACCTGGACGAGAAAAGTAGCGGCGTGGCGGCGGTGGAATCCATGGCGGCGGAGATTCAGAAAAACGCCTCGCGCCGTTCGAACATGCTCAAGCAGACCATCAACACCCTGGCCAAGACCGGCGAGGACGGTGGACCGGTGGCCAGTTCGCTGGTGGAACTGCAAACCAAGGTCGAAGAGTTGGACCCCAACCAGTTCGACTTTTCCTCGACTTGGCTGCGCCGCGCCCTGGGCTCACTGCCCTTCGTCGGCACCCCCATCGCCCAGTATTTCGCCCGCTACCAGTCCGCCGAATCGGTGATCAACAATGTGGTCGTTAGTCTGGAAAAGGGCCGCGACCAGCTCAAGCGCGACATCATCACCCTGGAGGACGACCAGAAGCATCTGTACCAGCTCAACAGTGCCCTGCAGCAGGTGATTCAGTACGCCCAAACGGTGGACGCGGTGCTCACGGAAAAGCTGGACAACGAACTGCCTTCCGACGACCCCCGCGTCGCCTTCCTCAAGGAAGAGATCCAGTTCCCCTTGCGCCAGCGCATCATGGACCTGCAGCAACAGCTCATCGTCAGCCAGCAGGGCGTGCTGACCCTGGAG
>JAQTSI010000232.1 GCA_028711365.1 Methylococcaceae bacterium
CCGCAAACGATATCGGCGAAGCGGTTGCGCCGACGCGCGGAGAAAATCGCCCGATTAAAAGCCGAACCGATCGCTGCCACCCCGAATTCGCTCTCATCCGAAGAGGCGCGTCAACTGCTCCACGAGCTGCAGGTCCACCAGATCGAACTGGAGATGCAGAACGAGGAACTGCGCCTCACCCAAGCGGAGGTGGGAGCCTCACTAGCGCGCTATTTCGATCTGTACGACCTGGAGCCGGTGGGGTATCTGACCCTGAGTGATCATGGGGTGATCCTGGAAGCCAATCTCGCCACCGCCGACATGCTGGAGATGACGCGCAGCGACTTGATCCAACAATACCTGTCCCGCTTCATCCACCCCGAGAACCAGGACCGCTATTTCCTGTACCGCAGACAACTACTGGCAGCCGACCAGCCATTGGTTCTCGAACTGCGTCTGGTCAAGCATAATACCGTCGACTTCTGGGCAAGGCTGGAAGCGAATCGGGCCCAGGACACAGAGGGCGCTACCGTATTCCGCATCGTCATGAGCGACATCAGCGAGCGCAGGCACAGCGAGGAAGAAATGCGCATTGCCGCCATTACTTTCGAATCGCAGCAGGGAATCATGCTGACCGACGCCGATGGCGTCTTTGTGCGGGTCAATCAGGCTTTCACCCGACTGACCGGCTACAGCGCGGAAGAAGCGGTAGGCCGAAAACCGAATATGCTCAGTTCCGGGCAACATGGCCCGGCGTTCTATAAAAGCCTGTGGCGCAGCCTGAGGAAGAAGCACTATTGGCAGGGGGAGATGTGGAACCGACGCAAGGACGGCGAGGTTTACCCGATATGGCTGACCATCACCGCGGTCACCGCGCCCGACGGGTTCGTCACCCATTACATCGGTGCCTTTTCCGAAATTACCCGGATCAAGGAGGCGGAGGCCAAGATCCATCGTTTGGCCTATTTCGATCCGCTCACCGATCTCCCCAATCGCCGCCTGCTGCAAGACCAGTTGGAAAAAGCGCTGGCTGCCTCCGACCGCAGTGGGCTGTACGGTGCGATCCTGTTCATCGACCTGGACCACTTCAAAACCCTCAACGATACCCTAGGCCACGATAGCGGCGACCTGCTGCTCAAGAAGGTCGCCAAGCGCCTTCGCGCCTTGGTGCGAAGGAACGACACCGTGGCCCGCCTGGGCGGCGACGAGTTCGTGATCGTGTTGGAACAACTGAATACGACCACCGAGGATGTCGCCGTGAAGGCCAAGCAGGTCGGTGAAAAGGTGCTGAAAGCCATCGCCAGATCCTACCGACTCGGAGGTCACGAATTTCACTGTACGACCAGCATCGGCATCAGCCTGTTTCGCGGCAAGAATACGGTCGAGGAACTGCTCAAGCAAGCCGACCTCGCTCTGTATAAAGCCAAGACCGCAGGACGCAATACCTTGCGCTTCTTCGATCCGGACATGCAGGCGGCGGTCATGGCGCGCGCCGCCCTGGAAACCGACTTGCACCGGGCTTTGCGGCAAGGCGAGTTTCTGCTCTATTACCAGCCTCAGGTGGGCGATGATGGGCACATAACCGGCGCCGAGGTGCTGCTGCGCTGGAAGCATCCGTTACGCGGCTTGCTGTCCCCGCTCGAATTCATTCCCGTGGCCGAGGTCACAGGAATGATCTTGCCCTTGGGCCATTGGGTGCTGGAAAGCGCCTGTGCCCAATTAGCGGCCTGGGCGGCCCGACCGGACACCGCCCGCCTTCGTTTGGCGGTCAATGTGAGCGCCCGCCAATTCCGTCACCCGGACTTCGTGACCCAGGTGCAGGCGGTGCTGGAGCGCAGTGGCGCCGATCCGGGCAGACTCATGCTGGAGCTCACCGAAAGCCTGTTGCTAGAAGATGTGGAAGACATCGTTGAAAAAATGAGCGCGTTACACACCGGAAGCGTGGATTTCGCCCTGGACGACTTCGGCACGGGTTATTCCTCTATCGCCTACTTGAAACGCTTGCCTCTGGCGCAATTGAAGATCGACCGTTCCTTCGTCAAGAACCTGCTCACCGAACCCAAAGATGCCGCCATCGTGAGCGCCATCGTGGCTCTGGGGAACACCCTAGGGTTGGCGGTCATCGCCGAAGGCGTTGAAACCGAAGCGCAGCTGGATTTCCTTAATAACCATGGCTGCCACGCTTTCCAAGGTTTTCTGTTCAGCCCGCCGGTGCCACTGGCGGAGTTCGAGCAGTTTCTAAACATCGGCTCACCCCGCTGCACCGGACGATAGCCACTCGACATCAATCGCCTGCATGACTGCTTCCCCACTAACCCCGGTCAAACCCATGAGAAATTTACTTCAGCCTCTCGTCTTGCTGTTATGGATATTCTCGGCCACCGCGCTGGCGGGCCCGCGCCAGGCCGCCATTGCCAGCGCTCATCCCCTGGCCACGCAAGCAGGATTTGAAATCCTCGATCAAGGCGGCAATGCCTTCGATGCGGCTGTCGCCGTCTCGGCGGTGCTGGCGGTGGTCGAGCCTTTCGGTTCCGGCCTGGGAGGAGGGGGATTCTGGTTGCTGAAACGGGTTTCCGACGGCAAGGAAATCCTGTTGGATGGACGGGAAACGGCCCCTTGGGCGGCAAGCTCCACGATGTATCTGGATGAGCAGGGCAATCCGATTCCCCAACTTTCGCTCGATGGCGCCAAAGCGGCCGCCATTCCGGGTCTACCCGCCGCTTTGGCGCACCTTGCGAAGCGATACGGACGGCTGTCCCTGGCACAGACCCTGGCGCCGGCCATCCATCATGCCGAATCGGGTTTCGAGACAGGTGAACGCTATCGGCTCGCCGCCAAATCGCGGGAAAAAGCCTTGCAAGCTTCGCCGGCGGCGGCGGAAATTTTTCTCGATCATGGGCAGACGCCAGGCCCCGGATTCCATCTGCTGCAAAAGGATTTGGCGCAAACCTTGAGGCGGCTCGCCAGGCAAGGCCATGCCGGGTTTTATCGAGGCCCGTTCGCTTCCAACCTGGTGGCGCAGGTGCGCAAGGCGGGCGGCATCTGGACCCAACGAGATCTGGAGCGCTATCGCGTGCTGGAAAGGGAACCCTTGCGCGGTGAATACCAGGGCATCCGCATCGTCAGCGCCCCGCCGCCTTCCAGCGGAGGCGTCGTTCTGGCGGAAGCCTTGAACATATTGTCGGCTTACGATTTGGAGCATGACGATCCCGTGACCGCCAAGCATCTGATCATCGAGGCCGAACGCCGGGCTTATCGCGACCGGGATCTGTATCTGGGGGATCCCGCCTTCGTCGAGATGCCAATCAGACGGCTGACCAGTCCCGATTATGCCGCCGGCTTGCGCGTCGCCATCCGCCCCGACCGGGCGCTGCCCAGCGAAAACCTGAGCGATGTCGGCAATCCCAGTTCGCAAGGCGATCATACCACCCATTTCTCCATCATCGACCGACAGGGTAATCAGGTGGCGGCGACCCTCAGCATCAACCAGCGCTTCGGATCAGGCTTCGTGGCTGCGGGCAGCGGCGTATTGCTCAACGATGAAATGGACGATTTTGCCGTCAGCCCTGGCAAACCCAACGCCTACGGCCTGGTCGGAGGAGACGCCAACCGGATCGAACCGGGAAAACGCATGCTTTCCAGCATGTCGCCGACATTTCTGGAAACCGAAGACCGCATCGCCATCCTGGGAACCCCGGGCGGCAGCCGAATCATCTCCATGGTCTTGCTGGCGATTCTGGATTTCGCCCAGAACCATGACCCCCAATCCTGGGTTTCCACCGGCCGGTTCCACCACCAATACCTGCCCGATGTCGTCGAATACGAGCCCGGCGGATTGAGCCCGGAAGAGATCAAGGGCCTGGAAAAACTGGGACACAAGCTCAAGGAGACCTCATATCGTTATGGTGACATGCAGGCCGTGCTATGGGAAAAACAGGGTGATACCGTCGGCGCGGCCAGCGACCCGCGCGGCGAGGGCGCCGCCTCGGTACGGTGAGTTCCCGGCACATCTCGCGTATTGATGCCGCCCCGCCGGGGTTTGACCATTCTTCGGCGTTTGCCAGCGAGTTTTTCTAGGCAAAGGGCTGACAAGACCGTTCAGGGCTGCTAGAATGCGCTTCTCAGTTGGAGAGATGTCCGAGTGGTTTAAGGAGCACGCCTGGAAAGTGTGTATACGTTAATAGCGTATCGAGGGTTCGAATCCCTCTCTCTCCGCCACCCAACTACCCCGCCAGTCCTTTCAGCAGTCCCCTGCCCCGTTTCTCGACCCATCGTTCATTTCATCAGGTCGAAGTACAGATAGACGGCCCAGAGTAAGCCGTGTAAGCCGATGATGCCCCAGAAAATTCGCTGGTAGTCGCTTTTTTTGTATTTATGGCGGAAAGCTTTCTGCGACAACAATGCTCCCGGCCAGCCTCCGAGCAATTCGAAAACATGGAGGTACTTTTCGGGAATTCTCCAACCGTGAGTCAAAGCCCTCTGCTTGTCGGCGCCATAATAGAGGGTCGACAAAGCGCTCATGAACACATATGAAAACAATGGGATAGGGTTGCCTATGTGCCAGAGCACATAAATGGACAAGAGGATGGGCGCCCCCACGACGAGTTTTATGCCAACGCTGGCCAACTTGGTCTCACCGGCATCGGTATCGAATCCCAACGCGCCTTCATTGAGTCCCATGACAATGGCTTGGGATAGGCGCCGCTGGCCCTGTGCTTCCGCACTTCGGACCGGTTGGTAATGCACTACGTCTCCTACCGCCGGGCGCCGGCTGAGCCCCTTGCGGTAGTTTGTTATTGCACTGATATGCAAGAAGAAATCTTTCTCACCGGATTCCGGACGAACGAAACCGAAGCCTTTTTCGTCATTCCATAACACCAAATTTCCCTTGCACAATTCGGACACGGCAATCCTCTCGAAACCACACGATTTTCGGATTATACCTGAACGACCTTGGGAAAGTCCGTCTCCGAGCCGTCTTCGCCGTACACCTTGGCAAACTCTTTCCAGTCCTTCTTGACCTGCTGACTGTAGGCGCGGGCATAATCGAACAGGGGTTTGCGCCAATCGCGGCGCTTGCCGAAACCGATCCATTGATCCGCGATGGCCGAACCCGCCCGCCCCGAACCGCGCAAATGACTCCAGGCGACCAGTTTGCCCATGGCGTCCATCACTTTTTCCAGCCGGCCCAATTTACCGTTCCATAGTTCCAGACTCAGCCTGTCCTGGGTGGGTAGCAGTTCGCGCAGCACATAAGAGCGTTGCCCGATGACCATAGACGCCAGGAACGCCGGCGCGATGGCTTGCCCCCGTTCTTGCAGACAAACCACGCGTTCTGCCTGATTCTTCCATTTGGGCTGAGCTAGACGCAGATAGGGCTGCAAGCTGGAGCCAGGCTGATGTTTCAAATCCAGCAGATAATGCCCATCTTCCCCCTTGCCTTTCACCAGAATCACATAGCGCTCCACTCCCAAACTGCCAACCCCGGCGATGCGATTGGCCACATCCAGCACTATGAAGAATCCGGGCTCTTCCTGGCTCTCGGCAAATTTGTCCAACAGATGAACGACTTTCTCTCGATCTTCGTCCGCGGTTTTCAAGGCGCGTCCATCACCAAGCAACAAACGTCGCTCCCCATCGTGCTTCCAGGTTCGTTTGCCGATGAATTCCTCGCGCGAGCGCTTCTTCAACCCCTTCAACAGATCCTTGATCATGCCTTCGGCAGTCGAGCGCTCGATCCAGCGGCTCTTTCCCGCACTCAATTCCGCAGCATAAGCCTCGATGAAGCCATGGCATAGCGACAAGGATTGCTTGTCGTCGAACTTTAGGGTTTCACCCGCGACCCATACGCTGGTCAGAAAACGCGCCAAATCCCAGGCAGCAGGCGCCAAGGCGGATTCGTCGAAATCATTGATATCGAAATAAACCAGGCGATTGTCGCCTTTGTAACTGCCGAAATTCTCCAGGTGCAAATCCCCGCAAATCCAGGCTGCGGGGGTATCGTCCAAGGGCGTATCCTTCGGCCAGTCCTCATAGAAGAGATGGCAGCTTCCGCGCAGGAAGGCGAAAGCATCCTGGCTCATCTTCCCGTATTTCAAGGCCAGGCGCTCGGGATCCCGTCCCTGGTTGAAGGCTTGCAAGCGTTCGATGATGGATTGGGTCATGATGAACCTCGATGGAAAAAAGTATCCTTGCCGGTGGAGGATTCCATCCCGGCAGTATACCCCTTTGGATGAATCGCCAGAGCAAGATGACGACACTTTCGGCGACACGATTGATGTGGCGCTTTCCTCACAGTATCCTTTGAAGACATGATTGCTTGGAAACCACCCGCCATGAAACCGGAAAATTTGAATACCCATGCCCTGATGTTCGTCACCCCCCGTCCGGAACTGGTGTTCGAGCGAGGGGAAGGCTCCTGGATCTTCGATTCGACGGGCAAGCGATATCTGGATTTCATCCAGGGCTGGGCGGTCAACGCCTTGGGCCATAGCCCTTTGGAGATTCGCCAGGCACTGGCGCAACAGGCACAGAAGCTGATCAATCCCAGCCCCGCTTTCTACAATGAGCCGGCCGTCGCGCTGGCCCAACTGTTGACGCAACATTCCTGCTTCGACCGGGTATTCTTCGCCAACAGCGGCGCCGAGGCCAACGAAGGAGCCATCAAGCTGGCGCGAAAATGGGGGCGACAGCATAAGGGAGGCGCCTTCGAGATCATCACCTTCGAGCAGGGTTTTCATGGCCGTACCCTGGCCACCATGTCGGCTTCCGGCAAGCCGGGCTGGGATACCTTGTTCGCACCCCAAGTCTCCGGATTTCCCAAGGCCCGGCTCAACGATATCGATTCCGTCCGGGCGCTGATCGACGATCGGACCGTGGCGGTGATGCTGGAGCCCGTACAGGGGGAAGCCGGAGTGATTCCCGCCGATCCGGTTTTCCTGCAGGAGCTGAGGCGGCTCACCCGGGAAAGGGAACTGCTGCTGATCGCCGACGAGGTACAGACTGGGGTCGGACGTACCGGGAAGCTGTTCGCCTACCAGCATGCGCCCATCGAGCCTGACATCATGACCTTGGGCAAAGGCATCGGCGGTGGCGTTCCCTTGTCGGCCCTACTCGCCAAGGAGGCGGTCTGCTGTTTCGAAGCGGGGGACCAGGGTGGAACCTACAATGGCAATCCGCTGATGACGTCCGTGGGCTTGGCCGTGCTGAACAGGATTCTTGCCCCCGGCTTCCTAGCGGAAGTGACTGCAATGGGCGCCTATCTGTCGCAACGGCTGCAGGATCTGGCCCATCGCCATGGTTTCCCGGGCGAGCGGGGTGTGGGCCTGTTGCGCGCACTGATCCTGCCCGACGACCGCGGCCCGGCCATCGTCAAGACCGGCCTGGCCTTGGCGCCGACCGGTCTTTTACTCAACTCGCCCAGGCCGAACCTGCTGCGTTTCATGCCAGCTCTCAATGTCAGCCGCGAGGAAATCGACCGGATGGTCGATCTGCTCGACGGCATCATTAATCGGCCGGGCTGACATGCAAATCAGGACATTTCAGCCGGAGGATGAAGCCGATGTCGTCGCGCTTTGGGAACGATGCGATCTGACACGGCCCTGGAACGATCCGCACAAGGACATAGCGCGAAAACTGACCGAGCAACCCGAGTTGTTTCTGGTGGGAATCAAAGAGGAGGAACTCATCGCTACGGTCATGGCCGGCTTCGATGGGCATCGCGGCCAAATCTATTACCTGGCGGTGGCGCCGGACTGGCGTCAGCAATCACTGGGACGCCGGTTGATGCAGGAGGTGGAGCGGCGGCTGATCGCGCGTGGCTGCCCGAAGATCAATCTGCAGGTCCGCAGCTCCAATGCCGAAGTCATCGCATTTTATCGCCAGCTCGGCTATTCCGTCGATGAGATCATCGGCTTGGGCAAGCGTCTCATCGATGATTGAAAGGGTCTGGCAGTTCATGCAGTTCTTTTCCCGATTTGACTGGCCGATAAGGTCTCGAAACCGAAAATCCGAGTGAACGATGCCAAGCACCATGAGTTAGAATCCTTCAACGAGGCGCATGTGCCCTCGTTAATTCGGCAATGGCAAGGGGGCAATCATGACCGAGCTTTCAAACATACCTCAATATTTCCAGGTGCTGG
>JAQTSI010000233.1 GCA_028711365.1 Methylococcaceae bacterium
CCGTCGGTGAATACGCCAACGAAGGTGAGGAGGCATGTTCCAGGATGAGCGTATTGGAACTCGAAGCACTGCCGTCGGCATTGATCAACCGTCCGTTGGCGTCCAGTAGTTGCCCATAGACGTCCAGACCCGGGGATGGGGTTTTCCGGTTGTCGCTCCAGATCACGGCATAGCGATTTTCGGTCGAATTGACGACAAGCGAGGGAGAAGTCTGTTTTTCCGGGGCGTTGGTGATGGCAAATACTCCGCCATTCAGGCTTCCGTCGGCATTGATGATTTGTCCGAAGATATCCGAGACGGTTTGGGAAACCGCTTCGAACACGAGCAGATAGCGGTTCGTTTTCGGATTGAATACGAGGGCCGGATTGCTCGCGCTGGAGCTTTGCGGGGACAGGAAAACGATGCCGCTGAGCGCTGCGCCGAGATTATCGAGTTGAAGACCGACAATCTGGCCTACATTGTTTTTCCAGGCCACCTGGTAACGATCGGCATTGGCGTTGTAAGCGATCACCGGGCCAAACTGCCCGTCGGCTTGCACGATGGCGAACTCCTTGCCGATTAAAGCGCCATCGGTACCGATACGCTGCCCATAGATCCCTTTCTCCGTACTGCCGTCATATTCCCGCTCATAAACGACGATATACTCATTCCGTTTGGAATTATAAGCGGCCTTGGCATTGATTCCGCCCAAACTGGAATTGCTCACGACGCGCTGCGAAACGACGAAGGGCGTACCCTGGAATGCCCCATCCTTCGCCACCCTGCGCCCCAGGATACGATTGGAATTGCCGCTGCCATCCGCCGCCGGCCCATCGGTCCACACCACCAGATATTCCCCGTTGCCGGGATTGGTGGCGACATCGGGGGCGCTCTTGGAGCCCGGCGGCAGGGAAATGGTAAAATTGGGCCCCGGTTTCAGTTGCGCTTGCACGGCGGGCGCCGCCAGGAGCATCATCGCCGCCCCCAGCAAGCCTATCCCCTTCAAACCGGCCCGAATCAATCCCGCAATCAGCTCACTCATCATTCTTCCTCTCAAACAATCCGTTTTTGACGGCAATCAAAACGCCGCGGCTAAGTATAACCTTACGGTAAACCCGCTCGATTGGGAATGGGATGTGCCGAGTGAAAAAATCCGGCATTACCTTAAGGCTGGGTCGCCAGAGCAGAAAAAACTCCGAAGCCAATGGGGCGGCTTCGGAGTGTTTGAATTCCCGGCTAGGGGGAGCCGGGATGGAATCGCTACTCTAAAGGGAGTGTTCGAGTAGCAGCGTCGTTCCCGACACTTGAGCCTATGACCCCATCCTGCCGGAAAAGTTCACGCCGCCACCAATATCCGCGCCATGCCGGGGAGCAACTCGTAATCGAAAGGCGTGGGTAAATAATCCATCGGCCACTGCACGGACACGTCCACCAGCGGTGCCCCAGTCTGCACATATCGATGCAGATCGTCCAGATAAAAGCGCTGCCGATTCCAGGGGTCCTTGTTGAGGAAGATCAAAGCCTGGGACGAATCCTGAGTGGAGGCTTTCCACATCAGCAAGACGGCAGGATTGGAACAGCCCCACAACTCGGTGATGCTTTCTTCCTGAAAAATCCGATGATGGCTCTTGATGTGGTTGACCTCGCGGATGAAGGTGGTCAGATCCACTTCGGTCTCTTCCCAATCCGTGGGTTTGGTTTCCACCACATGCAAGGGTTTGCGGAAACCAAACTCGAACCCCATCGGCATCATCACCCCCGCCGAAAACAGGGCCGAAAACAGGTAGCGCTGTTTCATGGCCTCCAGATTGCCGTGACATTCCTCGAACAGCCTGGGCGTGTCGTGGCTCTCGGCGAAACTGATGGAAGGTGTCGTAGCGCGAGTCAGGTGGTATTGCTCCAACAACCAGGGACTCTCGAAATCCCACCACTTGGAGCTATTGAAGATGAAATCGAAGCCGGCGCGGGCGGTTTCCTTGGTCTGATCCGGGCTGCAGCCTAAGGTTTCGGCGACGAAAACGGTATCGGGGTGTTCGCGTTTCACCTCTTCGATCAGCCGTCGCCAAAAAGCGGCAGGGATCTGATAGGCTGCATCACAACGAAAGCCCTTGAAACCCAGACCGATCAAATACTGGACCACGGCCAGGCAATGCCGATACAGCCCCTCGGGGTCGGAGGTACGTTGATGATCGAAACTGGCCAGATCATGCCAGACGACTTTCTGCCCGTCATGCGTGCAGAACGGATGGGCAATACGTGATCCCTCCTTGGCGAACCATTGCGGGTACTCTTTAAGCAACTCCGAATCGTAAGCGCAATGGTTGATGACCAGATCGACCATCATCGATAACCCGAATTTTTCGGCGGTATCGATCATCGTCCTGATCTGTTTTTCAGGGAGCATCGAGGACCTAGGGTTCAACAGGACCGGATTGATGGCGAAATAATCCTGGATGGAATACAAGCTGCCGGAACGGCCAGTTTTCTGGATCGGGTTGACGAAGATCCAGTTGAACCCCATCTCCGCCGCCCGTTCCAAGTGCGGTTTCCAGTTCTTGAACGGCCCTGCCAGTAGCGGGAACAAGTTGTAAATGCGCATTCGATATCCTATTTGTCACGGATATAATCGTAGATATTGAGATAATCCTGGCCGGGATTTTTCCACGAATAATCGTAGCGCATGGCATTTTTGATCAATTCGCGGAAGTGCTCGGGATATTCGTAGTAACAGCTGATGGCCCGGCCCAGGGCAGATTCCAATCCCGGCCCGTCGTAATCGCGGAATAGATAGCCATTGCGTTCGTGCAGGGGCTTCCAGGAGAAATCCTTGTCGACCACGGTATCCGCCAGACCGCCGACTTCCCTCGCCACGGGAATCGAACCGTAACGCATGGAGATCAACTGGGTCAGGCCGCAAGGTTCGAAGCGGCTGGGCACCACCATGATGTCCGAGCCCGCATAGATCAGATGAGACAATTCCTCGTTGAAGCCGACTTCGATGTGGCAATCCGGATTGTCGTTCAACTGATGCTTCAGGCTCCAGAAATAATTGTTGATCTGGGCCTCGGGCCCCGATCCCAGCAACACGAACTGCCCGCCCCGTTGCAAGGTGTAGAACAGGGCATGGCGCACCAGTTCCAGACCCTTCTGCGGATCGAGCCGGCCGACGAAGGCGACGATGGGTTTTTCGTTATCGGCCAGCATCAGCCGCTGGCGCAGGGCGCGCTTGTTCTCGTACTTGCCCTCGATGCAGTCGGCGGTGTAATGAACCGGGATGAGGGGATCGATTTCCGGATTCCAAAAAGAGTAGTCGACGCCATTCACCACCCCGCCAAACTTGGAATGGTGAATATGCAAAGTCGGCTCCAACCCGAAACCCTGCCCCTGGTCCTTGGCCTCGATGGCATGGCGAGGCGAAACCGTAGTGGTGAAGTTGGAATAAACCAGCCCGGCCTTCATCAGATTGAGCGCATGGGGGTTCTTGTTGTCCCGCATGCGGTCATAGTGAAAGTAGAACTCCGGCCGATTGAGGCCGGTGGCGTGCAGCAACTGTGCGCCGACCACGCCCTGGTGCTTGAAATTATGGATGGTGAAGCAGACGCGCGGATGACGCAGGCCCAAGTGCTGATAGATTTCATAAAGCAACACGGGAACCAGGGCCGTTTGCCAATCGTGGCAATGGATGATTTCCGGATTCTTGCCGGTTTTCCACATGAATTCCAAGGCGGCGCGGGTAAAAAAAGCGAAGCGCAGGGCGTCGTCCTTGAATCCGTAGATACAACCACGGTTGAAGAAATTGTCGGCGGAATGCGGCTCGATGAAGAAACACTTTCGGCCATGGACGAAACCGAAAAACACCGTGCAATGGATCGCCCCGCCGAACCAGGGCACCCACAAATCGTTGTAGGTCTCGCACAGCCCCCAGATATGGTCATAGCGCAGGCAATCGTATTTCGGCAGGATGATCTCCACATGATTGCCGCGAAGCTCCAACTCGTTGGAGAGTCCGAACACCACGTCCGCGAGTCCTCCCACTTTAGCCGCGGGGGCGATTTCCGGGGTAATTTGCACGATGTACATGGAAGGAATGACTGGGCCTTGTGGTTGGTATTCCGGTTCCGGAGCCTGAAAATGGAAGGGCTCGGGCTCGATGGCAGGTTCGGGCTCATGTAGGATCTCGGTTTCTTCGATCCTAGGCGCCTCATCGGCAATTCTATCGTCATTCAACGACAATTCGTCGAACTGCGCCTCCACTTCCCGCAATAGCTCCAGCTTATCGGCTGCATCCTCGAATTCCTCCAGCGGCAGCGGCGGCTGTCTCGCCACGAATTCGGCCTCGACGAGCCTATCAGGCTCAACCGGGATGGGCGTGGGCTCGGGTGGCGATTTGACTTCCGCGGCTTCGGCAGTCGTTTCGGCCGCCACGCTCGCGGCCTCTGCGCCGGCTTGTTTCCTGCCCGAAAACGATTTCTTCGTCGCCGCATCGGCTGGCGCGGATTTCGGTTCAACGGGCTTGGAGGTCTCTTGCGGCTTAGTCGGCGACGCATCGCTCTTGCTCGAAGCGGCGGTCACGGATGATTCCGGCAGATCGGGCGGCAATGGATTCAAACCCGGTTTGGCGGATAAAACGGCCTCTGATTTAGGCTTTTCCTGTTTCGCCTTGCTTTTAACTGTCTTGGCGGTATCCAGCACAGCGGCGGAAACCTTCGTCTTCGCCGAAGCGGGAGAATCGATCTTTTTCTGCTTTGTTTCTGAACTTGGAGTTTTTTTCGCCATGAGCCCTATTCCGGAGTATGGAGAGATTAAGTGCTTGGGCTAGTTTAAGCCATCCTTCCTTCGCTGCAAACGCGGACAGCAGCGACTGACCATTCCTGGCGAGAAAAAATGCGCTGTAGCGCCCGACCGCAACGCATTTTTTACCCTGGCCGAAGTCATGGCTTCGGTCCGAAGGCGCATTCGGTTTCCTTAAGTCAGACTTGACTTCCCCTGCAAAAACGGATTGCATGACCGAAAACAAACCTTCCCGATAGGCTAGAAATCACGACCCGTCGAAGAATAATGAGCAGCAACCCTTTGCGAACACAAACGACCCGTGATATCGGCAGCCTGTTTCGGTGGATCCTGGTCCCGCTCATGGCTTCGATTCCTTATGCGGCGAGATGCCATGCCGAAACCCATGAGCGCATTGTGCATGACAGCCATGAACTCACACAAGCCATGGAGACCTCATCCGCCGGCACCGAAATAATCCTGGCTCCGGGAACCTACCCTATCTACCGCATGGATACCCGCACGGGCGGCAGCGAAGACCAGCCGATCACGGTCAAGGCCATGATCCCATCCACGGCCATACTCGTAGCGAATGGAGTTGAAGCGATTTCCGTTCACCATCCCTATTGGGTATTCGAGAATCTGGTCATCAGAGGCACGGAAAACTCCGAACATGCGTTCCATCTCACCGGAGCCGCCGATCATGCCATTCTGCGCGGCAATGTCATCGTCAATTTCAACTCCCACATCAAGGTTAACGGCGATGAACAGGGGTTTCCGAGTTTCGGGGTTTTGGAAAACAATGATCTATTCAACGAGTCGACGAGACAAACCGACTCTTCCGTCACGGTGATCGATATCGTCGGCGGCGATGGCTGGATCTTGCGTGGAAACTATATTGCGGACTTCTCCAAGGAATTAAGCGATCGGACCAGTTACGGCCTGTTTCTAAAAGGCAATTCCCATAACGGCCTCATCGAACGAAACCTGGTGATCTGTGAAAAATCGGTCACAGGGGAAGGCATCCGGATAGGTATATCATTGGGAGGCGGCGGAACAGGACAGGAATTCTGCGCCAACAAGGATTGCACTTATGAGCACAGCCATGGCGTGATCCGAAACAATGTCATCCTGCAATGCTCGGATGTGGGTATCTACCTCAATCGGGCACAGGATAGCCTGATCGAGCACAATACCCTGCTGTCCACCTTGGGCATCGATGTCAGATTTCCGCAAAGCAGCGCCAAGGTAGTCAACAACATCCTCTCGAGCGCGCTACGCGAGCGCGAAGGGGGCCGGATCGAATCCACCGATAACCTGGTATTCGGCACCGAACTGGGTATGGTCTTGCCTGTCGTATCGGCTCGGTTAAAGCATCGCATATCGGATTATGATAGCAAGTTTCCCAATTGGGTGAGCCCCGAAACCGTTCGCTATTGGCAGGGCATCATCGATGGCTTTTTTACCCGCCTGGGAAATACCGGCTTGGGATTAGGCACCCATAAAATGGAAGAGTTATTCCCAACCCTCGCGATGGGCGATCTGACCCCCGATGTTAGCGATCGGAATATTCTCCTGGCCTCGAGCCTGCCGGCAGGCGAGACGGTCGATTTTTGGGGAAATCGGCGTTCGCCCGATAAAAACGTGTTGGGCGCCATCGACTTTTTCGTCTCGCCTTGCAAGATCCTCTATCGAATCCGACATCAGGAGACCAGCAAGCTGGAACCGTGCCTGTCCCTTCATTAAGCGGCTATCAAGCCAAACTCTTGCTCGCCACTTCGTAAACATCCCTGGAAATCCCCTCGGTTCCGGCGATGCGCTGCAGCTGCTCGCACATGAGCCCTTGTCGGACCTCGTCGTAACGGCGCCATTGGCTGAACCCCGCGAGCATGCGGGAGGCGACCTGGGGGTTGAAGGCGTCGAAAGCGACGACCTGATTGCCGAGGAAACGGTAACCCTCGCCATCCAAAGCGTGGAAATTGACCGGATTATTCTGGCTGAAGGAGGTGATCAGAGAACGCGCCCGGTTTGGTGATTTGCTGTCGAAAGCAGGATGCCCCAACAGGCTGTGCACCACCTGAAGCGCTCCCGGCAGATGGCAGGAAGCCTGGAGCGCAAACCATTTGTCGACCACCAGGTCTTCGTCTTTCCATTGCTGGTAAAAGGCCTCGAGACAGGCGGATTTTTCCGGATTATGGCTATTGACGATACAGGCCAAAGCCGAAACCTGATCGGTCATGTTGCGCGCCTCGTAGAACTGGCGCACACAGAGGGAACGAACTTCCGCCGTATCCAATTCGCTCAAAAATCCCAGACAGGTATTTTTCAGTTTGCGCCTGCCGATGGCATCGGCATCGAAGCGCCCCGATTCGTCGCGATGGTGAGCTTCGTACAGGGCCAGCAATTCGCTTTCCAGGGAGGTGGCGATTTCCAGCTTCACTTTTTGACGGGCGGCATGAACGGCGTCGGGGTCTATGATCTTCATCATGGCGCTGACATAATCCACCGAAGGCAGGGTCAGCAGCAGCGCCAGATAGGAAAGATCCCCCCAATCCTGGCCCAGCACTTTGCGGTAGGCCTCCACCAGGTGCGGATCGGCTTTTCTCGGATGCTCGCCCTCGATGAGTTGCTCCACCCGATTCAATATGATTCGACTGGTCAGCGTCTGCCCCGCATCCCAGCGGTTGAAAGGGTCACTGTCATGCGCCAGCAGGAAGGCCAGATCCTCGTAGCTGTGGTGCAGATGCATCCGCACCGGCGCGGAAAAACCCCTCAACGCCGAGATCACCGGTCGACTTGGCAGTTTGACGAAACGGAAGCTCTGCTGGGCCTCTTTCAGCTCCAGTATCCTGGTCGCAGGTCCCGCTTCCGTCTCGCCCTCCAACTGCAACGGATAATCGGAGCCGTCCGGGCCGATCAAACCCAGACTCACTGGAATATGCATGGGCTCTTTCACCGCCTGGCCCGGCGTGGGCGGGCAACTCTGCCGCACCGTCAGCGTCAGGCTTTGCGTCCTGGCGTCATAATCGCCGTCGATGAAAATTTCCGGCGTGCCCGCCTGACCATACCAGCGGCGGAACCGGCCAAGATCCACGCCATTGGCGTCCTCCATGGACTGGACGAAATCGTCGCAGCTCACCGCCTGACCGTCGTGTCGGGAGAAATAAAGGTCGCATCCTTTGCGAAATCCCTCCCTACCCAACAGGGTGTGGAGCATGCGCACCACTTCCGCGCCTTTCTCGTACACGGTGAGGGTATAGAAATTGTTGATCTCGATATAGGATTCGGGTC
>JAQTSI010000234.1 GCA_028711365.1 Methylococcaceae bacterium
TTTCCCATCGCCAAGGTCGCCGCCAAGCTGGCGGTGGGTTATACCCTGGACGAGCAGACGAACGAGATCACCGGCGGGGCCACGCCGGCTTCTTTCGAACCCAGCATCGATTACGTGGTCACCAAGGTTCCGCACTTCGCTTTCGAGAAGTTCCCGCAGGCGGACAGCCATTCGACGACGCAGATGAAGTCGGTGGGCGAGGCCATGGCCATCGGCCGCACCTTCCAGGAGTCCCTGCAGAAGGCCTTGAGGAGTCTGGAGACCGGCGTCGACGGATTGTCGCCCAAGCTCGATGTCAAGGGAGAGGAAAGCGAAGAGATTCTCCGCCGCGAATTGCGCCATGCCGGCCCGGAGCGGATCTTTTACGTCGCCGACGCCTTCCGCGCCGGTTGGAGCCTGGAACAGGTCCAGGAATACAGCAAGATCGACCCCTGGTTCCTGGCCCAGATCGAAGAGCTGATCGAGGAAGAAAAATCCCTCGCCAAACGGACGCTCGCGACCCTCAGCCTGAAGGAAATCTTCGAGTTGAAGCGTAAAGGTTTCTCCGATTCCAGGCTGGCGCGCTTGTTGGACAGCGGTGAAGCGGAAGTGCGTGCGGTGCGCCACAAGCTCGGAATCCGCCCGGTCTACAAGCGCATCGATTCCTGCGCGGCGGAATTCGCCTCCAGCACGGCCTATCTCTATTCCACCTACGAGGAAGAGTGCGAGGCCGCGCCCAGTGACAGGCAGAAAATCATCGTGCTGGGCGGCGGGCCCAACCGCATCGGCCAGGGCATCGAGTTCGACTATTGCTGCGTGCATGCCGCCATGGCCTTGCGCGAGGATGGTTTTGAAACCATCATGATCAACTGTAATCCGGAGACGGTTTCCACCGATTTCGACACCTCCGACCGGCTGTATTTCGAGCCTTTGACCCTGGAAGACGTGCTGGAAATCATCCATCTGGAAAAACCCACCGGCATCATCGTGCAATATGGCGGCCAGACCCCGCTGAAGCTGGCCCGGGCCCTGGAAGCCGCCGGTGCGCCCATCATCGGCACGACGCCGGATTCCATCGACCTGGCGGAAGACCGCGAGCGCTTCCAGAAACTGGTGGACCGGCTGGGGCTCAAGCAACCGCCCAACCGCACCGCCCGTTCGCAGGAAGAAGCCATTCTCCGCGCCCACGAGATCGGCTATCCCTTGGTGGTGCGCCCTTCCTATGTGTTGGGCGGGAGGGCCATGGAAATCGTCTTCAATGATGACGATCTGCGGCGTTACATGCGCGAGGCGGTGAGCGTCTCCAACGAGTCGCCGGTGCTGCTGGACCGTTTCCTCGACGACGCCGTGGAAATGGACGTGGATGCGGTCTGCGATGGCCAGCGGGTGCTCATCGGCGGCGTGATGCAGCATATCGAGCAGGCCGGCGTACATTCCGGCGATTCCGCCTGCTCGATCCCGCCTTATGATCTGGCGCAGGATATCCAGCACCGCATCCGCGGGCAGGTGAAACTGTTGGCCGAGTCCCTGGGCGTAGTGGGACTGATGAATACCCAGTTTGCCGTTCAGGGCGATGAAATCTACATCCTCGAAGTGAACCCCAGGGCTTCGCGTACGGCGCCTTTCGTATCCAAAGCCACCGGCTATCCCCTGGCCAAGATCGCAGCCCGCTGCATGGTGGGCAAGAGCCTGGACGAGCAGGGGGTGATCGAGGAGCGCATCCCGGGTTATTATTCGGTGAAGGAGGCGGTGTTCCCGTTCATCAAGTTCCCCGGCGTCGATCCCTTGCTGGGGCCCGAGATGAAATCCACCGGCGAGGTCATGGGGGTGGGGGCGAGCTTCGGCGAGGCCTATGCCAAGGCTCAACGGGCGGCGAGCGTGAAACTGCCTCAAGGTGGGGTGGTGTTCATCAGCATACGCGATGCCGACAAGCTGAAAATCGCCCCCATTGCCCGCAAACTGGCCGAACAGGGTTTCCAGTTGGTGGCCACCGGCGGGACGGCGCAGGTGATCAACGAAGCCGGAATCGCCTGCAAGCGGGTTTTCAAGGTCAACGAAGGCCGCCCCCATATCGTGGATATGATCAAGAATGCTGAAGTTCAGTTCATCATCAATACCACCGAGGGCAAGAAAGCCATCGCCGATTCCTTCACCATCCGAAGGCAGGCCCTGCAGCAGCAAGTGACCTACACCACCACGCTGTCCGGTGCCTGGGCCACTTGTCTGGGCTTGGACGAATTACATTCCGGTGGCGTCAATCGTCTCCAGGACTTACATAAGAGCTGGTAAACAACAGAAAAAACATGAAGAAAGTGCCTATTACCGTGAAGGGAGCCGAAAAGCTGCGCGAAGAGCTGGCTCATCTCAAGAGTGTGGTTCGTCCGCGCATCATCGCGGCCATCGCCGAGGCCCGAGCCCATGGCGATTTGAAGGAAAATGCCGAGTATCATGCGGCGCGCGAACAGCAGGGGTTTTCCGAGGGACGCATCAAGGAGATCGAAGCCAAGCTCTCCAATTGCCAGATCATCGACGTGACCAAGTTGAATCACGTCGACGGCAAGGTGGTGTTCGGGGCGACGGTGGAACTGGAAGACCTGGATACCGAACAAGTGGTGTGCTATCAAATCGTCGGCGAGGACGAGGCCGACATCAAGGAAGGGCGCATTTCCATCACCTCTCCTATTGCCCGCGCCCTGGTCGGCAAGCACGAGGAGGATGTGGTGACGGTCAAGGCGCCCGGCGGGGATCGGGAATACGAGATACGCGCGGTGAAATACGTTTAGTGATCCGATCCTTGATGGGGCAGGGCGAATGGCAAACCCTTTGGTTAACCTACGGTTTTTCCGGGTTCTTCAGATATAAGGTGACGATATGGCCGATGGACTGAATCAACTCGGCCCCGGTCTGCGCGCAAATATATTCGCTCATCTCGCGGCGCTGGTCCCGGTCTTCCGCATTGATCCTGACCTTGATCAATTCATGATGGTCCAGGGCCTGAACGATTTCGTTCAAGACCGCCGGGCTGATTCCCGCCTGGCCGGTGATGACGACGGGGCTGAGGGCATGGGCTCGGGCGCGAAGTTGTTTTTTTAGATCCGATTTCAATCGTTTCTCCTGGTTTACTAAAAGTGGGGGCCGACAGGCAATGGCGCGAAGCACGAGCAGTCAGCGGTGGTTGGCCGAACATTTTTCCGATGAATATGTCAAACTGGCTCAGGAACGGGGGTTTCGTTCGCGGGCGGTGTTCAAGCTGGAAGAAATTCAATCTCGCGACCGCCTGCTCAAACCTGGCATGACCGTCGTCGATCTGGGAGCCGCGCCCGGCGGTTGGTCGCAATATGCGGCGGGAGTGATCGGAAAAAGCGGGAAAATTATAGCCTTGGATATCCTTCCGATGGAAGCTTTGGCCGGCGTGACATTCATCCAGGGCGATTTTCAAGAAGAAGCCGTGTTGAACCAGTTGCTGGACGAATTGCAGGGCAGCCCGATGGATCTGGTGCTTTCCGACATGGCCCCCAACATGAGCGGAACCCGCGTGGTGGACCAGGCGCGCGCCATGTACCTGGCGGAATTGGCCCTGGATACTGCTTGCCGGGTGCTGAGGCCGGGCGGCTCGTTCGTGGTGAAATTGTTCATGGGGGCAGGCTTCGACGAATACCAGCGAGCGGCGAGACTGTCTTTCGCCAGTGTGGCAAACCGCAAACCCAAAGCTTCCCGTGATCGCAGCCGCGAGGTCTATCTCGTGGCCAAGGGGTTCAAGAGCGCTTAAGCTCCCTAGGCCGGAAGGCGGCTGAGCTTGCCTTTCAGGGAAGCGGGAAAAAGATGTCGGCCAGGCTTTATCCTGATAAGATTGCTAAAGTATTAAATCGGAACCTCATCCGATGAAGGGAGTGTTCAGTGAACGATATGCTAAAAAACATCATACTGTGGGTGGTCATCGCCGTCGTGCTGATGTCCGTGTTCAATAATGTCGGCTCCCGCAAATCATCCGACAACTCGATTTCCTATTCCCAGTTCCTTTCCCAGGTGAATGAAGGCCAGGTGAAACAGGTCACCATCGAGGGCCTGGTCGTTCGGGGCATGCTGGGTTCGGGGGAGAAGTTCGCCACTTACAGCCCGGATGATCCGCATCTGGTGGACGATCTGCTCAAGAATCATGTGGAAATCAAGGCTCAACCTCCCGAGCAGCAGTCTTTCTGGATGCAGATATTGATTTCCTGGTTCCCCATGTTGCTGTTCATCGCCGTGTGGATTTTTTTCATACGCCAGATGCAGGGCGGGGGTGGGGGGCGCGGCGCCATGTCCTTCGGCAAGAGCCGCGCGCGCTTGTTGGAGGAAGACCAGGTCAAGGTCACTTTCGCCGATGTGGCCGGCTGTGACGAGGCCAAGGAAGATGTCACCGAAATGGTCGATTTCCTAAAAGACCCGAGCAAATTTCAGAAGCTGGGCGGCAAGATTCCTCGCGGCGCCTTGATGGTCGGCCCCCCGGGTACCGGCAAGACCCTGCTGGCCCGCGCCATCGCCGGCGAGGCCAAGGTGCCGTTCTTCACGATTTCCGGCTCGGATTTCGTCGAAATGTTCGTGGGCGTGGGCGCTTCCCGCGTGCGCGACATGTTCGAGCAGGCCAAGAAGCATGCGCCCTGCATCATCTTCATCGATGAGATCGACGCGGTGGGGCGGCATCGCGGCGCGGGTTTGGGCGGTGGTCACGACGAACGTGAGCAGACCCTGAATCAGTTGCTGGTGGAAATGGACGGCTTCGAGGGCAATGAAGGCATCATCGTCATCGCCGCCACCAACCGTCCCGACGTGCTCGATCCCGCCCTGTTGCGTCCGGGGCGTTTCGACCGCCAGATCGTGGTGGGCTTACCCGACGTGCGGGGTCGCGAACAGATCCTGAAAGTCCACATCAAGCGCGTGCCCTGTGCCGACAATGTGGAAGTCAAATACCTGGCCCGCGGCGCTCCCGGCTTTTCCGGCGCGGATCTGGCCAACCTGGTCAACGAGGCCGCCCTGTTCGCCGCCCGCAAGAACAAGCGAGTGGTGGAAATGGAAGACTTCGAAAAAGCCAAGGACAAGATCCTCATGGGGGCGGAACGCAAGTCCATGGTGATGACCGACGAGGAGAAGCGGCTCACCGCCTACCATGAAGCCGGCCATGCCATCGTCGGCCGCCTGGTGCCGGAGCATGACCCGGTCTACAAGGTCAGCATCATGCCGCGTGGACGGGCTTTGGGGATCACCATGTTCCTGCCCGAGCGCGATCAGTACAGCGCCAGCAAGCAGAAACTGGAGAGCCAGATTTCCAGCCTGTTCGGGGGACGCATCGCAGAAGAATTGACCTTCGGCAAGGAGAAAGTGACCACGGGTGCCTCCAACGACATCGAGCGAGCCACCAATCTGGCGAGAAACATGGTGACCCGCTGGGGATTGTCCGAGCGCCTGGGGCCTTTGGCTTACATGGAAGAAGAAGGAGAGGTGTTCCTGGGTCGTTCCGTCACCAAGCACAAGTCGGTGTCGGAGGAAACCGCCCATCTCATCGACGAGGAAATTCGTTCGGTGATCGACCGCAACTACGAACGGTCGGAAGGCATCCTGCGGGAAAACATGGACAAGATGCATGTCATGGCCGACGCCCTGGTGAAATACGAAACCATCGACCGCCTGCAAATCGACGACATCATGGAAGGGAAAATCCCCCGCCCGCCGGAAAACTGGGAGGACACCACGCCACCGAACGGAGGACAGGGTGGCCGGAGTTCCCAGGACAGCAAGATGGAAGGATCCGGCAATCTGGGCAAGCCTGCCGAGCAGCATTAGGCATAAAAAAAGCGGGTTGCTTATTGCAAGCAACCCGCACACACCATCCCAGAGGATAATCAAGAGGAATATAACTTACACCGGATGAAATACGGTAGGTTGAGAGCCTTTAATCATTCGGTGATGGGTATACTACGGAAGATTAGAATTTGCTTTTTGACTTGGATCAAACCAATGTCGATAGCCAGGGTGGTTGGGTGTGAAAAACAGCTTGCTCTTGATCATGATGGTTTTACAGGCGGGATGCGCCTCCTCTCCGCCGCGCAATACCGCCGACATTTGCAGGATATTCGAGGAGAGGGACGGCTGGTACGCCAGCGCGCGCGATTCCGCCCGGAAATGGGGGGTTTCGATCCCGGTGCAGATGGCGATCATCAATCAGGAATCTTCCTTCGTGGAAGACGCCCGTCCCCCTCGTGTCACATTTCTCGGCATTCCGCTATGGCGCAGTTCCAGCGCCTATGGTTTCGGCCAGGCCAAGGACGAAACCTGGGATTGGTACCGGGAGAAAACGACCCGTTCGCAAGCCGACCGGGATGATTTCGCCGATGTGACCGATTTCATCGGCTGGTATGCGCAACAATCCACCACCCGACTGGGAATCCCCAAAAACGATGCCTACCATCAATACCTGGCCTACCATGAAGGCCAAGGCGGTTTCCAAAAGGGAAGTTGGCGTGGCAAACCTTGGCTGCAGAACGTCGCCCGCAAGGTCGCCGCGACGGCCTCGCGCTATCGGCAGCAGTTGAGCCAATGCCAAGGGGGGTAGAGTCCTATCAATCCAGATTAGCTGGGCTGTTGCGGGCCATTGGCATGATCCTCCTCGAGATCAAGGAGGAGGGCTTGGACTATCGCGCCATGAGCCTGGTTTACACCAGCTTGCTGGCCCTGATCCCCCTGCTCGCGGTGAGCTTCTCGGTTTTGAAGGCCTTTGGCGCGGATCGCTATCTGGAGCCTTTCCTGCTCGAAATCTTGCAGCCTCTAGGCGACAAGACGGTTGCCGCGCGTATCCTCGATTCGGTCAGGCATCTGGAAGTGGGGGTGTTGGGTTTCGTCGGCTTCATGACCCTGCTGTACACCAGCGTTTCCCTATTGGCGAAAGTCGAGGAATCATTCAACCATATCTGGCGAAGGCCATCCGCCCGCAGTTTGATGCGGCGCTTCGGCGATTATTTGAGTTTCATCCTGATCGGACCTTTGCTCGTGTTTTCCGCCTTCGCGGAGATGATCGGATTATTCGACCGCGGTGGGCTGCTTAGCCTGGTTTCACCGATTTTCCTGGCCCTCCTGCCGTATCTTTTCATCGTTGCCGCTTTCGCATTCGTTTACCGGTTTCTTCCCAATGCGACGGTCAAGACCGATGCCGCGATTTTGGGCGGCTTGTGCGCGGGCTTGCTATGGAAAGCGGCGGGCTGGATTTTTGGCGCTTTCGTTTCCGGCTCGACCCAGTATCCCGCGGTCTATTCCAGCTTCGCCATCCTGGTGCTGTTCATGATCTGGCTTTATGTGAGCTGGCTGATCGTCTTGTTCGGGATGCAGGTTTGCTTCTATTATCAAAATCCTCGTCATCTGAATTGGCGTCGCGGTCGAATCCGCCTGCGGGGAGCCGTGTTCGAACGCGCGGGTTTGCTGATCATGCTGTTGATCGGACGGCGTTTTTATCGCGGCGAGGCGCCTTGGACGGAAGCGGAGTTGGCCGACTGTCTGGCATTGCCGGAGGATTGTCTGGAGGAACTGTTGCAACTCTTGCGTACCCAGGGGTTGCTGATGGCGCAGGAGGGTGAGGAGCGAGTCTACACGCCGGCCCGCGATCTTGCGGCCATCCGCCTGACGGAGGTATTTTCGGCCTTGCGTTCGACCCTTCAGGACCACAACCTGCCGAACGTCGCCCATCTGACCGATCCTGCCGTGGATGGGATCATGGACCGGCTCGAGTCGGCGGCGCGAGAGGTGCAAGGCAAGAACTCGATTCTCGACTTGATCATGGAGCATGAACCGGGATGATGAGTAGGATAATTCTTGCCGGGCTGATCTTCTGGGGTTTAGCTTTGACCTCCACGGCGGGTACGCTTTACCAGTGGGTCGACGAGTCGGGACAAACGCGTTACGGTTATCGTCCCCCGGCGGGCACCCAGGCCATCACGGCCGAGGAAAGCGACCGGAAGTTGCACGAGTCTGGAACCTACCCAAGCT
>JAQTSI010000235.1 GCA_028711365.1 Methylococcaceae bacterium
TGCTCTTCCGATCTGTTTTGCCGAGGCGGCACGGGGCCACTGGGGGATCGAGAACGGACAACACGGGGTGCTGGGCGTGCAGTTCGGCGAGGACGCCAATCGGGCGAGGAAGGACCCTTCGGCCGAGAACTTGGCGCGGGTCGGGCGCATGGCGCTCAACGTCATCCGCCGCAACGCCCCGTCCAATATCAGCCTGCGCCGCCGCAAGCGCCACGCCCTGCTCAACGACGACTACCGAGCCCGACTGATCTTCGGGGAGCCAGGAACATAGCGCTTTCGCTCTGCCAGTAACCCTGGCCGAGCGAAAGCGGAACAGGCGGCGGAGGCTGGAGTGGTGTTTCCTCCCGGGGATAACGACTTCAACGATATGCACCAGGCGCAAGGACTGGATACGGTACGGATTCGCATCGAGCAAGCATTGGGCGCGATGACCCCGATACCCTAACATTCGCCGCGCCTACCTTAGCCGGTACGGATGCCAGAGACGGGGCCGCCAGCACGAGGCCGCTGAGCGAGCCTGGCAACGCCATGCAACTGCTGGATGCCCACGGCGACAATACCCGCTATGGGTGGCGCTTTCTTGCTGTCGGGTGTAACCCGTCGCCCGCTATCCATTTGGAATCAACCGCTTATATGACCTAAAAATGTGCATTATTGCAGGCATCTGTGCAGCAAGACGCGGAAAGCACAGGAACTGTGGCGCGGGAGACGGGTTACCCCCCTTACTGTCTGTCTTGATGAAGGCAATGGATAACGGAAGTTCATATTCTATTGAAATCGGGTTACATGGTGGTTACATGGAATCCATAAAGCGAAAAGGCTTACAAGCCGAAGCCTGTAAGCCTTTGATTTTCTTGGTAGCGGGGACAGGATTTGAACCTATGACCTTCGGGTTATGAGCCCGACGAGCTACCAGACTGCTCCACCCCGCGTCGATGAAAGGAATTATATGGGAACGATGCCGGATTTGCAAATGTTAAATGATCATTACAATCGATTTGCGCTTACGTGCGAGGAAGCCGAGTAAGGGCAACTCTGTCACGCTTCGGTCGAGCCGGTATAACTCCGTTATTGCCAAGGCAAACCCGATGGGATGAAATATCACAGGCTTTATTCGAAAAAACATCCCCCTGTCACAGACTACCTTGCATCGCGCACTCGACTCGTTTCAATCTTGCAACGACAATCATGTTTTCACACCGATATCCCTTCGACCCGACCTACGGCAAGACCTTGGAGGCATTGCTGAGGATTCTGCCGCCACGAGAACCCGTGGATTTTTCATCCTTTTGGCAATCCCGCCTGGCCAGAGCCCTGCAGGTGGATCCTACTCCGGTCTTGCTCGAGAGCCGCCAGGCGCATCCCAAGTTCGATGTAAAAGACATCGAATACCGCTCAACCGATGGCTTCAGGATCGGCGGATGGTTGCTAAAACCCAAACTGGGCGAGGTAAAACGAGCCGTGGTGGTGGGGCATGGCTACGGTGGGCGGGATCGCCCCGATTATCACCTGCCCATCGAGGAAGCGGCTTTGCTTTTTCCCTGTTTCCGCGGGTTGTCGCGCAGCCGGCGAGCCGATGTTTCCGATAACCCGGTTTTCCATGTGCTGCATGACATCGATAAAGCGGATCGCTATATCCTCGGCGGATGTGTGGACGATTTATGGATCGGGGTTACCGTCTTGCAGCAACTGTTTCCCGCCACCATAGGCCATATCGGTTACCTAGGGATCAGCTTCGGGGGAGGCATCGGAGCCATGGCCTTGTCATGGGATGAGCGCATTCGGCGCGGGCATCTGAATATTCCCAGCTTCGGGCATCAATCCCTGCGCTTGAACTTGCCCACCGTTGGCAGCGGCGATGCGGTGACACAGTTCGACCGCAAATACGGTCATGTGATGGAAACATTGCAATATTACGATGCTGCTCTGGCCGCTCGGCATTGCAAGGTCCCAGTGCATGTGGCGGCGGCCCTTTTCGATCCCGTCGTGGCTCCGCCCGGACAGTTTGCCGTTTACAATGCCCTGGCTTGTCCCAAGGAGTTGTTCGTATTGTTCGCCGGGCACTTTGATTACCCAGGTCAGCCGGAGCAAGAAACGCGTTTATTGGTGAACCTGCAACGTTTTTTCAATTTTCTATGAAACGAGAATATCATTGCTGGTACAGTCAGCGCATGGAGCGTGACATGGAATTGCTGATTTTCGGCCATGGCGGCGCCAAGGTATTGGTATTCCCGACCCGGGATGGGCGGTTTTACGAATACGAAAATATCGGAATAGTCAAGTCGCTGGCGCATAAGATCCATGCCGGTCAGATTCAATTGTTCTGCGTGGACAGCGTCGACCACGAAAGCTTCTACTGTTTTTGGCGGCAACCTGCCGACCGCATTCGCCGGCACATCCAGTTCGAATCGTATATATTGGCCGAAGTCATGCCATTGATGGCTTCCATCAACAGCCATCCTTGCACGATCTCCCACGGCGTCAGCCTTGGGGCGTTCCATGCGGCTAACATCGCTTTGCGGCATCCGCATTTGTTCCAAAAGCTCAGCGCTTTCTCGGGGCGGTATGATCTCACCTTGAATGTGGAGTCATTCAGGGATCTGTTCGACGGTTATTACGACGAGAACATCTATTTCCATACCCCCAGTCATTTCCTGTCGAACCTGCAATGCGAACACCGGCTCGACGCACTGCGCAACATGGACATCATTCTCACCATAGGCAGGGAGGATCCCTTCCTGGACAATAACCTCCATTTGAGCCGGATGATGTGGGAGAAAGGCATACGCAACCAGCTGCACATCTGGGACGGCAGAGCCCATCGCGGGTCGGCTTGGCGCAAGATGGCACCAATCTATGTCTGATCGGCCCAAGGCGTCGGGAAAACCGAAACCGGTGCAAGACTCTATTCACGATCGTTTCATCAAACCGTAACAAGGTACGAGCATTCGTATTCTATAATAGAGTTGTTCCCGGCGTGCAGCCCTTGAAAATCAAGCCTTCTCGGCTTCTTTGAGCTTCAAAGGAGCAAAAAACGCTTGCGAATACTGTCAAAATTTCGTTATCAGTTTGATTTATATAAAGCTAACAGCGGGAACAACTCTAATATGCCCGAACCATCCCGCGCCAGGGTATAAAATCTTCTCGACCCAGAGTTTGTCATGTCGGTTCTAGAATTGAAGCTTCCGGCAACATCGTTCACGTTCAACCCCTCTCATGGGGGAGAGGAAGTGCTCGTGCGAGGATTGCCGCGCATGAAATGCAGCCATGTGAACGTCTATTATGGCGAAAAGCACGCAATACAGGATGTCAACCTGGACATCATGCCCAACGAGGTGCTCGCCTTGATCGGGCCTTCCGGTTGTGGCAAATCCACCCTGCTGCGCTGCCTGAACCGCATGAACGACACCATTCATGGATGCCGTGTGAGTGGTGAAATCACCCTGGATGATCAGAACATCTACAGCAAGGACATGGATGTGGTGCCATTGCGTGTCCGGGTCGGCATGGTCTTCCAAAAGCCCAATCCGTTTCCCAAAAGCATTTTCGAAAATGTCGCCATGGCGCCCAGGCTGCATGGACTTGCTCACACCAAACAGGAACTGGACGCGATCGTGGAAACCTCGTTGCGGAAAGCCGGTTTATGGGAAGAAGTCAAGGACCGTCTGGCGCAAAGCGGTACGGGATTGTCGGGCGGTCAACAACAGCGTTTGTGCATCGCCCGCGCCATTGCCGTCAACCCGGAAGTGATCTTGATGGACGAACCCTGTTCCGCGCTGGATCCCATCGCGACGGCAAGAATCGAACAATTGATCGATGAATTGGGCAAGCAATACACTATCGTCATTGTCACCCATTCGATGCAGCAGGCGGCGCGGGTTTCCGACCGCACGGCCTATTTTCATCTAGGCAAAATCATCGAGGTCGGGAGCACGGAACAGATTTTCACCAAACCGACCCATGAGCTAACCGAAGGTTATATTACCGGACATTTTGGATAATCGATGATGAACGACTTTTCCGAGCGGCACATCGTTCATCGTTTCGACGATGAACTCAACAACCTGCATTTCATGGTCGTGGAGATGGGCGAGCTGGTATTGAACCAGCTATGCATGGCATTGGAAGCACTCGAGAAAAGGGATTTGCCATTGGCCGAGGAACTCATCGATCGCGAGCGGGTGGTGAATGAGATGGAAGTCGATGCCGACACCGCGATTTTCACCCTTCTGGCGAAACGATGCCCGGTGGCGAAAGACCTCAGGTCGGTCATGACAAGTTCGCGAGTGATCAACAACCTCGAACGTATCGGCGATGAAGCCGCTAAACTCGCTAATTTTGTCATCTATCTTCATTCCAATGAGGGCAACGATCCTGAAAATTGTTCGCTGGATGACATTCAGAAAATAGGGGGCCTCGCCATCGAAACCCTGCAAAGCGCCTTGGCGGCTTTCGAATATCTGGACGAGGCCAAGGCGCATGGCATCAGCGCATCTCACCAAGCGTTGGACAAAGAGTTCCATGAGGGGCTGCAGCGCCTGATGGGCTGTATTCAGGCGGATAGCCACAATGTCGGCAACTCGGTGAGCATCGTATTGATGATGAAAGCACTGGAACGCATCGGCGATCATGCGCAAAATATTGCAGAATATGTAATCTTCCAGCAGGAAGGGGAAGAGCCGAGACATCTGGTGCCGGATTTCGCTCAAGATTTCCCCGCCCACTCATGAACGGGGGCTATCAGGCAATCGTGTCAGAGGCTGCCAATTTGAGATGCCGCCCCCCCGGCAGCCAAGCGCCGGCTGACGACCCCGATACCCCTATAACCCAACACCCATCGGGTATTGAGCCGGTGATTATCCTGGCGGACGGGAATTAGGATCGGCGAAAACTCAAGCAGATCAAGACCAAAATCGAAATGAGTGGAGCGTTTGAACAGGCGGACCCGTCAGTGCTCAAGGTGATTCTTTTCTCCACCATTGACTGACACGGTCAATTCACACCCGCACAGACTCACTTCGCTTTCGACTAGGCGACTGATCTTGTGAGCGCAAGCCTTTGCTTTTTGTGGGTCATCGAAAAAGCCATTGATTATACCTGCCGTCTCATAGACATAGCCACTGCAGGATCGAATCAGTTGGATGATTTGTTGGCTCATGGCAGTCGCTCCCATTGGATAGCCATGGATTAGTAAGCCGCCGCCGCACCTTAAGATTCAGAGAGTTCTAATTTCCAAAGTGACCGGCTTTAAATTGACTTGAGCATTGTCCATGCCCAGTCTCGATCGATCCAACACCTAGAAAATGGCGAACGGCAACCCCCGCCATCCGCTCCTATCGGACTAGTCCTCCAAATTCGAGTCTTGTAGGCTATGCCAAAAGTCCGAATGGATGCGCGACTTCGAACCCGTTCCTATGGAAAAAAATCCATGATTTTATGGAGATTACGCCATGATTTGACGCTAGGACGACCAATTTCACAGAAGAACCCACAAAAGCCAGGCAAAAATTAAGCCTATGAAAAACCGCCTACGACGCAAGCCCGGTCAGGCGGTCGCCATGTTATCCTAATGCATCCCATTTTTTTCCTTAATCCTTTGAGGATGCCTCTTCCCGATTTTCGATCCGCCGATGTCTTGGTCGTGGGCGATTTGATGCTCGACCGTTATTGGCATGGCAACACCTTGCGCATCTCCCCGGAAGCCCCGGTTCCCGTCGTTCATGTCAAAGGCAATGAAGCGCGCGCCGGTGGCGCCGGCAATGTCGCCCTGAACATCGCCGCCTTGGGCGCACGGGCAACGGTAATGGGTTATTGCGGACGGGATGAGGCAGGAGATACCCTGATCGGCCTACTGAAACAAGCAGGCATAGGCTGCTCCGTCCAACGCCATGAAGGCCTGTCGACCATCACCAAGCTGCGTGTCGTCAGCCGGCACCAACAGTTGATCCGCCTGGACTTCGAAGATTCCTTCCGCCACGTCGATCCCCGCACCTTGCTGGAAGATTTCGAACGGGGACTGAACCATGCCGGCGTGGTGTTATTATCCGATTACGGCAAGGGCACGCTGGCACCGGTGCAACAGTTGATCGAACGATGCCAGGCCGCCGGCAAACCGGTATTGGTGGACCCCAAGGGAAGGGATTTCGACAGGTACCGCCGCGCCGATCTGATCACCCCCAACCTGGCAGAATTCGAACAGGTGGTCGGACCCTGCCGCAACGAGGCGGAAATAGAAAAAAAAGGCCGAGCATTGCTGGAAAGTCTGGAACTGGGAGCGCTGCTGATCACCCGTGGAGAACACGGCATGAGCCTGTTGCGAGCCGGCACGCCGGCCTTGCACCTGCCGGCCAAGGCGCGGGAAGTCTACGACGTGACTGGCGCCGGCGATACGGTCATTGCCGTACTGGCGGCAGCCTTGGCCGCGGGCCATCCCTTGCCGGAATCCGTCGCCCTGGCCAATATCGCGGCCGGCATCGTGGTGGGCAAACTGGGTACCGCTAGCGTCGGCCGGGAAGAGATGGACTACGCCGTACACGGCCAGCGCGCCCAGCGGCGCGGCGTCATCGCCATGGAAGGTCTTTTGCTTGCGGTACAAGCGGCACGCCAACAAGGCGAGAGGATCGTCCTCACCAACGGTTGCTTCGACATCCTCCATCCCGGTCATATCCATTATCTGCAGCAGGCCAGGGAACTGGGCGACCGCCTCATCGTGCTGGTCAACAGCGACGACTCGGTCCGCCGCTTGAAAGGTCAAGGCCGGCCCATCAACTCCCTGGACAGTCGCATGGCCATGCTGGCGGCCCTGGAGTGCATAGACTGGGTGAGCCCCTTCGAAGAAGACACGCCGCGAGGGCCGATCTGCCGCATCCTGCCCGACATCCTGGTGAAGGGCGGCGATTATGCCGACATCACCGCCATTGCCGGCCATGATTGCGTCATGGCCAACGGTGGCGAAGTCAAGCTATTGCCATTCGTCGAGGGTTTCTCGACCACCGGAATCATCGAAACCATACGTAATGTCTGAACCCGAGTATTTTCCCGACTACGGCCCACAGCCCCCTTATTTCGACGACCGTCAAATCGCTGAATTGAAGATACCGCCCCATTCCGTCCAGGCCGAACAATCGGTGTTGGGCGGATTGATGCTGGACAATGAAACCTGGGACAAAGTGGCGGACCGTTTGGGCGAGGAAGATTTCTACCGCCGCGACCACCAACTCATTTTTCGCGCCATCAAACTCCTGGCGGAGAAACAATCGCCGTTCGATGTGGTGACTCTGGCCGAGCAACTGGAAAAGTTCGGCTGGCTGGAAGACGCCGGTGGCCTGGCCTACCTGGGCGCCATGGCCAAGGACACCCCCAGCGCCGCCAATATCGCCGCCTATGCCGATATCGTCCGCGAGCGCTCGGTGCTGCGCCAGCTCATCCATGTCGGTGCGGAAATCGCCGATACCGCCTATCGCCCGGAAGGCAAGGAATTGGCCCACTTGGTGGAGGCGGCGGAACAGAAAGTATTCCAGATCGCCGACCAGCGCCGCAAAACCGGCAGCGGCTTCAAGCCCATCAAGTCCCTCCTGGCCAGCGCCGTCGACCGCATCGAGGAACTGTTCCACAAGGAGGGCCATATCACCGGCATGAGCACCGGTTTCACCGACTTCGACGAGATGACCTCCGGACTGCAAGCCTCCGATCTGATCATCGTCGCCGGCCGACCGTCGATGGGAAAATGCCTGGGAAAGGGTACTTGGGTGTTGATGTATTCCGGCGAACTGAGAAAAGTGGAGGATCTCCGGGTTGGCGATCTGCTCATGGGGGACGATTCCACGCCGCGGCGAATTCTTTCCCTGGCGCGCGGACAGGAAAATATATACTGGGTGCGCCAAAACAAAGGCGTCGATTATCGAGTCAACGAATCCCATGTCCTCTCCCTGAAGCGCAGCCGTGAAGAAGGCGGACACGCCCATGGCGATGTGTTGAATATCGAACTTCGC
>JAQTSI010000236.1 GCA_028711365.1 Methylococcaceae bacterium
CGATGACCTCCTTGCCGGTTCCACTTTCCCCCAGGATCAATGCGGTCATGTCGGTCGGCGCCAGACGTTCCAGGGTACGGCAAACCTCGTGCATTTGCGGACTGGTCGCGATGACGCCTTCCAGCGGATAGCTGAAATGCATGCGCGCCAATTTTCGATTCTCATCCTCCAGAGTATGCAACCTGAAAGCACGCTCGACGACAAACGCCAGGATCTCGGGGTCGACCGGTTTCTGATAAAAATCGTAGGCCCCCTGCCCTATGGCCTTTACCGCGTTCTCCCGGCCATCGTTGCCGGTTAACACGATGACTTTCGTCTGCGGCGCCTGGGAAAGGATTTCGTTGAGGGTGGCGAAACCTTCGCTGATCCCGCCGGGATCGGGGGGCAAACCGAGATCCAGAGTCACCACGGCCGGCGAGTATTTTTTAACCGCCGCCAGAGCGTTTTCCCTATCCTCGGCCACCTGGATCTTATATTGGTCGAAACTCCACCGCAGTTGGCTGCGTAGACCCGGGTCATCCTCGACAATCAACAGGGTTTGCTCGATCACGCGCTTGGTCTTTTCAATGGCTGGAAAAATAAGCCTGACTCACCCCTTTGGCCAGAGGTATCTTGAAATAAAACCGGCTTCCTTTGCCCGGTTCGCTCTTCACCAACAAGTCTCCTCCCAGGGAACGGGCATATTCTCGACTTTCATAAGCCCCGATACCCATACCGGTCAAACCCTTGGTCGTATCGAAAGGTTTGAACAAACGCGTGCGGATGAATTCTTCACTCATGCCACAACCATTGTCTTCGATTTCCACCGAGGCCAAGCCTTTTTCCAACTCCGCCCGCAATCGAATCAGGACCTTGCCCTGCTTTTCGGCGGCGTCCTGGCCATTATGAATGACATGCTCCAAAGCCGAAGCCAGCCGTTGCCGGTTGGCGCGTACGATCAGCGGCGTCGCCCCCGCCTCGCATAGCGGGGCAGGAACCTGACGCTTTCTCGCCTCCACCACTTCGGTCAGGATCTCGCGCAAATCGAAGGTCACTGCCGCCGCCTCCGAACCGGAATTGCGCAACTGAGCCATCAACGAATTCATCTTGTCCACCGCATGCTCGACCGTCTTGATGGCGTCTTTCATGAACTCGGGATTGTCCTGGTGCTTCGACGCATTTCGCACGACTAGGCTCAATTGCGCGATCAGGTTCTTCAAGTCGTGGATGACAAACGCCGACAGGCGGTTAAAGCCTTCGAACTGCCGGGCCTCCGCCAATGCCCCGGCGGATTCTTCCAACGCCAGGTAACTGGCCGCCAGCCAACTGGTGGTCTTCAGCATTTCGCTAATTTCCCGATTCCAGGTTGCGAAGGTAGGTGACTTGGCCAACAGGACCAGGCCATCGATCGCGCCCGGATTCCTCCATAGCGGGATCAGCAACCAGGCCTGCTTGTAAGGCTCGATCCATGCCGGCTTGTTCAATCCGTCATAGATCTCGGGGATCAACAGCATCTCCTGGAAATTCACCACGGTTTCACGCTCTTGCAGGAACCGAATCATGGGGTCGTTACCGTCAATTTCGGCAATATTGATACCGGTATCACCATGTCTCGCCCGCGGGATGAACCGCCCATTCTCCCGGGTCCACAAAACCCCGCCCGGGCTCTCCACCATTTGGCCTAGCGCTAGGATGACGCGTTGCTCCATGGAGAATCCATTATTTACCGATAAGGTTGCGATCAAGCGGAACCATTCTTCGCGGTAATCGTAAGCATTCTTGAAAAAGTTCGCCGCCAGAAACATCCGCAATTTCGATCGGATCAACCCGGAAAAAAGCACCATCCCCAACACCAGGAAAGCACCGACAAAAAAGACGATTTGCAAGACGGCGCCCCACTCGCCGCCATAATATTTGATGTAATAACCCGCGGTCGCCATGAGCAGCAAATAAGTACCCGATCCCAGTAGCGCCGTGGAATGAAAAACCACTTGCCGGGAAATGAATATATCCATCGACCAATCCGGATTGCGGGCGGCAGAAACCACGATCAAAGGCGCCATCATGGCGGCAACAATTCCCCTCGCCAGCCACAAGTCTTCCCGGACTTGCAAAAATAGCACCGCTTCGGAATATAGATAAAATTCGAAAACGAATAATCCGCCCAAAGCGAAACAGAGGAACTTGATCTTCCAACGCTGGTCGACCTTGGCATTGCGATAGTATTGCTCTACCAGAACCAAACCGATAACCACCAGCGCCAAATGGCCAAGTAGTTGGTAAAGCGGCCTGAAAAGGAACGGAAAGCTGCTCTCCAGATAGTATGAAAGCCAGACATAAGCCACCAGCATCAATGCGAATATCTCACCCCGCCTGAAAATATAGCCGGATTTCCCTTTATCCTGACCCACTCCGTTTCGTGTCAGCAACCGATTCAGGAAAACCAGCCAGACATAGGTATGCAGCACTTCCAGCGTCCACACCAGCGGGGCGTTCAAGAGACCATAGCGATCCTGCAGCGCGATCCCTCCAGCCCAAACCATCATCGTGATGCAGGCAGCGATCAGCCAACGCCCCTTCAAATTGCCCCGCCAGCTGATCAGCAAAAGCACGGTAATCAGCAAATAGGCCAAAGATCCGATCAGGTAGCAGTAAAATGCCATGGTCGCTCAGTCGGTTCTGAAAAGGACAGACATTCGCCGTAGCGGCAAACTACACCCCTCTCCCCCACAGAACCACTTCGATAGTTTGCAGCATGATGATCAAGTCGATAAAAAGACTGTAGTTTTTTACGTAATAAAGGTCGTACTGCAGTTTTTCAATCGCATCCTGATAACTCGACCCGTAGGGGTAACATAATTGCGCCCAACCGGTGATACCCGGTTTCACCCGATGGCGTTCCGAATAATAGGGAATGGTTTCTGCGAATTTCTCCACAAATACCGGGCGCTCCGGCCTAGGCCCCACGAAACTCATCTCGCCTTTCAAGACATTGAACAATTGGGGAAGCTCGTCGATGCGCACCTTGCGAATGAATGCTCCTACCTTGGTGACGCGGTCATCATTGATCCGGGCCCATTGCGCTTTGCCGTCTTGTTCGGCATCGGTGCGCATGCTTCGAAACTTGATGACCTCAAAATGTTTCCCGGCCAAACCCACCCGGACTTGACGGTACAAAATCGGCGCCCCTCTACCGCTCTCGATCCGTATGGCCAATGCGGTCAACAAAATGATCGGCCAAACCAGAAGCAATAAAATCAGACTCGCGGCGATATCGAATAAACGCTTAACGCCAGACTGTGCGCCGGCGATACGGAATCCATCGGAGAAAACCAGCCAACTAGGATGCAGGCTATCGACCCGAAGCAATCCCGCTTCCCGCTCAAAAAATGTCAATAAGTCGACGACTTCATAACCGGCCATCTTGCAATCGAGGATATCGTCGACCGCCAGACCGCCACGGCGGTCATCGGGGGCGACGACGATCTCGTCGATATCCCCGGCGACGACATACTCGAGCAGCTTCAAATTCAGTTCGACGAGGCGGTCGGCATCGACTCGAACCGACTCATCGCCCATGCGGACATAGCCGATGACCGTGAATCCCCGTTTAGGATTTCGCTTTTCGAAATCGCGAATCATGTTTCCGCGATAACCGGCACCCAGCACCAAGATGCGTCGCGCCAGGGATTGGCGGTCGGCAAATTTGAGAAATAGCAGCCGGCAAAACATAACCCCGATCAGGGAAAAGCCCAGAGCATAAGCAAATTCACCCTGCCCGGAAACCTGCTTGGGAAACATGTAGAGCGGCAGACTCATGATCGCCGAGCCAAGCAGAAAACTTGCCAGTATGCGCAATAGCAAGGCGACTTCGCTCATGTCATGAGCCCGCTGATATAAGCCCATGCCGGTGGAGCTGATCAACATCACCATGCAAAACAGAAAGGAAGGAACCCCCATCTCCTGATTCAACACGAACTGCTGTTCAACGATGTAACTGCGTATCGCGGCCCCCATGAAGAAGGATGCGAAAAAAACGCCAAGTTCCAGCAAAAATACGAATAAGTATATTCCGGAAATATAATGTCGAAAAATTCGGATCATGTCTTGTTCCGTTTGCCCAGATCAGTCAGTATGCCCGTAGCGCCTGGTTGCGTTCGAGGCAGGGCGCCGAAGCATCATAGTCTAAAGGACTGGGCGTGCGTTTTACAGGTCGGTGAAAATTCATCTCGTTCCCGGCCCCATGCCACCCATCATGGTCGTCAATCACTCGCCTTCCCCCAACTTAGAAACGCCGGGGAAGGATAGAAACCTTTGCCTCGCTCAAAGCGCATGCCAACCTCTATCGAGAGACCGAAACCTAGATGAAATGGCAAAAACCGTTTCCGACAAGCCCGCCATCCGATAGAATTGGCAGCCGGTTCATGCAGGACACTCACCGAACATGCCTGCAAGAGTTCGCCCGGTTCAAATCGAATCTCTCTTCACTCACCTTGGCTAAGGAGACATCATGCTTTCAGTTTCAGATTCCAAGCTCGGCATTATCGGCCTAGGTTACGTAGGGCTGCCGCTTGCCGTCGAATTCGGCAAACACTTGGACACTGTAGGATTGGACATCAACGTCCAACGTATCGAAGAATTGAAAACGGGAGTGGATCGCTCCCTGGAATGTTCCACGGAAGAACTCGCGGCTTCCCCGCGCCTAAGCTATACGCATGATCTTTCCGAACTGAAGGATTGCAATGTCTACGTCGTCACTGTACCAACCCCGATCGATGACCACAAGCGCCCGGATCTAACCCCCCTGGTCAAGGCCAGCGAATCCGTCGGCAAAGTCCTGAACCGGGGTGATGTGGTCATTTATGAATCCACGGTCTATCCCGGCGCCACCGAGGAAGTCTGCGTGCCGATCCTGGAAGCGCTATCCGGCATGAAATTCAACCAGGATTTCTACTGCGGCTACAGTCCCGAACGCATCAACCCCGGCGACAAGGAGCACCGCGTCGTCAACATCAAAAAAATAACCTCCGGCTCCACCCCTGAAGTTGCCGACTTCGTCGATGAACTCTATCGCCGGATCATCGTCGCCGGCACCCACAAAGCCAGCAGCATCAAGGTGGCGGAAGCAGCGAAAGTGATCGAGAACACCCAGCGCGACGTCAACATCGCCCTGATCAATGAACTGGCCATCCTGTTCCATCGGCTGGGGCTGAACACGCTGGAAGTGTTGGAAGCCGCCGGCAGCAAGTGGAACTTCCTGCCCTTCCGCCCCGGTCTGGTCGGCGGCCACTGCATCGGCGTCGATCCTTATTATCTGACCCATAAAGCGCAGGAAATCGGCTATCAACCCGAAATCATCCTGGCCGGCCGCCGCATCAATGATGGCATGGGGGAATATGTGGTGCAGCGCTTGGTCAAGTTGATGAACCGCAAGCGCATCCATGTCTGCCGTTCCAATATCCTGATCCTGGGACTGACTTTCAAGGAAAATTGCCCCGATATTCGCAATACCCGCGTCATCGACATCATCAAGGAACTGCAAGACTACAACGTCGAGGTGGATGTTTACGACCCCTGGGCCGATGCCCATGAAACCCATGAGGAATATGGCATCGATCTCATTTCCGAGCCCAAACAAGGCCATTATGATGCGGTCATCGTCGCCGTCGCGCACCAGGAATTCCGCGATCTGGGAGTGGAAAAAATCCGCGCCTTGGGCAAACCGGAATCGGTCATCTTCGATGTGAAATATATACTGCCCAAAGACCAAGTCGACGAATGCCTGTAATCCCAGCGGAGAAAATTCAATGAAAATCCTGGTAACGGGAACGGCGGGATTTATCGGCTCGCATCTCGCCCATGTCTTGCTGGCGCGAGGTGATGAAGTCATTGGCGTCGACAATGTCAACGATTACTACGATGTGAGCCTGAAAGAGGCGCGCCTGGCGCGCCTCAAGAACCTCCCCGGCTTCACCGAAGTGCGCATCGCCCTGGAGGATCGGGACGGCATCGAACAAACCTTCTCCCAACACCAACCCCAGCGGGTGGTCAATCTGGCGGCCCAGGCCGGGGTGCGTTACTCCCTCGAGAATCCGCACGCCTACATCGATGCCAACCTGGTGGGCTTCTGCAACATCCTCGAAGCCTGCCGGCATCATTCGGTGGAACACCTGGTCTACGCCTCCAGCAGTTCGGTGTATGGAGCCAACACCTCCATGCCGTTTTCCGTCCATGACAACGTGGACCATCCGGTCAGCCTCTATGCCGCCTCGAAAAAAGCCAACGAATTGATGGCCCATACCTACAGTCATCTCTACCGGTTGCCGACCACGGGATTGCGCTTCTTCACCGTCTACGGGCCTTGGGGAAGGCCGGACATGGCTTTGTTCATGTTCACCAAGAATATCCTCGAAGGTAAACCCATAGACGTGTTCAATTACGGCCAGCACCAGCGCGATTTCACCTACATCGACGACATCGTCGAAGGCGTGGTGCGCACCCTGGATCATGTCGCCGAGCCCAATCCCCAATGGAGCGGCGACCATCCGGATTCGGGAACCAGCAAGGCGCCCTACCGCCTGTACAACATCGGCAATCATCAACCGGTGGAACTGATGCGCTTCATCGAGGTACTGGAGGATTGCCTGGGCAAGAAGGCGGAGAAGAATTTCCTGCCCATGCAGCAGGGTGATGTCCCGGCCACCTATGCGGATGTGGATGATCTGATGCGTGATGTGGGTTATGCGCCCAAGACTCCCATCGAAACCGGCATCGCCCGCTTCGTGGCCTGGTACAAGGATTACTACGGCATCGCATGAGAAACGCCACGCCGCCCGTGCTCGGCTTCGCGGCTTTCAGCGGCACGGGCAAAACCACCTTGTTGAAACGGCTCATCCCGCTGCTCAAGGAGCGAGGTCTGCGGGTGGGTTTGATCAAGAAGAGCCATCACGACTTCGAAATCGACAAACCCGGCAAGGACAGTTTCGAATTGCGTAGGGCCGGGGCCAGTCCGGTCATGCTGTCTTCCTCCCATCGCCGCGCCATCATCACCGAGCATGCAGAAATACGCGAGCGCGGACTGGAAGAGGAACTGGGCTATTTCGATCAGACCGGGCTGGATCTCATCCTGGTGGAAGGCTTCAAGCAGGAGCGATTTTCCAAGATCGAGTTGCACCGCCCGCTATTGGGCAAACCCTTGCTGTTTCCGGAGGATCCCTCCATCATCGCCTTGGCGGCGGATGGAGAGTTGCCCATTCAAGCGAACATCCCCCTGCTCGACCTCAACTCGCCCGGGCAAATCGCCGCTTTCATCTTGAACCGATTTTTTTAAGACCATGGAACCCGTCGACCGGTGCGCAGAGCCCGCCAAGACCCTCCCCCTGAGCGGCGCCTTGGCGCGTATCCGCGAAAGCATCGCCCCCCTGACGGACGATGAACGCATTCCCTTGAAGCGAGCATTAGGCCGCGTATTGGCGGAAGCCGTAGTCGCCCCCTTCGATCAGCCGCCGTTCGCCAACTCCGCCATGGACGGCTATGCCCTGCGCCACCAGGACCTGCCGGATCATGCCAATCTAGCCGTGATCGGCACGTCTTTCGCCGGCAGACCCTATGCGGGCATCGTGGGCCTTGGCCAGAGCGTGCGCATCTTCACCGGTGCGGCCATGCCGGCGGGCGCAGACACCGTGGTCATGCAGGAAGACGTCGTCGGCGAAAGCGAAAGTATTCGCCTGACCCGCCCCATTTCGCCTGGCGCCAATGTGCGTGCCGCCGGGGAAGAGATCCGCGCCGGCAGCAGGCTGCTGGAATGCGGACGAAAGCTGAACGCAGCCGATATAGGACTTTTGGCCTGCGCCGGATTCCCCGAAGTCAGGGTCACCCGCAAGCTGAAGGTGGCTTTCTTTTCTACCGGCGACGAGTTGCGCCCGCTAGGCGAAGCCTTGGCCCACGGCCAGATCCATGATAGCAACCGTTATCTGCTTTACGCCTTGCTGGACGATC
>JAQTSI010000237.1 GCA_028711365.1 Methylococcaceae bacterium
GGAAGCCACCACCATGCCCTGGGTCAACAGCTTGGCGAAAGGCTCATCGTTGGCGAGCATTCCCTCATCCCGCAGCAATTTGTTGAAGAAACGGGCGTAGAGCAGATGCAGGATGGCATGTTCGATGCCGCCGATGTATTGATCCACCGGCAGCCAGTAGCGGGCGCGCTCGTCCAGCATGGCCTGGTCGTTGCCGGCGCTGGCGTAGCGAGCGAAGTACCAGGATGATTCCATGAAGGTGTCGAAAGTGTCGGTCTCGCGCCTTGCCGGCTTGCCGCATTGGGGGCAAGCCACCTGGACGAAGGATTCCAGCCGCGCCAAGGGCGAGCCCGAACCTTCGAAGCTCACGTCTTGGGGCAATTCCACCGGCAACTGATGCTCCGGCACCGGGACGGTTCCGCAATCCTCGCAGTAGATCACCGGGATGGGAGCCCCCCAATAGCGTTGGCGGGAAACTCCCCAATCGCGCAGGCGGAAATTGATCTTGCGCTGCCCCAAACCCAGGGCTTCGAGCCGATCGGCGATGGCATCGAACGCCTGCTGCGAACTCAAGCCATCGAACGCGCCGGAATGCCGCAAAACGCCTTTTTCCGTGTAAGCCTTCTCCTCCAGGTCGTATTCCGATCCATCGGCGGGATAAATCACCGGCTTGATGGTCAACCCGTAATGCTTGGCAAATTCGTAATCGCGCTGATCATGGGCGGGAACGGACATCACCGCGCCGGTTCCATAACCCATGAGCACGAAATTGGCGATCCAGACGGGTACCTTTTCGCCGCTGAGCGGGTGAACCGCTTTCAGTCCCGAATCCACGCCGCGCTTTTCCATGGTCTCCAAGGCCGCCTCGGAAGACTGGGTCTGCCTGCAAGCGTCGATGAAAGGCATCAACTCGGGGTGGGCGGCAGCGGCTATGGCGGCCAGGGGATGTTCCGCGGCGATGGCGAGATAGGTCACGCCCATCAAGGTATCCGGGCGGGTAGTGTAGACCCGCAGGGGCTTATCCTGGCCTTCCACGGCGAAATCCAGCTCCACGCCCTGGGAACGGCCGATCCAGTTCTGCTGCATCACCTTCACCTGCTCGGGCCAGCCGGGCAGTTTCTCCAGATCGGCCAGCAGTTCGTCGGCATATGCGGTGATCTTCATGAACCACTGGGAGATTTCCTTGCGCACCACGGGCGTGTCGCAACGCCAGCAGCAACCGTCGATGACCTGCTCGTTCGCCAGTACGGTCTGATCGTGCGGGCACCAGTTCACCGGCGAAGTCTTCTTGTAAACCCGATCTTTTTTCAGCAGTTGCAGGAAGAACCACTGCTCCCATCGGTAATAGTCGGGGGCGCAGGTGGCCAGTTCTCGATCCCAGTCATAGCCGAAACCCAGCCGCTTGAGCTGATCGCGCATATAGGCGATGTTGTCGTAGGTCCATTCCCCCGGCGGCACACCTTTCTGCATCGCGGCATTTTCCGCCGGCAGGCCGAAGGCGTCCCAACCCATAGGCTGAAGCACATTCTTGCCCTGCATGCGCTGAAATCGGCTGATGACGTCGCCGATGGTGTAATTGCGTACATGCCCCATATGCAGACGGCCACTGGGATAAGGGAACATGGACAGGCAGTAGAATTTCTCACGGGAAGGATCCTCCACGGCCTTGAACACTTGGGCAGTCTGCCAGACTTGCTGCGCTTCTTCTTCGAGTTTGTGCGGCTGGTAAATGTCTTCCATTCTTAGCGGTTCGATCAGGGATAAAAAAGGTTTAGAATACAGCAGCCAAGAGTAAATCTAAAGCGAGCCAGCGACTCGGTCATTCGCCCAGGAGACCCCGAACTGACATTGGGGAATCTTAAGGTGAGGAGATCAACAGTCCACGGTGCCCGGTATAGCCAGGCTGCAGCCCATCCCGAGCCTGATCGAAACGCCCTCAGTGGAGAAACTCAAAGCCACCGACCGACCAACACAATCAAGCAGAGGCCATCATGCGTAGGGTGATTTTCAATCAGAAAGGCGGCGTGGGCAAATCGACCATTGCCTGTAATCTAGCCGCCATCAGCGCCATCGACGATAAAAAGACGCTGGTCATCGATCTGGATGTACAGGGTAATTCCACCCATTACCTGTTGGGACAAGCCATCGCCGATGCGGAGAGCACCCTGGCGGGTTTTTTCAAGGAATCCCTCAGCGTCAGCCTATTCGGCAAGACTCAGAACCGGGGCCTGGAAAGCTTCATCCATGCGACTCGCTGGCCCAACCTGTATGTGATTCCTGCCCATCCCGAGTTGGAACCTTTGCAAAGCCGGCTGGAATCGCGCTATAAAATATTCAAGCTACGGGAAGCTTTGGACAGCTTGCAAGGTTTCGAGCATGTCTACATCGACACCCCCGCGGCGCTGAATTTCTACAGCCGCACGGCGCTGATCGCGGCCAAACGCTGCCTGATCCCCTTCGACTGCGACGCTTTTTCCCGCGACGCCTTGCACAACCTGCTCGCCACCATCGCCGAAATCAAAGCCGACCATAACGCCGAACTCACCATCGAGGGCATCATCGTCAACCAGTTTCAGGCCCGCGCCAATTTACCCCTGCAATTGGTCAACGGATTGATCGAGGAAGGTCTGCCGGTACTCAACACCAAGATTTCACCCTCGGTGAAAGTGCGCGAATCCCACAGCGAATCCCAGCCTCTGATCCACTATGCCCCCGATCACCGGCTCACCGAAGAATTCCTTGCCCTGCACCTGGAATTGCATAGCTAATCCCCATCCACCATGAATAAAGACCCTATGAACATTCTCCCCATGAACCGCCGTCAATCGATTGCCCTGCTATTCGGCTTGGCATCCATCCCTGTGACGCATGCCGACAGCACACTGGAATATCTGTTCACCGAAAACGGCAAATCCGGCCAACCCCAAGCCGTGCTGATCAAGGAAGGCAAGATCCTGGTCAAGGGCGCCGGTGGAAACGAAAATACCGATTATCTATTTTCCAGCACGCCCGACCAATTGTTCATCATCGACCACCGCAAGCATAAAGTCACGACTTTAGATGATCGGCAGGTCAACCAGATCGCAAAGCAGACCGAAACCGTGCAACCCTTGCTTCAGGGTCTAGGCGAACAGATTTCCAAACTCGACCCGCAGCAACGCGGAAAATGGGAGAAGATGCTGGGAGGCAATGTCTCCCTGGATAAACTCGCCGAAGCGGCCAAGCCGGTAACACCGACCCATATCGTGAAGACCGGCCGGGGCAAAACCGTGGCGGGCGTTTCCTGCGAACAGATGGATGTGCTACAAGGCAAGACCCTCATGGCGCAGTTCTGCCTCGCCGACCCCGAAGAGCTGAAAATTTCCGCGCAAGATTATGCCGTCATCCGCTCCCTGCTCGACTTTTCCGAGCGCGTGATCGCCAAAACCCAGGGTTTGGCCGGCCAGTTCGGGGTGAAGATTCCCGCCATCGCCCTGCAAGGCGTAACCGGAGTGCCGGTTGAAATGAGGGATCTGTCCAGCACTAGCCAGAATGGACTGACCTTGAACCGGGTCGTGATTTCGGCGGTTTCCACCGAGGCTATGCAGGTCCCGAACGACTATCGGAGCGAACCGCTCACACTCTGGAAATAATCGCGAAAACCGTTGCAAATATTCTGTGAGTAGGGGGGATCCGGCGGAACGGGTTTTGAAGGGGAATCGGAGCGACGACTGATCGCTCCTCATCCCTAGGCCGCAACGGGCTAGGCACCTCACGAGGAAAAGCCCCCGAGGCGCCCCGCCCGGTTTGCTGGCTTGATCTCGAATTACTTATTGGCAGCGTTCTTCTTGATTTCTTCCAGGCTGGCAACCGCAGGGGTCAGCAGCTCGGCGGCCTTGGCCAGGTCGTTGGCTTCGGCCGCATTGGCGGCAGCCTTGACAGCCTGGTTGACTTTCTGCAACTTCATGCCAGCCGCATCCCCGGTGATTTCCTTGGTGTACTGGCGAACCTGCTTCAGGCTGTCCAGGGTTTCAGGTTTGTGGCCAGCTTTTGCATGCTCCAGCGCAGCCTTGGCGGAGTCATAGGACTTGCCAATGAATTCGACCACGCCGTGGGCGCTTTCAGCGGCGAAGGAAACGGAAACGGTACCCATGGCCAGCATGCCGGTTACCAGAGCAACGCCCATCTTATTGATCATTTTGTTCATTTTTCAGAGTTCTCCTGTATGTTTTTGTAATTTCCACGCGCGCGTGGGTACAGTCTTGCGATGTCTCGAACGTTTCCGCCGGCGGCCCGTTTTGATCAACCACTAAAGGTGCGTCATGGCGGCCGCATCACGAAGGCCAAAACCGCCATCGTCAAGATGCCGCTAATACTACTCAATAAAACGGGAGTTTGTCATTTTTTTATCACTTTTCTTTGCCAATGCCCGTGGCGGGCGTTCCATGGAACCCTTGCAAGCGGCTGTTTTGAGAAGGCATTCCGGCCACTGTTAAAACCCTCAACCATAGCGGCTTGCGGGTTATTGCCTGAGACCGAAGATCATGGTTTTCGACTCCCTTTGCATCTCGAAATACAGCTTGTTTTCGGCCATGCTGAAGCTTCTCACCGCTTCCAAGGTGTGAAGAAAGTCGTCGGCTCGGGACCCGCGTTGGCAATGCGCATGGCTGAGCTTGAGCACCGACAGGACGATGCGCTGGCCCTTGACCTCGAACATGCCCGCCCCCTGTTTGCAATCGGCTTTGACTTCAAACCAGCCGTTCGGCTTGAGTTCCAGGCGGTATTCACCAGGCTGGTCGAGCAGATCGGCATGGCCGGGGGTGAGGATGCCTTGCCATTCCCAGCTCACCCCGGTAATGGGCAGATTGATGCGGCGTAGGGAGGAACTTTCGTCAATCTCGCGCTCGAAGGGCTCGCTCTCAACATCGAGAGGTTCGGGATGATGTTTCTTGATCACCGCCAGTTTCAGCCGGGTGGCGGGCGGCGGCGGGGTGGACGAACAAGCGGAACAGACCAAAGCCGGCAATAGTAGCGCCCAGGAGGGAAACTGGAATCGTTGCCGTGGAAAGCAGGGATTTACTGATAATCGCATTAGGGTGAAAAAGATTTTTCTCGATATCAGGACAGATTAACTTCTCAAACTGCGGATACCAACGCTATTTCGGATCTTCTTCATGAACGGCACGCTGCATTCCCTGGCCTTCGCCGCCCCTTCCTGCAGCGCCTCCTCGATCTTGTCCGGCGATTGTATCAAGGCCTCGTAACGCTCCCTCGCCGTCATCAGATGATCGTTCAGGTATTCGAACAGAAATTGTTTCATCTCGCCCCAGCCGATACCGGCTTCATAGCGTAGACGCAGGGCGGCGACTTGCTCCGCAGTGGCGAAAGCCTTGTAGATGCCGAACAGGGTACAGGTATCCGGATCCTTGGGCTGGCCAGGCTCCAGGGAATTGGTCTTGATCTTCATGATCAGCTTGCGGAATTGTTTTTCCGGCAGGAACAAAGGAATGGTGTTGTCATAACTCTTGCTCATCTTGCGCCCATCCAGTCCGGCCAGGATCGCCGTATTCTCGTTCACCACCGCTTCGGGTATGACGAAATGCTCATCGTAGATGTGGTTGAAGCGAGCACCGATGTCCCGCGCCATCTCGATATGCTGGATCTGATCCCTACCTACCGGCACCTTGTGGGCGTTGAACAGCAGGATGTCCGCCGCCATCAGGATGGGATAGTTGAACAGACCCATGGTCACTCCCTTGTCCGGGTCGGCCTCGCCGCTTTCTTCGTTGGCCTGGACGGCCGCCTTGTAAGCATGGGCGCGGTTCATCAAGCCCTTGGCGGTGACGCAACTCAGCATCCAGGACAACTCGGCGATTTCGGGGATGTCGGATTGGCGATAGAACACCGCGTTCTCGGTATCCAGACCCAAAGCCAGCCAGGTGGCGGCGATCTCCAGGGTGGATTGGCCCACCCGTTCGGGGTCTTGGCACTTGATCAGGGCATGATAATCGGCCAAAAAATAGAACGGCAACACATTGTAATCACGACTGGCTTCGATAGCGGGCCGGATCGCCCCGACATAATTGCCCAAGTGAGGGGTTCCTGTAGTGGTGATGCCGGTCAAGACGATGGTTTTACTCATGGGGTTGAAACCTGTAGGGACAAGGAAACGGCGACTTTCATAAGGAGCGCCTCAACAAAAGGTCTGAAATATGACATAAACCGGCCCTACACGCAAAGAGCAATAGAGGATCTGGAAGAGCATTCGCAAACCAGACCTGCCGGGCTTCTTCTCTACCAAGGTTCGAAATTAGGTATCGAACGATGTGATTTGGGTATAAGCCCTGGGAAAACCCAAAAAACAAACCATAAAAAAACAACCGGAATAAGCTTGACATTCCCCGTCCGGCCTAAAATACTTCCACCCAGATCCACGCTAGATGGATCGCAAAAAAACACTATGACTCAACATACTGAAGCAGAGGTTAATCATGAAAATCAAAGCCGTCGCCTTAGCCAGCGCATTGGTGTTATCCACCTCCGTCGCTTTTGCCGAAACCGTACATGCTCCGCAAGCCGTGGAGCATGCCAAAGCCGCCATCACCCACGGCGAGGCCGGTCATGCGCCGATCCTAGTGGAACATGCCGAAACCGCCTTGAAACACGCCGAAGAGTCGCAAAAAGCCGAAGCCAATCCGCACACCGTGGAAGGCATCACCCACTTGAAAGCGGCCATCGCCGAGGGCAAGAAAGGCGATGCCAAAACCGGCACCACCCATGCCAAGGAAGCGCTCAAGCATCTCGAATTGGCCTATCCGCCCAAGAAATAAAGGCCGATCCGAATCTTTCCTGACAACGGGCGGCTGTAGGGCCGTCCGTTTTTTTATCCATGGCAACTGCGCTTTCCTGACCCCAACCGTCCCCATGAGCCAAGCATTTGAATCCCTGCTCCACCGCGTCGACACGGTCTTGCAGCGTCTGGAACAAGTCCTGCCTCCACCGTCTAAGGAACCCGACTGGAAAGACGCCATCGCTTTTCGCTGGCGCGGGGCGGATCGCCAACAAAGGCTGCATCCCATATCCCATCCCAAGGCCTTGAATTTGTCCGACATCCGCTGCATCGAACGACAGAAGGACAGCATCACCCGCAACACTCGCCAGTTCCTGCGGGGTCTGCCGGCCAACAACGTGCTGCTGTGGGGTTCCAGGGGAACCGGCAAATCCTCGCTCATCAAGGCCTTGCTGAACGAATACGCCGGGCAGGGATTGCGTCTGATCGAGGTGGATCGGCAACATCTGGTCGAATTGCCGGACATACTGGAGTTGCTGGAAAATCGACCGGAGAAATATATCCTGTACTGCGACGATCTTTCCTTCGAGGCCGATGATGCCAGCTACAAGACCCTGAAAGCCGTCCTGGAAGGCTCCCTCAGCGGCTTATCCGGCAATGCACTGGTCTATGCCACCTCCAATCGCCGCCACCTGCTGCCGGAATACCAGAGTGAAAACCAGCAGGCGCGCTATCACGAAGGCGAGCATTTGCAATGCGAAATCCATCAGGGCGACGTGGTGGAAGAAAAAATCTCCCTGTCCGAACGCTTTGGTCTGTGGCTTTCCTTCCATCCCTTCACCCAGGAACAATACCTGGATATCGTGCGCTATTGGCTGGAAAAACTGGACAGCCTGCCGCAGGATTGGGAAGGCTTGCGCCAGTTGGCGCTGCGTTTCGCCCTGGAGCGCGGCTCCCGCAGCGGGCGGGTGGCCTGGCAATTCGCACGAGATTGGGCCGGCAAAACGGCCCTGCATAAACTGGAAACTTGACTCACCGCTCAGCCGGCTGGGTGGCCTGTTCCAGCCAAGTCAGATAGTTCATCGCCTCCGATCGATCCTTGCCGCACATTTCCTGCATCGGTTTGAGCCCCGAACAGCAAGCAGG
>JAQTSI010000007.1 GCA_028711365.1 Methylococcaceae bacterium
CCTTCGGGGTAGACATAGTCGATTTGCGTGCCACTCCACAAACGGAATAAAACTCCGGCATGGCCTCCTTCGATGACGATGACGATACGGTGCCAAAATACCGACAAGGTCAGGACCGTTATCAGCAGAATGACGATGAAATACGGTGTCTTTCTCCACAGCCATCGGCGCAATCGCCTCCGTCTGGATTCGGCGGTATTCTGTGCAGGGCGATTGGGTTCATCCTTGACATTGGCGGCATTCACGGAAGGGGGCAAAATGGTCTCCTAGGGTGTGACACGGAGGCTGGGATTAAGGATTCCGCCAAGACCTGGTTGGGCCGTCAGATTCCGCGCGATAGGAGGCTTCACCATATATCCTCGATATCCTCGGGCTCATCGAAAGTCGGCAAAACCGGGAGAGAGATTTCTTTCTTCTCGCGATAGGCGTTCACCGCGTCATAAATGCCAAGCAAAGCCAGGCCGGCACCCACCAAACTCAATAATCCCAACGGGTGAACCAGGCTAAATGCCATGATGCCTTTCACCACCGTTGCCGGTCCGGGGGAACATGTCTTGGCGATACCGACGGCAGTTCCAGTCACTTCGGTAGAAGTAATTTGTATTTCAATCGGCATGTCTTTATCCTCGCAAAAATCTAGCCACCGATCAAAATAATCGTGCTCAGCGGGTCGGAATGGTGATTGCCGGGGTAGGCACAGGGTCATGGGTTTCGACCAAGGCAAACATGAACATCAGGAAAGAAAACGTCAGCTTGGAATCGATATCCCGATCGTCCAGCCAGAACCACTGGTCGTGGTACGAAACCGCAACGAAAGCATCGTCGGACTTCCTTGGGCCGCTATGGATGCGGAACAGCGGCGCGATCGAGCGGCCTGCCACGTTCATTGCTGGCTGAGACGGAAACGCCCGTTTTTCCGCGAGATGCCGCGAAGGAATTTCGATGTATCCGGAAAGATCGGTGAGCACGTCGAGCATGGAACGGGTGAGCATGGCGATCTCATCCTTACCCGACCGGATTGCGCCATACACAACGGAAAATTCCTTGGCCGACGGATCGAGTCCGAGCAATTCGCGCAGCGCCTCGGCTGTGCCGCGCAGGTTCTCATCTTGGGTTTCACCGATCGTCAAAATGACTGAAGAGGCGTCTTTCGTGGTCCGCATTCCGAGTTGGTTGTTTTGCTGGAGATCCGAGATGAGATCGAGCGACTGGTAGAAGCGCTCATCCGGGGGGGGCGCTTTCGCCTGGAAACCAAACTGATTTTGTAGGCCGTTGATCGATTGCACCGAAAGGCGCAGGATCATTCGGGCTGGAAATCCTGCTTGTAGCAGCGACACGACGGCGGTCGGCGGGATCGGGGTCAGCATGCTCTTGGCAAACCTTTCGCCCGTCATCGGCGCGAAGCTGATGGTGGGCCGATCTCGGTATTGGGCGTTGCCGCTCAGATTGGTAACCCAACTCCAAGGGCTGTTGGGAAGAGAGTTGCCGTTCCAGCCGCCACTCAGGTTGATCGTACCCGCCAGGGAGTATTGGGAAATTACCGATTGAACCCCCAGGAAGATAGGTGTATCGCCATAGCGTATCTTGACCAGGTTCAACAGCATTTCGTCTTTCCAGGAATTGCCGATGGCCGCGGAGTAGCTGAACCGGTCCAGTTCCAGCCTGCCAGGACCGATCCGCCAGCAGCCGGCCAACAAGGCCAGCGGCAGGAGCAATAACCCGAGTTTGAATATCTTCATTTTTCTCTGCTTTTCGGGTTTGTCTCTTAGGGCTTCGCTGCCCAGCGTCCATCCTCTAGCCGCAGAACCCGGTCGGCCAGATCGAAATCGTCGCGGGCTGCTACGATCACGGTCTTGCCCCTACGCTTCAAATCCGGAAGAATCTCCCGGTAAAGCTTTTCGCGAAATTCCAAGTCCAGGTCCGCGGCGAAGTCGTCGAGGAGCATGATCGGCTTGTCTTCCAGGGCGGCACTGATGAAGGCCAGGCGCCACTTTTCCCCGCGAGACAGTTCGAGCGGCCTGAAGCCCCCGTCGGTGAAATCCGTCTTGCCGGATAGGCCCATCGTCTCCAGCCACTGGCCTACCCGTTGGGGGTCGGTTTCAGATCCGCCGTACCAGCGCTCGAAGAGATAATAATCGGCGAACACGGCGGAAAACAATTCCCGGTAAGCGGATTGGGCGGCGGCGTCGATCACGCGATCGTCCACCCGGATCGCCCCTGCCCGGGGGTAATAAAGGCCGGCGAGCAGTTTCAGCAAGGTGGTTTTGCCGCTACCGTTGCCGCCGACGATGCACAATAGTTCGCCGGCGGCAACGGCCAAGTCCAATGGGCCTAGGGAGAATTTGCCGTGCGGGTCTGCGCAACTGAATTCCACGCCTTCGAGGTGTAGGCTGGAGAAAGGGGAGAGGGTTTCGGGGGGGGGCAAGGCGGGTTCGTCATGGGAGGCTCCTTGCAGCTTGGCTTCCAGGCGGCACATTTCCTCCACGACGGCGTTGGCGCGGACGATTTCGGGTATCCAGGTCAGCCAGGGGGTGAGTTCGGAAAGGATGAAAAAGGAGGTCACGGCGATCTTGAATACCTGGCCGGTGAGGGCAGGATTCAGGCCGGGAAGGATGATGATAAGGACGACGAGTAGCAGGTAAAAGACGCAATAGCCGATGGTGAAGCCATTGGCGACTTCGGTATCGGCGCCACGCTTGAGTGCGCCGATTTCCCCTTCGGTTCTGCCGTAGTGCTCGAACAGGGCGCTGTTCTTGCGACGGCTCAGCTTGATTTCCTTGATGCCTCCCAACAGCGCCCGCAAGCGCCTCAACGAGCCCTTTTGAAGATCCTGAGCACGACGCAGTTTCCAGGTCAGGTTGGGGTGAACGAATCCTCCGTAAAGAAATCCATAGACACCAAGCAAAGCCAGTGCAACGAATAGCGCCCACAGAGAGATCCAGCCGAGGTAAGCGAGGCTCAGCGCCACCACCAGGCAGGAGCGGGTCAGCAAGGTCAGCGACAAAGCCGACTGGGAAATGAGCAGGGTATCGTTGGCGAGAGTGGCCTGGATAGTTGAGGTACCGGTCTGCTCGAGAAACCGCAATGGTGCATGGCGCAGCTGGTTGCCGATCCTAAGGCGCAGTTTCAGCAGAATTTCTTCGACCGCTTCGGAGACTTTCAGCAAGGATTGGTGCTGGGTATAGACCAGCAGGGCCAACAGGCTGAGGACAATGAAAAACTGCTGCGGGTCCGCTGCGCCGGCAGCGATCGCCTCGGCTGCCTGGTTGATGGCGATGAGCATGGCGGCACCGGCGAAGCCGGATACGCATACCATGAAAATTACTCGGGTCTTGGGAAAATCGGGTTCCTTCCTCAGGAAGTCGATGAGCCGCAGCAAGTTTCTAATTTCCCGATTTGGCCGCCGTGGCGCTTTCGGTCTTTTCAGTATTCCCGGCCAGGATCTCGCCGAAAATCCGGGCCAAAGCAGTCCAATCCTTGGCGGCGACGTTGCGGATAGCGTTTGCCGCCATGGTCTGGCGCTGGGTTTCCGAAGCCATGATCATTTCATAGGACGGGAAGGGTTCTGCGAGCCCTTCGGCAGCCAAATGGATGTAAAGACTGCGCCGGATATCCCGATAACGGGCATCGGTCGGGTTGGTGACGAGTTTGTGGTATTTGCTGAACAGGGCGATCTGGTCTTGGTGGCGGATAGCCTCGCAGCAGACTTCGAGATAATCCACGACGATGGTTTTCACCGCTTTATGCAATTCCGGAGCGACTTCCAGGTGCCGCTCCGCCAGCCAGGACAGTTGAATGTTCAGGTCGGCGCAAAATGCCACCACCCGCTGAGTAAGGGCGCTGAAACCTTCATCGGAAAGAGACAGCAGCCAGGTTTGCAACTGCGGATTGTCGCCCAGGGAGGATTCCACCCAGTTTCGGAATGCGGTCGGAGGATCGGATTTTCTCCGGACCAGGGCCATCACCTGTTCTTTGATTTGCTCCGGAGTTTCCCAATATCCAGCTAACAGCAGGGCAAAAACCACCAGCATGATCAGGATGAAGACGATGGCCAAAATCAGCAAAACACTCATGGGGACTCTATCTTTTCAGGCGTGTATGAGGAAAGCAACATGCGGGGCATGTCTTTGTCCGGTGGTGGCGGAATACTTTATATCATGATCTTGCCGCGTTTAACCCTCCTCGATCCGGCGCATGACATCCTTTACCCGGGATACGGACTGTACCAGAATAGGCAGGCGATCCAAACTGCCTTGGTAATCCCAGAAATAGGTGATCACCGAATACAGCGTTCCGGCCTGTATGCTCTGCTGGCTCGCCATGTAGGTCAGCACGTAGACCGTCGCAATCACCACGAAGATCTCGATCATACCCCAGGTGCGCGCTTCGATGTCCGAGCCTTTCACCTTGAGAAATCGAAGCCTCAAAAAATGTTGGATCAAGCGCCCGGACCTTGCCTCGCCGATGATCGTGGCCTGCCGCTCAAAGGTATCGTTGACGGCGCGGTTGAGTCGATGCTGCGGCCGCCAAGCCAAGCCATTCAGGGTCAGCACCGGAACCAGCATGGCGAGAGCCACCAGGGCCACATGCCGGTCATACCAGCCCAGCATGGCGAGCGATCCGAAAAAAGTGATCGCCATGGCGAAGAGTTGGGGGATGTCGCGCTCGAAAAAATCCACGATCTCCCGCATCAGGGCCGCCCTGGCGATGAGTTTGCCGGTTTGGGTGCCCCCTTTGTGCTGCCGTTCCACCACGTCGGCGGCGAGGTGGCCGTAAATCATCATGAATACCCGGGTATCGTAGGTTTTACGGCCCACGCCGACCAACCCATGGATGACCCAGATACCCACGAACACCATCAGCCCGGTATGGCGGCCGCCCAGTAAGTCGTCGATGGCCCAACCGATGGCCCAGGGATTGAGCAAATCCAATGATTGCTCACATAGGCTTAAGACATAGGTCAGACTCAGCGGACCCTTATAGCGTGCCCATAATCTACCCAGGGTGGTGGACTGTTCCATCTCCGGGCCAAGGCTAGTCTGCCCAGCGCACCCGGTCGTCGCGCCGCAATGATCGGGCCTTTTCCGGAAAAGGCCCGATCGGCCTGCCGGTGCGAAAGCAGAAAATCGGCAGTTCCTGATCGGAGAAGCCGAACATGTTCTGCAGTACGGAATAGGCTTCGCCCAGTTCCGGGATTATGCTGGCCGGTTCCTCCCACCGCCCCAAGCGTTGCGGATAGGCTATACAGGTCACGTTGGTCATGGCCTGGAAGCTATAGCCGCGCAGGTTGAGCAGCAACCAGATGCGCAAAGCCAGCCGACCGGCCGCTACCAGATCGTCCGAGCGGTCCGATGCCGTGGTGATGCAGCCCAGCGCCGCGCAGTCATCGTAGCCGGCAGGGCTAGGCCGGCCGGAATCGTCGAACAGGAATTCCTCGAAGCGCATCATCCATGCCGGAAACCAGTCCAGACAGGTCGCCAGCCACCACAAGCGCGATTGGGGATAATGGTACCAGCGCTCCGGTTGGCGTAAGAAAGCGCGCCAGGGCATGCCGTCCCGGGTGGAAAGGATCTGCTTGTCGGTAAACCGGGTCCAGCGCATGAAATCGTGACGGATGTCGGGAATCTCGAAGATCAGCCGATCGGCAGCCTCCACTTGGGCAAGGAATTCGGCCGGATAGCGGTCGGTGAGATGAAGATTCACGCCTTCCGCGGTCGATTCCTCCTGCTCGACTTCCCGGAATACCGGGTCGGCCAGGGAACCCCCGGCATAGCGGCGCCGATCGCTGAGGCGGACCGTCAGCGCGGCGGCCAGGGGATCGGCCCGGCAGCCGGTGGCTTCGAGTTCGGCGCGCAGCCAGGGTTCCCGGTCGCAGCGCCCTTCCAGGAAATAGCTCAGCCGAACGCTCAAGCCCTCGGTGCTGGCCGCCAGGCTGATCGCCTCGGCTATCATGCCCAACCCCAAGACACAAAGATCGTCGGGTGATGGACCCAGCCGATCACGCTCCGAGGTATGGAAAACCTCCAGGCAGTGGCCGCGTACAACAATATCCCAAGGCTGGCTGTTCTCCGGATTCGGCAGGCGCAGGATGGCAGGCAGCATTCGGGCGATGGCGGTTTGCATGATTTCTGTCCTCCTTTCGGATTATCGCAAGTCGTCCAGCGCAACCCAACGGCAGGCACAATTCGAATCTTCTCGCGCCATATAGGGGTCGGGCAGCGCCAACACGCTGACGGCGCAGGGGATCAGCACCCCGCTGCGGCGAGCAACTTCATGGGGCAAAGCGACTTCCGGCAGGTCCTCCATGCCCATGACCCGGTCGGCGTCCGCCGATTTGAGATAAAGCTGCAGATCGTTTTCGCGGGCAGTAGCATTGACCCTTTTCAGTTCGGCGCTGCCGGGAATGTCATAAGCGATCTTGTCCATGTGACTGCCCCAGACTTCTGCCAGGTAATCCTTTAGGGTCTCGACATAAGCGTCGAGTTCGGCATGCAGGCCCGGCAATTTCTCGCCAAGGGCATCCTCGAAATGCATGATGTAGCCATGGTAGTCCTGTACCGGCAGGGTGTAGTGGATGGATTCGACATCGGGGAAACGGTCCAGCACTTGTCGCTGCCAGCCGATGAGCAGCCGGTGATAATGACCCGGCCGAGTCGGTAAATGGAACCCCTGGACGGGTCTGCCTTTCTTGAGAAATCCCAGAGCGCGCTGCAAGTCGCCCGGCAGCGCCAGGGACCTTGTGGCCGGAGGTTCGCTGTCGGTGGCCGCGGCGAATTGCACCCCCCAGGTTCGGGTGTAGAGGCAGACGCCGCCGAGGATGATCTTCGGACTGAAGCTCGGACGGAATGGCCAATAGCCTTCGCACACCACGCCATCGGAGCCGGCCAGGATCAGGGCCGGGTGCTCATGGTTCCGGTCTTCCTCCTTGAAGGCCACCCAGGTAGCGCGCGCCGGTGTCTCCGACAGACATCGAAGCCGCCAACCGCTATATTGAACGCTGCGCGCCGCCCGATCCGGGTGGTCGAGGTTTTGGACGGCGGGGGCCGGTGTGGTGACCGGGTCGGCCTCGTTACGCAGTGAGGCGGTTTGTGCAAGAGTCATTGGTCGTTCTCCTGGGTCAACAAAAGAGGGGATTCCTGACGCGCGGGATTGTCGTCACTATCGGTTTTCTTCATCGTGGCCAGCAAGGGCAGCATGGCGTTGCCGACAATCCCGAGTAGAGCGAAGGAGCCAAATCCGACGACCGCTCCGATTCCCGCGTGCAGGAAGAAAACACCGCCGACGATCACACCGCCGGTGCCGACGCTCAGGCCGAAACTGGTCATCAGATTGCGCTCCAGGCGCAGGGCCAGATCGAACAACAGGGGCAACTGGTCCAGGCTCTGCTCCATCAGGACGATCTGAGCCGTGTCGGTGGCGATAGTGGTGGCTCCGCGTAGCGAAATGGAGACATTGGCTTTCTTGAGGGCGATCGCGTCATTGATGCCGTCGCCGACGAAGCAGACCGAACGTCCTCCTTGCTGCAAGGCTTCTACATAGTTGGCCTTGTCCTCGGGCAACACCTCCGCGAAGAACTCGTCGATCTCCAGCCGTTCGGCGAGATGGCGGGTAGGTTCGATCCGATCGCCGGACAGGATGGCGAGTTTCAATCCGCGTCGCTTGAGCTCGGTGACGATGGTCAGGGCCTCCGGACGAAGCCTGGGCCGAAGTTCCAGGGCGCCGGCGACGGCGCCATCCACTGCCACGAAGGCCAGGAAATGACCGAATTCCGCGCAGCGTGCTTCGATTTCCAGGAGAGCTTGCGGGAGATCCAGCCCTTCGTTGGTCATGAAGCGGTGACTTCCGACCCGCACCCGCCGGTCGTCCACGCGGACCTCTACGCCGAAGCCAACCTCGTAGCGGGTCTCACCCACATCCGGGATGCTGAGGTTCCGGTCTTCGGCCGCGGCCTGGATCGCCTGGGCGATGGGGTGGCTCTGCCGGTATTCGGCGGCCGCCGCGAACATCAACACCTGGTCGGCGCCAAGTTCGCCCGACACATGGACTTCGGCGACTTCCGGCTGTTCGAGGGTGAGGGTGCCGGTCTTGTCGAAGACTACGGTGTCGACGCCATGCAGCAGCTCCAGCGAGCGGCCATCCTTTATCAGAATGCCGTGTTGCGCGCTCACATGCAGGAAATTCAAGAGCGCCAAAGGCCCTGCGAAATACATGTCTACACCCGGCATGGCGCTGAGCACCGCCACGGCGCTGCCGAAACCGTGCAGGGGCAATGCCACCGCACTCAGGAGCAGGGAAGGTGCCACCGACTTCTCCGCAAGGGTCAGTCCACGCTCCTCGACGGCGAGATGATAGGACGTGGTTTGCTCGAGAATCTGGGCAATCTGCACGGCCAGGGTATCTCGCCCGGCCTTTTCCACCTGGATATGCAGCGAACCGCGCGTGACCAGCGTCGCGGCGAATACGGGGTCGCCGGTCGATTTTTCCGCAGGACGCGCTTCTCCCGTCAAACGGTGCTGATCGACGGTCGCCATGCCGAGAGCGACGACGCCATCCACGGGGATGGTCTGCCCGGCATGGACCACGACCGTATCGCCCGCCTGCACCTCCTCGAACGGCGTTTCCAGTTCCACGCCGTCGATCACCCTCCACACCGTGCGGGGCTGCTGATCAAATAAATGGATTAGATGCTGGCGCGAGCGGTCCTGAGTGTGCAAGGTGATCTTCTGGGCGAGGAGATAGCTGAAGATGCTGAAAGCGCTGCTCACATAGGCGCCGACCATCCAGGCGCCGGTGATGAACAGCGCCATCAATCCGTCGATCTTGATGCCACGCTTATTGAGCAGATCACGGCGGGCCCCTTCGAAAATCGGCCACTCCAGGTAAACGATCAGAGGCGTCACGAAGAGGCTCAGCGCGGGTTGGAAAAAATAGGCGGCCAGGGTCATCCCCAGGGCCGCTCCGCTCAGCTTCAAATCCCGCCGGACTCGCCGTTCTCCACTGCCGGCGGGCTCTGCGGCAGCCGGGAGTTCGCCTTCATTCAGGAGCCGCGTGAGCAGATCCTTGCCATCCGCCCAAGGGCTCATGCCATTCCCAGGCTTTTGGCTGTCGAGATAATCGTCCGCGTCCGGCTGGCCGGTTAAAACCTCGGCAAGATTGGGCCTCTTACCCTTGATGAACGCTTTGGCTCCGCCGATCATGGCGGCGCTGCCGGCAAGGGCCATAGCGGCGATGGGTAACAACATTCGTGCTGTGTTCCGTTTGTGGTTTCCGGCGATTCGCGCCGGTTGGTTAAGTCGTACCCTTGGCGAGCAGACACCCTTCAGGGTTCCACACCCTACGGGTTTTCCTTATCATCCATGGGAGTGGCGAGGAAAGGAATTGGGGTTCGCTCGCGACTGCGAGGCGCAACCAGTCCCCCGGCGGAGGACTGGTACAGATGGCTCGCAAATCCAGTATTACGCCGGTGTGGGCGTCGAATTGCCCTTGGCTTCTGCTGCGGCTTCCTGGCCTTTTTTGAGTTCCCGCTTGAACAGCGATTTCATCTTCTGGGGATCGAAGTCCAGCAGGGTGCCGCCGGACTCGAAATGCCTGGCGAAAACCTGCCCCACGGCATAGGTCACCGAACCTGCGGTGATCGCCACGCCGCCCATACCGCCCAGGGTTCCGAGCACAGGGACGCTCTTGGCGAGGCTGGCGAGGCCCAGGAAACCGACGACCGAGGTCGCTCCGGAGAGCAGCGATGTCAGCAGGGACTTGACCAGGTTTTCCTTGAAGGGGACGTCGTAATGCTTGGCGAGGCCATGCACCAACTTGATTTGCAGCGCCATGATGCCGGCCAGATCGACTAGCGGGAACGGCACCAGGGCTACACCGGCCGAGGTGAGGACATAATTCTTGATCAGGGTCTGGGCGCGGGCCTCCCGTTCGGCGCGGACGCATACCGAGAGTTTTTCTTCGAGATCGGTGGTCGTATCGTTCGTTTCCATGGTTTTCTCCAAGTTAGGCGTTGAGGTCACAGTGTTTCGGGGCGGTGATCGCGCCGGTCCTTCGCAGTGATTTCCCGCGGCCTTGCCCCGGCCGGGCCAATAGCTATTTCTGGTTCGACAGACATCCCGGCAAGACGGCAGCCAGTTCCGAAGCGTACCGGCGCCACTTGTCGGAAGCCGGCGGCGACAAGGTCCTGCTGGAAAGCGGCAAGGAACCGGAGACTGCCTGCTCCATCTGCTCGTCCCAGGTGAGATCGGCGAACTGCGCGATCTCACGGACGATCTTCTTCGGCTCGCGCACCAGTTCGTCATAGTTCACGCGATGCCAGGAGGCGCGCGGCAATGCTCGAAGATCGGCGAGGATATGCTCATGCGCGCTCTGCCACTGAAAGGTGGCGATCTCGATGAGAGAGCGGTCCTTGAGGGATGGCCAGCCCGGCACCAGCAGGAAACACCAGTCGCGATAAGGCCAGCCCGGCAGAGAGCGATAAGCGACGAAACTCCGCGCGCGCCAGGCCTCCACCATGCTGCTGATGGTCTCCTTCGGCTCGCGGTAGAGATAGACAAAGCGCGCGCCGGGAAACACCGCTTTCAGGAAGGGGATGCGCAAGGCATTTTTGGGCGTCTTTTCCAGAAACCGCACGGAAGCCGGTCTCTGTTCTTCCGGCAACGCCAGGTAAGGTTTTCCGTTTCTATCCTGCAAACGGCGGGCAAAGCGTTCCCGCAAGAGCTGGGCGATGGGCGGGGGGGCATCGGCAGCCGTCAGCCGATTCGAGCGGTAATCCTGCGCCGAGGGATGTAGGGCGGGGATCTCTTCGATCACGGCATGGCTTTCCGTCCCGATGTTCCAGAGGTTGGGGCATTGCACCAGGGTCTCGAACAACAGCGTACTGCCGGATCGAGGCGCCGAGACGATGATCAGAGGCTTTTCAAATTCCGGGCAGACGAAGTTCTGCGGGTTGAGGCGGGCTTTTCGTTGTTGCTTTAGGCTAGACCAGTCGAGCCGGGCACGTGGGTCCTTTTTCGCCCTGGGACCGGAGAGCAACAGGGTGCGGATGATTTCGAGCGCTCGCCGGCTGGCGCCACCGGCGGGCAGAAGGGGCTCCATCCTGGGAACCAAGCGTTCTTCGAAACTCAGGATCAAGTCTTGGTAGGCCAATTCCCCGCTGCGCCGGTGTCCGTAGCGAGCAAATTCCCCCTTCCAGTCATCGCACCAGGCATCCATGGCTTGCCCCAGGGTAGCCCATTCCTCCGGTGGAATCGCGGCGGATTTCAAATCCGCGAAGATGGCGTCCCTCAGATCCGCCAACTCAGAAGGCGTCAAGACCTCAAACGCATAGGCTTCCAGCGGCACCGATCCGGTCGCGCCCGGCCAGTCGGGCGCCTCACGCTCTGCGGAGGGCGCTCCATGCCGACCGGGAAGGCTCGAAAAGGCCGAACAGTCCCTGGCTTCGAGAACCAGGTGAACGCAGGCCAGGGAACTACCATTGATCAAGCCATGGCGCTGGTTGTGATCGAAACTCCAGCCGCTACCCGCCGCGAGATGAAGGTTGAACTCGCCACAGCGAAATCGCACCGCTTCATCGGTGATGATGGGTACATAGATGAGCCCTCGGCGAAACCTGTGATAGCTGTAATCGGCCATCATCGGCGCCACGGTTTCGCCGGGCAGGCGCACCAAGCGGCAACGGGACAGAGGTAGCTGGAACGACCGCAAGACCTCTTGCAAATGGGGGCAGCGCTCCAACCAGGCGGTCGCCTGCATCGGCCCGGCTATGGCATAGTCGAGATTGGCGGTCCCGCCCACGGAAACCAGGCTGATGGACGCATCGCCCGCCGCCTCGGCGGCATGACCCAGCCAATCCTGCTCCTCGAATTGGCTGACCTCGACCTTCAGGCGCTCGAGATCGATGGGAAGCGGGCAGAGGTCAAGAACCGGAAACGGTCCTCGCCCTTGGCTCAAGCTTGGCATCCTGATTGCCCCCTGTTTCCCGCGGTCATCCTCTTCAATCCATCACATGACGGAAATCGATCTCCGGCAAGAAGTCTTCCGTATCGGTCTCCGACGGAATGGGGCGCTGAGTGCTGATGAATGGAATGAATCCGACCTGCTTTTCGTAACTTCCGTATTCACTCATCATGTTTTTCAATCGGTTGGGGTACTTGGCGGACAGGTCATCGAGTTCGGTGGGATCGCTGCTCAAATTAAAGAGCTTCCACGGCTGTTTCTGCCCGACCCCCCAGGGAGCATCGCCCAGTCGCAGGATCTTCCACGGCCCCCGGATCAGCGCCTTGTTCACGGTGCCGAACAGTTCAAAGCCAATCGGGGTATGATTGCCATACAATTGATCGACTTGCCCTGCGAGCAGGCCCACCATGGATTTGCCATTCATCGGGCAAATGGTCCGATTCTTGTACTGCACGGTGCAGTGCCTGACATCGGGAGGGATGTGAGTACCAGCCGGGTGCCTCACCCCGGCATAGCGCAGCACCGTCGGAAGGATGTCCTGGACGGTCACCAACGCATTGCTGCGCCGGTGGCCACGAATATTCCTGGCGCCGGGATAGGTGATGATCAAAGGAACACGGATACCCGCGTCCCCCACCGCCAACTTGGCGGAGTATAAAGGTGTGTTCGAAACCTGAGCCCAACCTGGCGCATAGCTGACCAAGGAATGGGGACCCCCCACATTTTCCAGCCGGTTATCGACGCCCGTCAGCCGAAACGAGTCCTGCATGTCCCGTCTAAAGGCTAAATTGGCGGCATCCCCTCCGTTATCCGAGAGAAACACGAAGACCGTGTTCTTGTATTCGTCGATGTTTTTCAAATACCCGATCAGATTGCCGATCTCCACATCGATGTAATCGATCATCCCCGTATAGACCGCCATATCCTTCGCCAGAGTGCGCTTGAGCCCCGCGACATCCTGGATGCCCCAGATATCCTGATATGGCTTGACCGCGTTCAGCAGGGTATTCCAGGCCGGATCGGTCGGGTTGTCCCAGGCTGGAACATTCGGGGCTCTGGGTGGCAAGTTCATGGCGGCGGGAATGATGCCGAGCTGCATCATGCGGTTGAACCGCTGCTCGCGGAGCGCGTCCCACCCTTGTTCATAGGTGCCGAGTTTGACATATTTGTCGATGAATTCCTGAGGCGCCTGATGGGGCCAGTGAGGGACGTTCGGCGCCCAATAGACGAAGAAGGGTTTACCGTCCCGTTTGTTACTCTCGATGTAGTCGATGATCTTCTGGGTGTAATTCTTGGTGGTGTAAAAGTTCGGCGGGGGGAAACCTTGAGTCAGTACATGGTCATCTTCGAAGTAATGAAACATCTCCGGGCCGATTTGCGGGCCACCGAATTGCTCGCTGCCCCCTTCCAAAACCCCGGTGCTGCGTTCAAACCCCCGGTCGATCGGCCAGGTGCCCCGACGAAACCCGCCGTCCTCGGCATCCGCCGCCAGATGCCATTTGCCGGCCATGTAGGTGTGGTAACCCGCCTCCCGCAACAACTCCGGCCCCGTGACCACCCGATCATTGAGATAAGCCAGATAGCCGGGTTGACCGCGCTGATCGCGCGCTCCCTGGGCGCTTAAGCGTTCCGGCATCGTCCCCAGGCCATTCAAGTGGTTATCGACGCCGCTCAGCAATACCGAGCGGGTCGGAGAGCAGGAAGGCAAGGCATGGAAGTTGTTGAAGGTGATGCCGCCGGCGGCCAGCTTATCGATATTCGGTGTGTCGACCTCGCCGCCGAATAACGGCAGATCGGAATACCCCATATCGTCGACCACCAGAAAAACGATGTTGGGACGGTGGTCTCTCTTCCCCGGATCCGGACTTGCCAAGGCCGGACGAAGGATGCCCGAGAAGGTGAAGATGACGGCTAGGCTGATCCCAAAAGACGATTTAATCGACATGGTGAGTCTCCTGTCTGAGTTGGATGGTTCCGGTCAGCATGAACCTGACCGCGGGGCTGAGTTGCAGTTTCCCGGTGAAGTGCCGAATGCCTCCCTGCTGAAATGAGGGGATAACCCGCGCCCATTTTTCCCCAAAAACCCAAGGCGCTAGGCAAAATAATGCCCAAAAATTGGCGTCTAGCGATGGCTGCCAGACCTCTAGCAGTCACTGCCAGACGTCTGGCAACGACGGCTAGAGATTCTGCAACCCCTGCCAGACGTCTAGCAATCATTAGAGTTGTTCCCGGCGTGCAGCCCTTGAAAATCAAGCCTTCTCGGCTTCTTTGAGCTTCAAAGGAGCAAAAAAACGCTTGCGAATGCTATCAAAATTTCGTTATCAGTTTGATTTATATAAAGCTAACAGCGGGAACAACTCTATTGCTAAAGATCCGCAGCCACTGCCAGACGTCTGGCAATGGCTGCTAGAGTTCATTCAAGGGCTGCCAGAGCCCGCAGATTGGAACCATCCCTTGGGATTTCGACGGACGGGTAAGGGATGTTGGGCCAACCCCGGCCAGGAAAGTGATCCACTGGGGCTGCATGGATACCGATTCGCCCATCGTTTCCAGCATCAGGCGTCCGACGTCGAAATCATCGCCTGATCGGCGCAGAGAACACTAGGGCGGATTCCCTTACGCGCCTCAAGGCGCCGTCAATACCTCCTTCAGAAAACCGAGGATCGTCCGCTTCAGCTCGGGCGACTGAAACGGCTTGCCGCCGTGACCCGCGCCGGGAACCTGCACGAGGTCGGCGCGAACGCCGGACAGCTTCAGATACGATGTCAACAGACGACTCTGCGTGAAGGGAACGAGCAGATCGCCGTCGCCGTGCAGGATCAGGAAAGGCGGATCATCGGAATCGACGAATGTGGTGGGGCTGGCCGCCCTGGCAAGATCGGGACGATCCAGAACCTCCGCGCCGATGAGCCGGTTTTCAAGGGCGTCCGGCGCATCATGGTCCACGCCTTCGTCGGTACGTCCGCGCAAGGCAATGAGGTCGCTAGGACCAAAAAGATCCACGACGGCGCGCAGGCGCAATCCGGATGGCGCCTCAAAATCCTTCACGCCGGCATTCATGGCCGTACCCACGAGGCTGGCGAGATGCCCACCGGCCGAGGCGCCGCCCACGACATAGCGGTTTCGGTCCAAGCCATAGTCATCGGCATGGGCCCACAACCAGGCCAGCGCCGCATAAGCATCCTGGAGCTGCGCCGGGAAGACCGCCTCACCGCTCAGACGATAGTCGATGCTGGCCACTGCATAACCCTCTTCGAGGAGATACAGCACGGGCACTCGCGTCTTGTCGCCCTCGATCCAACCGCCGCCATGGATCCACATGACCAAGGGCAGCGGCCTTGGCGTCTGATTGGGCACGTAGAGGTCGAGCTTTTGCTGCGAATGGCCAGTGGACAGATAGGAGAGGTCCTTGTGCACTTTCACCCCCGCAGGGACAACCGGACGTTGCATGCCTTCGCCACGGACAGACGGGGATGGAGGCGAGACATGAGCACTTTCTCGGGCAGTCAGGTCGGGTGCGATGGACGCACAAGCCGCCGTGAGCAGGATGAGGGTTGGGTATTTCTTCATGAACGCTTTTCCAGTTGAATCGAATGGAACAGCCGGCGAAATGCCGGGGCATCCGGATAGAGTGTGATCAGTTGCCGGGCATAGGTCTCGGCCTCTGCCCAGCGTCGCTGTTGCCGGTAAAACAAAGCGCACGCACTGAGAATATCCGGGTCCTTGGGCGTCAGCCGGTAGGCCCGAAGCAGGGCCTGCTCCGCGTCTTTGACGCGCCCCAGCTTTTGCAACAGCAGGCCCAGGTTGTAAGGGATACGCGGTTGATCGGGCAGGAGTTCGGCGGCTTTGGCGAGGTGGCTGGCGGCCTCGTCCAGCTGCCGTCGTTCGACCAACAAGAGCCCCAAGGCATAGTGCAACTCAGCTTGCTCGGGCGCGGCGGACAGCGCGCGGCGCAAGACCCGCTCCGCTTCGGCCGGCCGGTTCGTCTGCGCATACAGATTCGCCAGGTGGCTGGCGGCGGGGAAGAACTTCGGATCGCGCGAAAGGGCGGTGAGGTAGGCGTCTTCCGCCGGCTTAAGCTGCCCCAGATCCGTATACAGTTTTCCCAGATTGAAATGTCCTTCGGGTTGATCGGCCTGGGCCCGTTGAGCGGATTGGTATTCTTCCAGAACCTTGGCCAACGCGGTTCGCTGCGCCGGCTCCAAGGATGCCGGCGGCAAGGGAGCGAGCACCCTTGCCACCTCGATCCGCACCGCCCGGCTGGGATCGCGCAACAGCGGCAGGCCCAGTTTCAGGGCTTCGCCCATGCCTTCCAGCCCCTGCACCGCCGCGGCCCGCACCAGGGGCGAGGCATCGCCTAACGCCTTGCCGAGCGACGAGCCCTTCATCCCATAGGGACGCAGCAGTTGCAGCGCCGTGGCCCGCACGATGGCCGGTTGGGTCGCATCGTCGGCCAGACGTTGCAAGTGAGCAATATCGCCCATCTGGCCGCTACGCGCCGTGGCGAAGAGGCCGGCAAAGCTGGGACGTGCCCGCCAGCGATCGCCGTACCAACGGTCCATGGCCTGCGCCGCCCAGTCGGCGGAGCGGTCGGTGTGGCACTGCGTGCAGGCGTTGGGGGTTCCCCACTTCACCGAGAGATCGGGGCGCGGGACGGGAAAGCGGTGATCGTGCCGGGCGTCGATCTGCATGTAGATTCGAGTCGGCATGTGACAGCTTACGCACTGCGCGCCTGGCGATCCCTTCGAATGGAAGTGGTGTTGCGGCGTGTCGTAATCGCGGGATGGCAGGGTGGCAAAAGTCTCCGTCGGCGGCTGGTCACGATGGCAGGCGGTACACAGAGCGTTCCCGCTACGCCGCGGCTTCGCCGTATGGGGATCGTGACAGTCCGTGCAGCGCACCCCCTGCCGGTACATCTTGGATTGGGTGAAGGAGCCATACTCGAACACCTCGCCATCGATCTGGCCATCCGGGTAGTAGCGCCCGGCGTGCAGCAGTTCGGGCATGAAATCGTCGGTGAAGGCATGATCATAGGCGTCCTCCTCGCTCACCGAATAACGCCGCGCATGACAGCGGGCGCAGGTTTCGACCTGTTGCCGGCCATCCTGCGTCCGGTAATCGATCGCCAGCCCCTTGGCACCGTCGCGCTGCCGGGCGGGATCGCGGGCCTGGTGCAGATGATCGCCGCCTGGCCCGTGACAGGCCTGGCAGCCCACGTCGATGGCCGCGAAAGTGGTGCGGTAGGCGTCGGTCTTCAGGTCATAGCCGAGATGCAGATCGGTCGAGTGGCATTCGCCGCAGGCGGAGTTCCAGGTATAAAGGCGCTGGCTCCAGTGCAAGGAGTCCTTTGCCTTTTCATCCGGATTCAGGGCAAACCAGCGTTTTTGCACGACGTCCCAGGCCACCGTAAAGGCTTGCAATCGGCCTTTCGGCAGGGCCAGGAGGTATTGTTGCAAAGGCTCTACCCCGAAGGTGTACTTGACTTCGAAATCGCCGTAGCGGCCATCGGCGCCCTGGGTATTCACGAAATATTGGCCCGCCTTGCGGAAGAACCGGGTCGTGATTCCGGCATGGGTGAAACGCGCCTGCTGGAAGTCGCCCAACACGGACTCGGCCGTCGCGACCTGCATGGCCTGTTGGTGGTGCGAGCCCAGCCAGGCCTTGAATTGCCGGGTATGGCATTCACCGCAAAGCCGGTCATCCACGAAGGACGCTACCCCTTCGGCGTGGACGCCGCCCCCCCCGTTCATGGTCAACACGAGCAGGATCAGACCGAGAACGGCGCTCAAGGCTGATGTTCCGGTACGGGTGGAAGGTATCCGCAACGCTGAAAATGACTCAAGCTGACCGACAGGACCGCCTCGATGGAGGTCCAGGGTAGCGCGGCGCCCGCCAAGGCATCGTGGGTATTGCGCGCATCGAACTCCGGCTTGTCGGCGAAGAGATAGAGAGGAGTTCGCAGCAACAGATGCAAGGCCGAAAGAAACTGACGCTCCTTGTGCCCGGCGGCCCTGTGTTTCAGCTCCGCCATCCAGGCCGGATAGGGCAGCTTTGACAACGGGTAGCCGAATTCGCGGACGACATCGAGCAATGACTCCCAGGCCACGGATCGAGGGTGGCACAGGTGGAAGACCTGGCCGTAGGAGCTTTTCTGTCGCGACAGATGCACGATGGCCCGGCTGACCTCATCCACCGCCAGCAGGTTGATCCGGGTATCCACCTGCGGCTGGTGGCCGATCAGGATGCACCCTTTCAGGACTCGGCACAGGGCGTCCTCGTCGCCGTGGCCATGAAAACCCGTGCGGCTGTGACCGAAGATGCGGCCCAGCCGATATGTCACGACCGGCAAGCCGCGGCTTCCGGCGCCGCACACCAGGCTTTCCGCCACCCATTTGCTCTGCCGGTATCCCCCCTTGAAATCCTCCGCCCCCTCGGGCGTATCCGTTTCCAGGATCAAACGCCCTCGGTTGCCGGGATGGAAGAAGACGGCGACGGTGGACATGAAATGCACCGGCTTGGTCTGCTTGAGACCGGCGAAACGCAGGATTTCCTGCGTGCCCACTACATTGGTGGCGCGCAGCCGCTCATAGGGGTAGAGCGCATTGACCTGGGCGGCGTTGTGGTAAATGACATCGATCGTTTCGGCCAGGGTTTCGAATTGCGCCGATTCCAGCCCGAAGCGCGGCTGCGCCAGATCCCCCATCACCGGGACGAGGCGCTCGGCGAAACCCTCCCGCCACAGTCCATAGGCTTCAAGATGCCGCGCCAGTCGCCCTAGCCCCGCCGACGGAGAGCGGATCAGACAGTAGATCGTTGCGCGGGTATTGCGCAGGAGTTCATCCAGCAAATAAGCGCCGAGGAAGCCGGTAGCTCCGGTCAGGAAAATCCTCTCGGGCGCCTCCCACCGGGCGGCTAAGGCATGGGGGAATTCGATAGCCGCATCCAGCTCGGCGTCCTTTCGCAAGTCGTCCCAATCGGCCATCTTCTTCTATCAGGGGTAGCCCGCCATCTTGCACAGAGGCGCACAGTAGTTTTCCAGGCGTTGCAGGCTTTCGGCTGGCAGGGATTCTTTCCACCCCTCGATCTGGCCGCGGCGAAAGGTGCGCGATTGGGGGTCGTAGATCGCCGAATCGGGCATGGGCTGTTCCAGGTGGGCGGCGATACGCGCCATGAGCGCCTGCTGAGCCTGTTCGCTGCCTCCGCCTTGAACACCCACGAGATCCTCGAAGCGCACCATCAGGCAGTCAGGGTCTTGATGCCAGCCCCACATCCCGTGATAGATGGCGGTCAGCCCCTGCGTTTCGACACCGGCGTGGGGAGCCAAGCCTCCTTCCAGGAGGAAGTCCAAACGCTGGCTGGGCGAGAGTTCCTGAAAATCCGCTCGAAGGAAATGCGGCTTTGGCATGCCGCGGCTATCGAGGATGAAGGCAAGCAACGAAACCGCCACCGCGCGCGGGTCGCGGATGATGCAGAGATGGCGGTAACCGAGGCCCCGCAACAGGGCGCTCAAGGCCGGCGACCAAGGCAGGTGGCCTATGAGGTAGCGCCCTTCGGCCACAGCTTTTAGCCAATGGGCAAGGGTTTCCGTGTCCACCTTCACGGGGGTCAAGCTGCCGACGGCGACCCTCTCAGCCTCTGCTGAGGCGGGTGCTTGACCGGTTCTGGCCAGGGCCTCCTTCACCTCGCGGTAATTCAGGAACATCGGCGTCACCCGGCTGGGGTCTTCGATGCCACCCGCATCGGCGAAGTGTTCGAGATAACCGAAGGCTTCCACCGCCTTGGCGAGAAGATGGGTGCCGCTTTTGGGGAGCGAATTGACCAGGATGCGATGGGCGGATACGGTCATAACCCTGACTCAGCGGTAGATCTGTGCGACAGCCGTGATATTCATGGCGCCGAGTCCTTGCGCGAGCGCCCTAGAGAATATTCGATGGGCAGCCTCGGCCAGTGGCACCCCGGCTCCCGCTGTCGCCGCTTCAAGTACATAGGTGAAATCCTTCTGCACCAGGTCGATTGGAAACATCGGCGCGAAATTACCGGTAATCATCGCCTCCGCCGCCCTCTGGGCTACCGGGCTGCATACCGGGGTCGACGAGAGAATTTCAACCGCCGTGGCTTCGTCTACCCCCAGGTGTCGAATGAAACCGAGTAGCTCGCCCAAAGCCGCCACCTGCACGCCGAACAAGGCGTTGACCATGAGCTTGACCGCTGCGCCGCTCCCTGCCGGTCCCGCATGGTGAACGGCGCTGCCCATCACCCGCAAGAGCGGTCTTACCCGCTCGACGATCGCGGTTTCCCCGCCAACGAAATAGATCAACTGAGCCACTTCCGCCCGATCCCTGGAACCTGCGACCGGCGCGTCGATAAAGGCCCTGCCCCTTGCCTGGCAGTGCCTGGCGAGTTCCTGAGCCCAGGCGACCGTGATAGTCGAACTCTCGATGGCGACAGCATCCCCGGCCATTACGGCCAATGCTCCGGTTGCAGGGTCCAGCCAGACTCGGCGGGAGGCTTCGACGTCGCGGACCATCGAGATCACGAATTCGGCTTCCCGAACCGCTGCCGCTGGGGTGCCTGCGAGACGGGCCCCCGCCTCCACCAGCGCTGTGGTCTTGGCTTGATCTCGATTCCACACGGTCAACTCATGACCCGCTTTGAGAAGGTTGGCGGCCATACGGCTACCCATGGCGCCCATCCCGAGCATAGCTACCTTCATGAACACCACTTATCACCTATCACTTTTACAGGATGAACAGGAATTGCAGGATGAAATTCCGGTTATACCTTTGATTAATATTGTTAATCCTGTCCATCAACCGAGGGATGGAATAGAAGTGATAGGTGACAAGATGAACACCGCTCAATGTTTGCCAATCACGGTTTCGCAGTTCACCAACAAGTTTGCGCCCCTACCACCGCTACACCGGTCTGGACCCGGACCCGGCCCCCCGTCCAGAGCATCGTTACCGTCATCACCCTTCAGCAGGTCGGCGCCGCTCCCACCCCATAACCCGTCGTTGCCGCTGCCGCCTGTGAGGGTGTCATAACCGTTTCCGCCCAGCAACCAGTCGTCGCCGCCGCCGCCATTGAGATTGTCATCGCCGTCACCGCCACAGAGGATATCTTCACCGCCCAGCCCCCGGATCGTGTCGTTGCCGCCCAGACCATGGATGATGTCACGATGGTGGGTACCGATCAGTGTATCGGCACCTTGGGTGCCGATGAGCGTAGGCGGAAAACCGCCGCACAACAGGGGGGTGATGAACTGACCAACGCTGAATGGAGTATTCGCGACCGCTATCGTTGCCGTTACTGTGTTCGTGGCCCTGTCGATGACGGAGACATTATTGCTCGCCCGATTGACCACATAGACGGAGGCGCCGTCGGGGGTGACGGAGACTCCCGTAGGACGGGAACCGACCGCTATTGTCGCCCTCACGGTATTCGATGCCCTGTCGATGACGGAAACCGTACCGCTGCTGCCGTTAGGATTCTGATTCGATACATATACCGTAGCGCCATCGGGGCTTACGGCGACACCGCTGGGATCTTCATCCACCGGTATCGTCGCGATCGCCACGTTCGAAGCGCGGTCGATAACCGAAACCGTGCCATCTACGGGATTCGGCACATAGATCAAAGCCCCGTCGGGAGTTGCGGCAGCGCCTCCGGGAAACTTGCCGACCATCACCGTCGCTATGACGGTGTTCGATTGCCTGTCTACTACCGATACGGTACCGTTCGGGGGAATGCCGTTGGGTACGGCTGCGGGAATCTGATTCACCACATACACAAGGGCGCCATCGGGGGTTATGGCGATGGCGGCAGGATTGGCGCCTACCGGTATGGTCGCCGTCACGGTATTCGAGGCTGTGGCGATGACGGAAACCGTATTGTCGTTCCGGTTTCCTACATAGAGCGTATCGCCATCGGGGGTTACTGCCACGCCGAAGGGAAGTGAACCTACCGGTATGGTCGTCGTCACGGTATTCGAGGCTGTGGCGATGACGGAAACCGTGCCGCGAACCGTCTTGTCGAGGCTGGTCCGGTTCGTCACATACACATAGGCGCCATCGGCGCTTGTGGCGACACCGAAGGCGCCCGTCCCCTCCGTGATCGTCTTCGTGACGATATTCGTGGCCGTGTCGATGATCGAGATCGTCCCTTGGGCATTGGGGAGATTCGAGCTCGCAATGTAGGCAAAAGGCTCGGCCTGCGCGCCCATGGAACTCAGGACTATCCCCAGCAGCCCAAGACCGCCGTTACGGGCTATGACGCATGACGAATGAATATAGTGGTCCAGATATTTCATGATGGCCTCTCCAGTTTTATTATTTTGGCAATGCGGTAGCGATCGGCTGGCCCGGGTCAAACAACATGGTTTCCAATATTCGTTGAAAATCCTCGATCATCCGCCGCACGGTTGCCGGCTCGAACAGCTCCTTGCGGTAATACCACCGGCCCCGCAGCTCTGTATTGGCGTCCGAGCCAAGCTCCTCCCAAAGCAACAGGGCGATGTCGGTCCGGATTCCCCCCCGGTCCGTTCTGCCGATGTCCCGTGGCGCTATCGTAAGGCCGGGAAGCTTGATTTCCTGATCCAGCATCGGCAAGAAGTTGAATAGGGCGTGGGAGAGAAACGGTCGGATCGGGTTCCAGTCGCTTTGCAGGGCCTGGCACACCTGCTCGAAGCTGAGGTCCTGTTGGGCGATCGCCTCCACCATCCGCTGTTGGACACTCGCCAGTAACTCCAGGAATGAAGGATTTCCTCCCAGGTCCACCCGCAGCAGGGCCAGACCGGAGAAGAAACCGATCAGTGGCTCGATCAGCGGGTGGTCACGCTTGCTCAAGGGCGCGCCTACCATGATGTCCTCACTGCCGGTGTAATGATGGAGTAAGGTCAGATAGACGGCTAGCAAGGCAATCGATGGCGTGGCGCCCTGCGCTTGGCTCAAGTCCTTGAGCTTTCGCATCAACTCGGATGGTATCTCGACCCCCTCGCTGCTATCGTCATGGAAGTAGCGCGTGAGACCGGTCGGTCGGGGTCGGTCGATCGGCAGTTCCAACGCCGGAGGGGGAGATGAGAGGAAGCGTTGCCAGTAGTCATGGCGCTCTCCGAGCGCCGCAGGAGTATAAAACTGGTGCTGCCAGTAGGCGAAGTCGGCATATTGTATGGAAAGGGGAGGCAAAGGAGAGGGCTTATCCTCCCGGAAGGCGCCATAGAGTGCCGCCAGTTCTTTGATCATGATCCTGTACGACCAGAGATCCATGATCAGATGGTGCATGCACACCAACAGCGTATGGGAGCACTCGCCCAGCCGTATCAATTGCACCCGCCATAAGGGCCCTAATTCCAGATCGAAAGCCTCTTCGACCTCGCCGGCAACCAACCGGGAAATGGCTTCGGCCTGTGCGGCTGGCGAGCGATCGCTCAAGTCCTCCCGCCTCGGCTCGACCCGTCCGGTGGGGGCAATGACCTGCAACGGGGTACCGTCCCGTAGCGGGAAGCTCGTGCGCAAGATTTCATGGCGCCGCGCCAGTTCCACGAGGCATCGATCGAGTATCGCCGGATCCAATTGGCCCGTGAGCTGCCAGCCATTCACGACATTGAAATTGTTTCGCCCCCGGTCTGCTTGGCAACGCCGCCACATCACGGACTGGGCAAAGGACAGCGGCAGATCGCAGTTGCGGGGCGCCGGCTGCAGCGCAGGCGATGCGATCGCCGGTTGCTCTGTGGAGATCGCGTTCTCCCTGAGTCGCTCGTTGAGATCGTGCAGGATATCCGCGACACTCACTTGGTCGAGCAGTTTGGCGAGCGGTATGTTAACCCCTAGTTCCCTCTGGATGCGGTTGCGCAATTCCACCGCCATCAACGAATCTAGCCCCAAAGCCATCAGGGATTGCTGTTCATCGATCTGCTCCGCCGCCATCCCTAAGGTGGTGGCGACCCGGGTGTACAGATAGCGCTTAAGCTCGCTACTGCGTTCCTCCTCCGTCAGGCCACGGAGCCGATGCGACAGGTCGACCGCCGTAGCGACGGCGTCTTCCCGGCGAATCGCCGAGGAGAGGGTGGTCGGCTCATGATGGACCGGCGTGGTTGCATAACGCTGCCCGTCGCGCCAAGCCACTTGATCTTCGCCGGGTGTGTAGGGTAAGCGGGAGCAGATTTCGGCGCAAAGGACAGCGGCTTGTGCCGGCGCCTCGACCGATCCGTCGAGATCAAGGCATACGCAATGCCGCCGTTCCCGGGCAAGGGCCTGACCCATATCCCAAAGCTTCGATTGGGTTTGGCCGGATACCGTTGCCTCCGGTTGCACCCCCTGGGTCACGATCCATAGGCCGGGCGGCTGGGCCGGCATGGCCTCGATCAGGTGCGAGAGGCCGGCGTCAGCGGCGTCTCCTTGATTCAGACTCCAGAGATAGACTATGCCCTGTACGGTTCCCGCCTCTCTCATCACCTGCCCGTAATCGTCGGCGTGGTCGGGATGAATGCGGAAGCTGTCCTCGTCTATGCGAGCATAATCGGCACCGGTTTCGACTCGAATGGCGCGCTCACCACGGCAGAGCAACTGCTCGGCCAGGGCGGCGGCGAGGCCGGAGGTATCGGCGAAGAGCAGCCAGACCCGCGGAAAGTCGTTAACCGGCGATTCTGTCGACAAATCGCCTGAAGGCGGGACTACACACGGAGTGGCCGAGGTCTGGGCGATGATGACGGCCTGATCCAGATGGACCGAGGCGGGATCCTCGGGAAAGCAGGCCACCGCCTGGAAGCCATTGGCCAGGAGCCGTTCCCGCCATTGCCTGGCGCCGAGGAGCGGCTGACCGCTACGCTGGTCGGCAAAGCGCCACCAGCCATCGATGAGACCGAACGTGATATCGAGCCAGCGATGGCAGGTGCTGAGTTCCAGCAGGACCAGCAGGCCACCGGGTGCTAATAATTGGCGCACATGGCTCAGGGTCACCGCCAGATCACGGGTGGCATGGAGGACATTGGCGGCGATGACGAGATCGTATTGGTGCGGGACGAAACCCTGGTCGGCGGGTGACTGCTCGATGTCGAGCGGGCGGTAGCGGATGAAGTCGAAGCCGGCAAAGCGCGCCTGGGCCTTGGACAGGAAGATGGCGCCGAGATCGGTGAAGTGATACTCCGTCTGTCCAGCCGGCAACAGCGGCAACAGCCCTTCGCTCGTTCCCCCCGTTCCCGCGCCCAGCTCCAGAACCCGCAAGCCGCGGCCTAGCGGCAGCGCAACGATGGCGCTGCGCACCGCCCACCGAACCAGGTGATTCATGAGTTGAGCAGGAGGGGGCTCCCGATAGAGTTGGCTGACAATGCCCGCATCGCCGCCGGGAAACAGCAGTTCCAGAGGCGCTTGCAACCCGCGCAGCATATCGAGCAGGCGTGGCCCACACCGCTCGACCAGGGTCCATTGGGCTGCGGCCACGCTTCGATACGGTTCGGGGAAGGGCCGTGACTGCCGGTGAGCTGGCGTGCGTAGCACCGTCCATCCCTCCGCGTCGGGCTCGAGAATGCCCGCATCCGTCAGCATTCCCAATAGCCGCTCGAGCAGACGGTGATGCGGGGCGACTACCCCGATCCGTTCGCCGATCCCCTCGCGCCGCCAACGCGTACCCGGCTCGAAGCTCAGGCCGCTGTCCCTGAGTGCGGCTACGACATAAGCGGAACTCAGGCCGTCGAGTTCCGCCAACGCCGCGAGATAAAGATCCAGCGAGACTCGGGGCAACTGGGAGTCGAGTTCTTCCTGCATGAGCCGGCTCAACTGCGCCATGGGGAGCAGGTAATCGGGAGGCAAACCGAATTGGGGTCGCGGTTGCCATGCCAGCTTTTGTTCGGCGCCCGCCGTCCCGATCGCCTGTCCCGTTGCAGCCGTCTGCTCTCGCCGCGGCGCTTCGGTCCAGCAGCGCTGGCGTTGGAAGGGATAGGTGGGCAAGACGAGTTTGCGCCGGGGATAGCCCCGGTCGAAACCCGTCCAATCCACATTTACCCCATGCTGGTAGAGCGCGCCGAGGCTTTCCAATACTGGTTGCCAGTCGGAGCGGCCGGGACGCAAGCTGGGCAGCATCGACGGCGCCGCGGATCTTGGGTCCAGACAGGACTCGGCCATGCCGAGCAGGGTGGGCTTGGGCCCGATTTCGAGGAAAATGCCGGCCCCTTGCGTCTGCAGGGCGCCTACCCCGTCGGCGAAGCGCACCGATGCACGCACATGGCGGACCCAGTAATCCGGGCTTGCCACTTCCAAAGTCGCGGGCCGGCCACTCACATTGGAGATCAGGGGCAACCTGGGGGCATGATAGGTGACGGTACGCGCTACCTCGGCAAACTCGGCCTGTATCGGCTCGATCAAGGGTGAATGAAAGGCATGGGAAACTTTGAGCGGGCGAGTCTTGACACCAGTATCCGCCAGATCCGCCGCGAGCGCTTCCACTGCGGCCCGCCGACCCGAGATCACGATGTTTTCGGGACCGTTCAGCGCGGCGATAGCCACCTCCGCCCGGTATCGCTGCAAGGCTGCCTGGACCTGGCTTTCCCCTGCCATCACCGCGACCATCGCACCGTCCTCGGGCAACGCAGCCATCAGCCGCCCCCGTGCGGCAACCAGCTCGAGGCCGTCCTCCAGGCTGAAGACCCCCGCCACACAAGCCGCTACATACTCGCCCACGCTATGCCCGAGCACCACGGCCGGCTCGATGCCCCAGGATCGCCAGGTTTCCGCCAGCGCGTATTCCAGGGCAAACAGGGCGGGCTGGGTGTAGGCGGTGCCATGGATGACATCGGTTTGGCCCAACGCCTCCGACGCCGGATACAGGATCGACAGCAGCGGGATATCGAGATGGGGGCGGAGCAACGCATCGCACGCATCCAGAACCCGGCGGAAGACGGGTTGGGTTTCGTACAGTTCCCGGCCCATCGCGACATATTGCGAGCCCTGCCCGGTGAACAGGAAGGCAATCGGCGGTGGCTTGCTCGACACGGCCTCCGGGAAATCGACGCCGGTCTGCGCGGCCAGTTGCGCCTGTGCCTCGGCGGGCGTCCGGACCACGAAGGCCAGCCGATGGCTGAAATGCGTGCGTCCTGTGGCCGCGGTAAAACAGACATCGGCCAGCCCAATATCGGGATTGGAGGCAAAGAAATCCTGATAGCGCCGCATCAACGCCTGTAGCGCCGCCGGGCTTTTGGCCGAAAGCGGCAACACCTGCAGCGGACGCTCGGGGGGGGATGGAGGAACCGACAAGCATACGGGCGCCTCTTCGACGATCAAATGCACATTGGTGCCGCTCATGCCGAAGGCGCTGACTCCGGCTCGTCCCGTCCCGTCCGGCCAGGGCAAGGGGGTAGTGGGAACCACCAGGGGCAGCTCGGACCAGGGGATATGCGGATTGGGCTCGGCAAAGTGGATGCTGGGCGGAATGAGCCGATGCTGGAGAGCGAGGGTCACTTTGAGCAGGGAGGCGATCCCTGCGGCGCCCTGGAGATGGCCGATATTGGCCTTGACCGAGCCTAGGGCGAGGGGAACCGAACGGTCCTGCCCAAGCACCTCCGCCAAGGCCAACACCTCGATAGGATCCCCGAGCACGGTGCCCGTGCCATGCGCCTCGACGTACTGAATCTCTTCGGGCCCTACCCCTGCGTTGGTCAGGGCCTGACGGAGCAATGCGGCCTGTGCTTGGCCGTTAGGTACGGTGAGGCCATTGCTGCGCCCATCATGGTTGACCGCCGAGCCGCGGATCAGCGACACGATGCTGTCGCCTGCCGCCATCGCATCAGCAAGGCGCTTGAGCACGACCACGCCACAGCCTTCACCGACCCCGAAGCCATCGGCATCGGCCGCGAAGGTCTTGGAGCGGCCATCGCTCGCCAGTACATGCATGGCGCACAGGCCCAGCATATTCTCCGGGGCGAGATTCAGACTGACGCCTCCCGCGAGGGCCAGATCGCATTCCCCATTGTGCAGGGATTGGCAGGCCAGATGCACCGCCATCAGGGAGGAAGAGCAGGCGGTGTCGATCTGCATGGCCGGGCCGTGCAGGTCCAGCATGTAGGCCAGGCGTCCCGCCGCAAGCCCGCGCAGATTGCTAAGCATACGATATCCGTCGACCTGTCGCGGATCGTCCGTGTATAGGCGTTGGGCGGAGTAATCATCCCAGAACGAGCCGACGAAGACCCCGGTCTGACTTTCTTGTAGGCGGTCCGGCGCCAGTCCGGCCTGCTCCAATGCTTCCCAGGCAACCTCCAGCAATAGCCGCTGCTGCGGGTCGAGGTGGATGGCCTCGCGCGGAGCCATGCCAAAGAATTGCGGATCGAACTGCTCGATACCCTCGACGAACCCCCCTTGACGGACATACATCTTGCCGGCTTGATCGGGCCTTGGATCGTAGTAGCTGGCGAGATCCCAGCGCGAGGGCGGGATGTCCTCCAGCGCATCCCTACCCTGGTGGAGCAACTGCCAAAAGGCCTCAGGGGTGTCGGCCTTGCCCGGGAAGCGGCAGCCCATGCCGATGAGGGCAATAGGTTCGATACGGGGCTTTTCGAGTGCGGTCAACTCGGCGCGCAATGCCTGTAGCTCGACCAAGGCGTCCTTTAGCAACAGACGGTAGTCGATTCCCTGGCTCATCTCGATCTCCGGGATTGGGCGAGGCGGATCTCGGCAGCCAACAGCCTCGCGAGCTCCGCCTCCGAGAGCCCGTCCAGGGCTTCCGGCGCTTGAGCCGCCGCGATCGACGGCGTCTGCCTCAACGCCGGACTGGCTTCTCGGGAGAGATGATCGGCGAGCTTGGCGACGGTCGGGAAATACCAGGCGATCACGGTTGGTACGCTATGTCCCAGCCAACGCTCGAGATCCCCGGCCATCTTGACGGCGAGCAGGGAGGTCAAACCGTATTCGGCGAAAGGCCGATCCCGTTCGGGGGCCACCATCGCCAATTCTCGCGCCAACCAGGCAGAGAGCCAGACTTCGATCGACACGGACCCCGGCGATTCAAGGTGTGGCTTGATAGCCGGCCTCCGATCCTCCTCGAGGCCGCGCTCAAAACGCTCCCGAAGCAGGCGTTTCAGGATCTTGCCCGTGGGGCTTTTGGGGAGCGTGGCCACGAATTCGATGGCGCTCGGTCGTTTGAACTCGGCCAGCCTTTCACCACAGTAGGCTAGGAGCGTCTCGACCTCGACGTTCTGATTGGGCGCCAGCACCACGCTGGCCCGCACTTCTTCTCCCAACAGGGCGTGGGGCACCCCATAGACCGCTACTTCGTTCACGGCGGGGTGCCGGGAGAGGACGGTTTCCACTTCGGACGGGTAGACCTTCATCCCGCCGACATTGACCATGTCCTTGATGCGGTCGACGATATAACAATAACCTTCCGGGTCGATACGTCCAATGTCGCCGGTATGAAACCAGCCATCCCGCAGGGTTTCCGCCATGGCATTCGGGCGGTTCCAATAGCCCTGCATGACATTCGGTCCGCGGATGGCAAGCTCGCCCAATTTGCCAGGCGCCGCCTCTCGCCCCTCCTGATCCAGCACCTTCAGTTCGATTCCCACTAGCGGTAAACCTACCGAGGCGGGTTTCTGACTGGGGTTAGGGTTGAAACAGGCCAGACAAGCTTCGGTGAGCCCATAACCCTGGCCGATCGAGGCATCGAACTTCTCTTGCCACTCCCGCGCCAGCCTCGCGGGCAATTCGGCCGCCGCCGAGATGAAACGCCGTACCGAGCGCAATGATGCAGGCGTGGCCTGTCCATGCACGATCCCGTAGAGGGTGGGGACGCCGAAAAATACCGTGACCTCGTCTTCCGCAATCGAACGCAACACGGGTTCCAACTCGAACTGGCGGTGCAGCAGCAGGGTGGCGCCGGCCTCGAAACAGGGATTGAGCGCGGCGTTCTGGCCGAAACAATGGAACAGAGGCAGGCACAGCAGAACCTTATCCTGCGGGGTGAGTCCGAAGCTTTCGACGCAGGCCCGTACATTGCTGACGACATTGCCGTGGGTCAATGTAGCGCCCTTGGGAAACCCGGTGGTGCCCGAGGTGTAGAGAAGGGCGGCGGTCTCGTCCGGCACTAGGTCGGTAGCCGGGTAGGGCGGGCAGGTACTCATGACCGCCATCCCGCCGATCTGGCCTGCGGTGGCAACCAGCACCTGCTCCAATAGCGGCAATCCGTCGCCGCCCGTTGCCAGTCCATGCAGCTCATCCGTGGTGATTAGCACCCGCGCACCGCTGTCGTTCAGGATGAAGCCCAGTTCTTCGGATTTGAGCGCGGTGTTGATGGACACCACCACGGCGCCGAGCTTGAGCACGCCGAAATAGCCGAGGACGAAGGCCGGGGAATTGGGTAACATCAGCGCGACGCGATCCCCCCGCCCGATCCCGAGCGCGGCAAGGCCCTGCGCAACACCAATGCTCAACTCGTCGAGCCGGCGATAGCTGAACGATTCGCCTTCGAATATCAGGGCGGGGTTATCGGGGAATAGCCGGCTTCCCCGTTCAAGCGCTTGCGCGATATTCATGCTCCCTCCTCATGTGCGATAGCTCGTCTGGCCGCCGGTTCGGTCCGATGCAAAACCAAGGGTAGCATGGCGTTGGCTAGACCGGTAATGATCGACGCCACTGCCAGCAGGGCGGTATGGACCAAGGTGAAATGCAGGAAAAAGGCCCCCCCGATGCCGATCACCGTGGGCACCACCGAAATGGCGAAAGCCACGTCGGTATTGGTGTGGAATCCTTTGGCCAGGTCAAACAGGGTTGTCAGATTTTTCAGGTCGCCTTCCATCAGGATGATCTGGGCGGTATCGACCGCGACGCTGGAGGCTCCTCGCAGGGAGATCGAGACATGCGACTTCTTGAGGGCGATGGCATCGTTGATGCCGTCGCCGATATAGCAGACGAAGCGACCTTCCCCGATCAATCGTTCGATCAGTGCGGCCTTGTTCTCCGGCAGAGTCTCCGCGAAATAATGGTCGATCCCGAGTTCCTCGGCCAGTTTTCGTGTGGGGGCCTCGTGATCGCCCGAAATGATATACGTGGCCTTGATGCCATGACGGCGCCGCAGTTCGGCGATGATTGCCTTGGCTTCCGGCCGTACCGTCGGCACCAGCTCGATCGCTCCGATTAAAGCACCGTCACAGGCGACCATGACCAGCGAGTGCCCCTGCCGGTGGCATTCTTCGTGAACCGGATCGAGCGCAGGCGGTATGGTTAGCGCCAAAGCCTCCATGAACCTTCGGCTTCCCACCTGCACCTCGTGGTTCTCGACCTTGACTTTCAGTCCGTAGCCCAAATGGTAGTCGGCTTCCTCCAGCGGCGGGACGTCCAACTGCTGCCGTGCCGCTTCCGCCCGAATCGCGTGGGCAATGGGGTGGGCCTGCTTCTGCTCTGCGCAAGCGGCATAGCGCAGGATCTGCCTCGCGTCACTATCCCCGCACACATGGATAGCCCCGACCGCAGGTTGCTCCTCGGTGAGTGTGCCGGTCTTGTCGAACACCAGGGTATCCACTTTCCCCAGGAGATCCAGGGAACGGCCGTCCTTGATGAGGATGCCGTGGCGCGCGGCGATATTCAGATAATTCATCAAGGCCACGGGGGCCAGGATCGACATTCGCTGACGGAAATGCGAATCCACCACTGCCAGCGCCCCCATCGGCCCCAACACGGGTACCGCCACCACGCCGGCGATGAGGGTAGGCGCAACCGTTCGCTGCGCCAAGTGTTCCGCGCGCAATTGGGCGGTGGATTTGTATTCCGTGGTGGCATTCAGGATTTTTCCGATCTGGGCCACGGTGGTGTGCTCGCCGGCCTTTTCCACGGTGATTTCCAGTCGCCCCGAAAGCACGACCGTCCCGGCGAATACTGGCTCGGACGGGCCTTTCTCCAACGGCCTCGCCTCGCCGGTCAGAAGATGCTGATCCACCGTGCCCATGCCCTGCAACACGAAACCATCGACGGGAATGACTTCGCCCGCACCTACGATCACCGTCTCCCCCGGCACCACCTGTTCCAGGGGGGTCTGGATTTCCACGCCATCGACCAGTAGCCACGCGGTCTTTGGGGCTTGCCGGAAGATGTCGATCAGGTTGCTGCGTGAATCCGCGGTCACCATGGCGGTGAGCCTTTGGGCCAATTGCGCCACGATGAGCACGAAACTGGCAATCAAGAAATAACCACAAGCCAGCGCACCGGTCAGTGACACCACCATCAGGGTAGGGATGCCAACCTTGCCTCGGCGCAGCAGCGAAAAGGTTTTTTGATACCAGTGCCCGGTCAAATAAAGCATGCCGGCCACACCCAACAACTTCAGCGGCCAAAACCAGTATCCGACAGTGATGAGACCGAAGGAGAGGAGGGAAACTCCTACCCTGCGGTCACTCCGCTTGCGGATCGTTCGGCGCTGTTTCTTTTCTTCCACCGTCAGCATCTCGTCGAGCTGCTGGTGTCGGTTAGCCAGGGTGGTGGGCTTGGGAGAAGCCTGAGTAGGCGGCTCGAACCATTGCGCCACCGATGCTTGGGACGGTGTCAGGACTTTTGCCCATTTCGCCTGGTTCCGGTCGAATCCATCGACGATTGCAATGGCTGATGACTGTGCCTCCTTCTGTCCCATCCTGGAAGGGACCGAACCCTGCGCTTGCGGATGGGGCGCTGTCAACACATCAGCTAGCGTTTTGGATGCGAACAGACGCGCAATCATGGCGTCATGCTCCGGGTTAAAGGCGAGGCACTCGGCAAGACCGGCTTTCTGCCGTTTTGTGCAACGCTTATCGAATGACGGGATTCGTGAATCGGCGCCATAGGGTCAATTGCCTGCACAGCCATCAGTCGATCGCCGGCATCTGCAGCGGAAATTTTTCGTTGATCAGGATCACGGGCTTGCCGGCGACGATGATCCGGTAGGTGCGGCTGATACATTCATCACCCATGAGACGCGCGATGGGTTTGGGCAGAGCGTTCAGGCGCTCCAGGCCATTCCAGAGCAACTCGCGGCGGTTCTCGATCTGACAGTTCAGTAATGCGCGCCCGAGTCCGCCGGGTTCGGTTTCGAGGTTCTGCAACAGATCGGCCGGGAGGTGCTTGAGCGCGAGCACCGAAGCGGCATAGGCGTATACGGTTGCGCTATGGCGGCCTTGCAGCAGAACCTGCCGGGTTCTGACCGTATCCCCCTCGGGAAGGCCCAGCAGCGGGTGGCGGACGGCGAGCGTTTGAGTTTCTTCCTGCAGGCGTAATACCTCGATCGGTTCCAGAGTGTAGGCTTCCAGAAGCCTGGTGACTGTACCGTCGGTCACCAGCAAGGCCCGCTGTAAGGGCGAGAGGCTGTGCAGGTCCACCGGTTCGAGGTCGGGGGGCCTGTGCTCGGGCAGGGCGAGCAGGTCGCTTACCGGATCGAAACAGCGGTTTTCATCGGAAAAGCTGATTTGCCAGCCCACAGTGGACTCTAATCCAGTCAGGGTATCCATGGTGTGTTCGCTCTTAATGACGAGAGGATGGACTTACCGCCTTTCAGGGCAAGGAAGCGAGTCATGATGACCGTCAAACGAATATTCAAATAGCTCGATATCCGGTGCGAAATGCTCTTCCACTTGATGGCGGGTATGAGGGTTGTAATAGCTGCGATAATCCCGGTGAGTCGTGCGATTCTCGTGGGGCAGCGTCGCCTTGAGACTCAGCCTCCGGCAAACCCGCTCGAAGTCCTCCTCCAACCGCTCATAGCGGCCCACGAAGTCCACGATCAAGGCATCTGTTTCATCGGTCAACATGTCCTTCTGAAATTTGGTGGCTCCTCTGGCGAAGGGCTTTTCGGTGTGGATGACCCATTCCAGGTATTCATCGAAGCCGGACATCGCTTTCACCCTCTGGTGGTGGATATGCTCGGTCTCCTTGAGGATGAAGTGGTACATCGACACCTGCCAAGCCCAGGGATTGCGCACGAAAGCGAACTTGAAAGCACGGTCGTAGACCTCGACCGGCAACTCGCGCCGGGCCTCCCTGGCCTTGGCATGCAAAAGCTGACTCTCCCAGATCCGGTAGAGGGGGTTGCTACTATTCCCCAAATACTTGGGTGGGCGCCTGAATCGGAAGCGCTCCGGCTCTTCCGCGTAAGCCCCCAAAGCGGCGCGCAGACTCAATCCGGCCACCTTGGCCACATGGAAAAATATGAAGCCGTGACTATAGGAGATCAGCATGGGTTCTCACACCTCATCGACTGAGCGGATCAGGGCTTGGCGATCCAGTTTGCCGTTGGGCAAAAGCGGCAGCGCCGGAATCACGCGGACCACGTCCGGAATGGCCCGCTTGGGCAAGCGCGCAAAGCTGATGGACCTTATCTCGGACCCCGTCAGCGACCCTCCTGGGCGAAGTACGCAAAATGCCACCAGGCCCTTGCCATATTGGCTTTCTCCGCTGGCTACCACTGCGGCGGATTCGACCCCATCGATCGTGGCCAGCGCCTTTTCCACATCGGTAAACAATACTAGTAACCCGCTACGGTTCACGCTGTGATCCATGCGGCCCAATACTTGCAGAAGGCCATCAGGCCGGATGCGTCCCAGATCCCGGGTCGGGTACCAGCCTCCCAGCTCGGTATGAACCACAGGCCGGCCCCCATCATCCACATAACCGGAAGAACCATGCGCATGCCGACACCAGAGTTCACCTAGCTCCTGCTCCCCGGCGGTCTTGTCCAGACGCAGTTGAACATTGGACAAGGGTTTGCCTACCGTCTGTTCGCGCAGTGGTCGAGGGTCCTCGGGGTTCGAGACGGCGATCGCCCCCATTTCGGTACTGCCATACAACTGCACGAGGCAACCAAACAGTCCTTCATAGCGGTCGAAGACCTGTTCCCGCATCCTGTCGCCCGCCATCACCGTCAGCCGATA
>JAQTSI010000238.1 GCA_028711365.1 Methylococcaceae bacterium
TGCCACCGCTCCCGATCTTGGGGTACCAAACGCTGGATGCGGATTCTTCGGTTCATGACACCCTCCCACCCGATTCGCCATCGCGACCCTAAGTGTAGTCACTATTGGGGGGATAAGGGAGTAAGTAGAATCTGTATAGCACGATGAACATAGATTCTGTCTAGTAAAGTGTTGGGCAAATTAGAAGAGGGTCTCATGACAGAAAGAGGACAACAGATTTTAATGCTTGCAAAAGCAATACAGAGCACATTCTCTACCTCTGAGTGGACAGAGATTGGTTATATAACCTCTGCCGATGAGTGGATTGATAGTCATCCACGTCTTCTCCGAAGTCTTAGGTGGGAGGACGATGATTACAAGGGGCATGTTTTAGATGCTGTTAAATATATTCTCAATATGGATACCGACAACCTTAAGAAGTTATTCGAATATGAACCAATTTCTCGTTGGCTAAAGAAAAATGAACGCGGCTTCTATGATGAATTGTTTGCAGAAATATTCAATATGGAAGTACCTCATGTGATACCCAGTACTTCAACAGATTCTGGCTTTGCGGCTCTTGCTGATGCCCAAGCTCTATTGCGAGAAAGGGGTCCAACAAGCGCTGTCGATAGAGTGCATACTGGCCTGCACGCTTTTCTCAAAGCAGCATGCGATCGCGCATCAATAAAATATTCATCTGATCCGACTGCCAATCAATTATTGAAGCTTATGCTGGAGCAGCACTCTTCTCTGCGGGATTTGGGTACACGCACAGAAGAGATTAGGAAAATGATTCGAACAAGCGCATCAATTATCGATGCTATGGGTACGCTTAGAAACAACGCAAGTCTAGCGCATCCAAACGAAGAATTGCTCGGTCATGATGAAGCCTTATTTGTAATTAACCTTGCACGTTCGTTGATACGTTATCTGGATGCAAAGTTGTGAATGGGATAAGATGGAAGCCCAACTAGGGCAATACAGCCGATCGCTACGCTCCGGCTGATTTTTTCGTTATGCGAGAAACGGGTTTAAAACGCCCAGGAGTTCTGCGTGTATGTTGTTGAACTGAAACCCAGAGCCATCAAGGACCTACAGGGACTGCCGAAACCGGAAGCGAAGAAGATTATCGAAAAGATCAGGAGTCTTGAGCAAGGTCTCATTGGTGACATTAAGAAGCTCACAAACTTCACGCCAGAGTACAGAATGAGAGTTGGCGACTATCGAGTGTTGTTCGAGCTCGAACAAAACAAAATAATCATTTATCGGGTAAAGCATCGAAAAGAAGCATATCTTCAAAGGTAATACTCCCAGCACAGCTGAAGGTCATCCTAATGAGAAACGATAAAACGGTTTATAAATCATTCAGATGCGATCTGTTACGGGTGATCATTCTTTCGGCGTGAAGGGAGTAAGTAGGTAAAACTTTTGGTGCTAGTTGATTTGTAGTGGTCACAGGAGAGAGCTAAAGTGATAAGTGTTTGACTAAAAAGACTTTTACCACGGAGGCTCTTCCCATGACCACCGAAGACTTTATCATCGACCTGTTTTGCCGGGTAGACGATCAAATGAAAAATGTCCCCAACCACAGCCAGGCGGCACTTTGGCCGAGCGAGGTCGTGACCATCGGCCTGCTGTTCGCTCTCAAAGGCGTCGGCAGCAGGGCCTTCTATCGCTGGCTGAGCCGCGATTATGCTCACTGGTTTCCCGCCCTACCCGAGCGTACCCGGTTGTTTCGCCGCTTGAAAACACACTGGCAATGGGCGCAGAGGTTCTTGGCCCAGCCGAGCCTGCTTGGCGTCATCGATACCTACGGTATCGAACTGATCCATCCGGTGCGCCGGGGGCGGAACCCCAAGAGTTGGGTAGAACCTGGCATTTCCAATCACCGCTGGATTATCGGCGGTAAGCTATGCTTGGTTCTCAACCACTTGGGCCAAATCATCGGCTGGGCCTGGGCGACGGCCAACGCCCATGACACCTGGTTTCACCCTCTCATCGAAGTCTTCCAGGGCCGTTGCGTGATGTTGGCCGACACGGGGTTCCATGCGGCGGAAGGTGATCCGCCCAACCTGAAGATCTGTCCCCGAGGGCACTGGAACGTCAGAATGCTGGTGGAGACCATCTACTCCATGCTCACCGTCGTCTCCCATACCAAGAAAATGAGACATCAGATGACCGACTACTTTCAATCTCATCTCGCCATGGCGGTGGCTGCCTTTAACCTATTGATCGCATGGAACGGCTTGCCCGCTCAAGACAATGGCTTCGTTCCCCTGTCCATTGCCGAGTGCAATCTTTGAACATAAAAAACTAGCACCAAAAGTTATAAGACATTTTTACCTTGTATTAACTTTTTTATGCTTACCTACTTACTATGCAACTCCACCCTCAGCTAATAGAGAAAGAAGGAAAAAAGGAATTTGTTGTCCTCCCTTTTGATGAGTATCAAGCATTAGTGGAATTAATGCATGATTATGAAGACCTTCGAGACCTAAGAGAAGCAAAAGAAGAATCAAAAGGTCAAGAAAGCGTTCCTTTGGATAAAATTATCTCGGATTTAGGTTTGTCACAGTAATCGCATAACACAGCACTCAACTCGGACGCGCTACCGCGTGCCGGTTGGTTGATGCGTTATATGGCAAGAAAATCATGAGCCTTCCATTAGTTAATATCCTCGCTTCACACTATGAAGCTTGGTCTACTAGGCAGCCCACCCTTGATGAGATGACGAAACATTATCAAGAAACAGGGAAAATGCTTTCTTTCGTTAACGAAAGACTTGAGGCCCGTGTCACCAATGCTTTAGAAGCCGCAACCTATATTTGCACCGTCGGAGCAGATAACGGACTGGGAAACTTCATTAACTCTATTAGACAGTGACGCCAGCTACAAGATATGGAGGGCCAGAATGCCATCAAAGACGCCTGGAGCTCTATCGAAATATAAAAAAGAATTCCCAAATTACAACCCTAGCGAAGTTGATCCTGAGATAAACAATATAGGTGAATCTCTTTGCGAAGGGCAGATCTTGTTTCATGGCGGAATTTGGCCGGGCAACAACTCTAATCACTTTAAAACGCAGCTACCGCTTTCAACTAGTTTTTGCCCTCAAGTTGCCCTAAGAAATGCCGAACACAGAGGAAAGGCTTACGATGCCAATCGAATTGATTTGCTAGTTCTGCGTGCCACAAGTCCAATAACTAATGTTTTTTCTTTCCGAAGAGCCGGAACCAACCTTGGCCACGAAAATGAAGTGCTCTTTGCTTCAGGCGCAAGCCTAACCCTAAGATCAAGAACTCTGGTTCGCAGTGATTATTCGGCTGCGAAATATTCAGCACCTAATAAAGAAATTGAAATATATGTTTTGGAGGTCGATATTTCATGATTTGTGGAGCATCTTTGTTGCCATATAACCCGTCAGTCAACACGGACGCTGCGCGATAAAGCCGCGCAGCGCCGGTTACTTCTACGTTAGTGCGTCAAGCTTCGCTTGACGCACTAACGAATAAGGTTAGATTGTGCGAGCGCAGCGAGCCACAATCTGAACCGTTTGTTGGACAAGCCGGGTTCGAAGTGAGCGACTCTCTTATGAAAATAGCTTTTTGAACCTCACTGGCTCCGAGGTCTACTTAGGATCGGCAAACCTCAAGCGCCGGTGTTTGAAGTCGCCGTTGCAGCGACGCAAGCCGGAAAGTGGCGGTTTTTGGGGCCTCATGGGTCTTTTTCAGGCCCAGAACCCAGAACTATGAGATGCGACATGATAGCGTCTGAAACGCCGTTAGATATGCTTCATTTTGATGTTCAGGATTCTCACCCGGTAGGCGATTTGGCGGGGGGTCATGTTGAGGAGGCGGGCGGCTTTGGCCTGGACCCAACCGGCTTGTTCGAGGGCGGCGATGACCTGCTCACGCTCGTCCATGCCTTCCGTGTTGAACTCCGGTTTGGCGGTGGGGGTGAGGGGGAGTTCTTCCTCCAGTCCGGTGAGGGCGACGGCCTCGCGGTCGATGACGCCGTTGGGGCTCATGATGGCGGCCCGCTCCAGGGTGTTTTCCAGTTCACGGACATTGCCCGGCCAATCATGGCGCATGAGCAGGCGGATGGCGCTTTCCTTGATTTCCAGGGCGCGGTCGCCCTGCTGCTTGGAGATGCGGCTCAGCAGAAATTGGGAAAGTTCGGGAATGTCCTCCAGGCGCTCGCGTAACGGCGGCATGTTGATGGGCATGACGTTGAGCCGGTAGTAGAGATCCTCGCGGAAGCGCCCTTCTTCCACTTCGTCTTCCAGGTTGCGGTTGGTGGCGGCGATGATGCGCACCCGTACCTTGAGGGTCTGGATGCCGCCGACTCGTTCAAACTCCCCTTCCTGCAATACGCGCAACAGTTTGGCCTGAAACGACAGGGAGATTTCACCGATTTCGTCGAGGAAGATCGTCCCCTGGTTGGCCAATTCGAAACGCCCTTTGCGTTGGCTCAACGCCCCGGAGAACGCGCCCTTCTCATGACCGAACAGTTCCGATTCCAGCAGGGTATCCGGCAGGGCGGCGCAATTCAGCTTGATGAAGGGGCCGCCGGCGCAGGCGGAGTTGTAGTGGATGGCGTTGGCGATGACCTCCTTGCCGGTGCCGGATTCGCCCCGGATCAGCACGGTGGTGTTCCATTTCGCCACCTGCCGAACCAATTCAAATACCCGTAACATGGCCGGGGTATGGCCGATGATGTTCTCGAAGCCATAGTTCTTGCGCAGGCTTTGCTTGAGCTGATCGCGTTCGGCGGTCAAATCGCGCTGTTTCTGTTCCATGCTGCGAAGTAACTCCACGCTTTGCGCGATGAGGTTGGCGACCATTTCCATGAAGCGGGCGCGTTCGCCAAGCAGGTTGCCATCCACCGGTTGAGCCGCCAGTACGCCCACCACTTCGTCGTCGCTCACGCGGATGGGAGCCCCGATGAAGGGCAGGAAAGGGTCATACAAGCCGAGTTTGCCGAGGAAACGGGGTTCATCGGCGATGCGTTCGACCACGATGGTATCGCCGGCGTCCAGAATGGCGCCCATCAGGCCTTCGCCTGGTTCATAGCGGATCGGTCCCCGGTCGAGGACGTCTTCCCGGCGGCGGACGGCGCAAACCTCCAGGGCGTCGCCTTCCTGTTCGCGCAGCGCCAACATGCCGGAACGCATGTCCGCCTGCTGGTGCAGCACTTCCAGCACGCCTTGGAGCTTTTCCTGGAGGGTGAGGGGATTGTTCAATAACCGGCTGACCTGGTAAAGGGCATCCAGTTCCTGCTCGATCAATCGGTTGCGGTCAGTCATGGGATTGGGAACGTTGCGCCGGTTGTGGATGGAATGGCAGTTGGATACGAACCCGGCAGCCCTCCCGGTAGCTAGTGTCGAAGCGGATGAGCCCCAGGTGCTGGTTGATCACTTCCTGGGCCATGGCCAGCCCCATGCCGGAATGACGCCGCCCGCCACCGCTCCTGCCGGAGTAGAAGGGTTCGAAGACTTTGATGTGCAGGTTTTCCGGAATGCCAGGGCCGGTATCTTCGATGCAGACATGAATCAGCGCATCGTCCGGCCAGGTGGAAATTCGCAATTCCCGTTTGCGGACGCCGATCTGGCTCATGGCGTCGATGGCGTTCTCCACGATCTGTTTGAACATGGCGCGCAGCCGGTTTTCCATTCCCATGACCGAGGGCAGGATCGGGGTCGGTTTCCAATCCACCACGATGCCGGTGGCCAGCAGGCGCTCGGTGAGCAGCACGATGGTTTCGTGCAAGAGTTGATTGAGATTGACCGGAGTCATGGCGGTGGAATCGGATTCGGGAATGCAATGATTCAACTGGGCCAAGGATTCTTGCCCGGCAGCCAGGATTTGATCGAGGATGTCCAGCAAGGCCGTATTCTGTTCCTGTCCGCGCCGCTCCAACAAGGTTTTGGCGGCATTGAGCAGGTTGAGCGGGGTCTGGATATGGTGCATCGCACCCGATAGGGTCTCCCGCAAACTCTGTTTTTTTTCCTCTTCCGCCATGATCGCCCGCAGGGCATTGAGGCGGATGTCCGCTTCGCGCTTCTTCTGCTGGCTGATGTCGTCCAGGATCAGCAGCAGATAACTACGGGCGGTTTCCTGGAAAAAAGCGTCCACGCTGTCGTCGCCCCGGCTGAACCAGGTTCCGGCACAGGCGAACCAGCGTGGGGCGTGGCGTCCGCCCCGATCGAAGCGAATTTCCCGGTTGCGGAAACTCCCCTTCTGTAATCTCAAGAGTTCCCATTCTTCCCCCATTTCCCTGCGGAGAATCTCCAGAAATTCCTGATAGGGTTCGCGCAAGCCGAGGTCGCTGGTCAGGGTCTTGTACATGTGGTTGTCGAGTACGATCCGGCTGGATTCATCCAGCAGGATGGTGGCCACGGGCATGGAATCCACCACGGTCTCGATGAGCACTTTCTGGTCAATGACCTGGCGTTCCAGCTTGTACACATCGGTGACATCCCGATGCATGCCGATATAGTGGGTGGTTTCCCCTTGACGATTCAGGATCGGGGCGACGGTCAGATCCGCCAGGTAGCGGTAGCCATCCTTATGGCGGTTGACCAGCCGGCCCTGCCAAGGAATCTGTTGTTGCAGATGGCTCCACAGATCTTCGTAGACTTTCTTCGGCGTACGGCGGTCGGATAGCACCGATTCGTTGCGCCCAATGATCTCTTTTGGTGCATAACCGGTGACCGTGGTGAATGCCAGGTTGATATACAGGATGTTGGCGCGGTCGTCAGTAATGGAGATGGAAACAGGGGCCTGCTTCACCGTTTCGGCGAGCAGGCTATGGGGTAGCGCTTCGGCTCTAGGCGGTGTTGGCTTTGTAGGGGAGGAATCCGCCGAATGAGCTTCGGGCTGATCGGATTCGGGGGGGATGGATTTCGACATGAGAATAGCCTTTCGAGGTCATTGACTATGCCAGAAAGCAAGATCAATGCCGAATCCATCAGCCGCTTAACTCGCCGGTACGCGCAGCCAGCCGCGGAAACGCAGCAGTGCCAAAAGGCCGGGTATGGCCAGCGCCGCGCAGGTGAAAAAAAATGGCTCCCAGCCTAGTGTGCTGGCCATCATTCCGCTGGGGGCGGCGATGAGAACGCGGGGTACGCCCATCAAACTGGAGAGCAGGGCATATTGGGTAGCGGTGAAACGCTTGTCGGTCTGACTGGCCATGAAGGCGATGAACGAGGCCGTGCCCATACCACCCGATAGATTTTCGAAACTGATCACACCCATCAGGGCGATGAGGTTTGCGCCGGTGTGGGTGAGGATGGCGAAGGCAGCGGTGGATAGGGCTTGCAGCAGGCCGAATTGCCACAGGGTGGCGTAGATGCCAAAGCGCAGGATCAATGCGCCGCCGAGCAGTCCGCCCAATACGGTGGCCCAGAAACCGAACAGTTTCACCACGGCGCCGATCTCGGTCTTGCTGTAGCCGACCTCCAGGTAGAAAGGGGTGGTCATCTGGCTGGCCAAGGTGTCGCCCATCTTATAGAGCAGGATGAAGCCGAGTATCCACAAGGCATCGCGTTTATTGAAAAATTGCAGAAAGGGTTGAATGACCGCCTCGCTCAAGGTTCGCGGGGTGTCCAGGGCCTCCTTCGGTTCCGGCGCGAACAGCGTCACGGCCAGGCCGCTGAGCATGACCGCAGACAGGATGAGATAGATCTGCGCAAAGCCGATATGATCGGCGAGTATCAGCCCTCCGCCCGAGGCCAGCAACATCCCGAGTAGGTAGCCATTGACATAAAGCTAAGCCCCCA
>JAQTSI010000008.1 GCA_028711365.1 Methylococcaceae bacterium
TAGGGCGGGGCGAGTCTTTTTTACGCTGGCTTTGCCCCTGGAAATGAGCGTGACTTCTTACTCGCCGATCGGCTATTCCCAGCAGGTGACGAAGACTACCCAGACTGCCCAGGATGATTCTTGCACACCGGGCAGCATCACGAACCTTTCGGAGGTTCCGGCCGATACCAGCGTAACCCCTCCCTTGCCGGCTTATACGCAGCTCGTCGTGACGACTTGTACCGCTCCTACCGTGGACGCCACCACCGGCAAGATCACCGTGCATGGCACCTTACAAATAGACACCACCATCACGACCCATTCGTTCGGGTGTTTCCTGAAATCCCCTAGCACCAGCACACTTCCACCGGATCTCAGTTTCGGTGGATATGGCCTGATCTGTACTCCGATCGTCGGGCTTAATCAGGGTGAGAGTTTCAATCCGGTCGTCGTCGTCACCCCCACCAAAACCGGCGATTTCACCACCGTGGCAGCGGTATCGGTGCCCGACAACGACACCAATCTAGCCAATAATGTCGCCAACAGCGTCACCACCGTCACGGCGCCGTCGGCGGATTTGGCCATCAGCCTCGCCGCCGCGCCCGATCCGGCGGCCGTCGGCAACGCCCTCAGCTATACGGCGACCGTCACCAACAAGGGCAGGAGCGACGCGAGCAAGGCGCAGTTGACGCTGACCTTGCCCAGTGGCGTCAGCCTGGCGACTTCCGTTCCTTCTGGCTGCACGCAAACCGGCAATGGCTCTATTGGTTGTAATCTTGGCGCCATCGCCTCGGGCGCCAGCGTGATTCAGACGATCGTCGTGACGCCCTCCCAGTCGGGTAGTGTCGCCGTGCAAGCCATCGTTTCCGCCACCGAGGTCGATCCGGATCCTTCCAATAATGTGGCCAGTGCAACGGTTTCGGTGGTGGCGCCCACGAACAACCCAGCGGATTTGGCCGTTACCATCAGCGCCAACCCCGAGCCCGTCATTGTCGGCAATGCGCTCACTTATACATTGAGCGTCAGCAACAAGGGGCCAGGGGATGCGTCGGGTGTGAATCTGAATGTCACGCTGCCTATCGATGTCGTGAAAATCGTTTCCGCGGTTCCCGCCTTCACCCCTGCCACGGCAACGACGCCCGCTTATGGTTGTTCGATTTCGGCCAAGGACAACACCGTCGCTTGCCAATTGGGCAATATTCTCGCCGGCTCTGCGGTGCAGCCAGTCATCGTGGTGACGCCCTCTCAGGCAGGCAGCTTGGGCGCCACCGCCTCGGTCTCCTCCGGCCAAGTCGATCCCAATCTGTCCAACAACACGAGCAGCGCCGCGACCAAGGTCACGGCGTATTCAGCGGATTTGGCGCTTGCCCTCAGCGCAACGCCGAATCCGGTTTCCATCAACTCTCCATTGACCTATACCGCAAGCATGGTCAATAAAGGGCCTAATGCGGCTTCGAACATACAATTGACGCTTGCACTGCCCAGCGGCGTGAACCTGGTTTCCTCCATTCCTTCAGGCTGTACCCAGTCGGCCAATACTGTCGTTTGCAGCAATGTGGGAAGCCCTACTGTAGTTGAAGGGAATCCAATCCTCATTCCGGGTATTGCCCAAGGCGCCAGTTTTAACCAAACCATCATCGTAACGCCGGGACAAACGGGGACGATTGCCGCAACGGCTTTAGTATCCGCCAGCCAGGTCGATTCCGATACCACCAATAACCAATCCAGCACGGCGGTGACTGCGGTGGCGGCGGCGGGTTCGCCGACGGATTTGGCAGTCAGCCTGTCTGCTGCGCCCGAGCCGGTCACCGTGGGTAACGCGCTCACTTATACGGCGATCATCACCAACAAGGGAGCGAATGATGCGGCGAAAGTGAAATTCAACCTGACGCTGCCTTCCGGCGTGAATGTGGCCTCCGTGCCGGCGGGCTGCACGGTTCAAACCGCGCCCAATGGCCTTGCTTGCGATCTGGGTGCGCTAGCCAATGGCGCCAGCCTGAAACCGGTCATCGTGGTGACGCCGACCCAGGCGGGCAGCCTCTCTGCGGTAGCGTCGGCGTCTTCCGATCAAAGCGATCCCGATCTGACCAACAATCAGACGATTGCAATTTCGAAAGTATTGTCTTTGCCGGCGGATCTCTCGGTGATCAGTTTCGGTGCGGTGCCGAATCCGGTCAATGTCGGCAATGCGCTGACCTATTCGGCGGTGTTGCAGAATAATGGGCCTAGCGATGCGACGGGCGTGCAGTTGACGCTGACTTTGCCGACTGGGGTGAATTTAATCTCTTCCATCCCTTCCGGCTGTACCCAATCCGGCAATACCCTGGTCTGTCCGATAGGCAATCTCGCTTCCGGGGGCAGCGTGACGCCGGTCATTGCCGTGACGCCCACGCAATCGGGCAGTCTGAGCGCGACCGTTGCGGTCTCCGGCAAGGAAACCGATCCCAATCTGGCCAATAACCAGGCCAGTTCGACGGTGGATGCGATCGGGACCGTGAGTTCGCCGACGGATTTGGCGGTCAGCTTATCTGCCGCGCCGGATTCGGTGATCGTGGGCGGCGCACTCACCTACACGGCCACCTTGACCAATTTGGGGCCTAGCGATGCGGCGAAGGCCAAATTCAATCTGAATTTGCCTTCCGGCGTGAATGTCGCTTCCGCACCGGCGGGCTGCACGGTTCAGGCTACCCCCAGCAACGGGATTGCTTGCGATCTGGGGACGCTGGTTTCCGGAACCACGGTGACGCCGGTCGTCATCGTCACTCCGACTCAAGCCGGCAGCGTCACCGCGGTTGCGTCGATCTCTTCCGGGCAAAGCGATCCCCACTTAGGCAATAATCAATCCAGCGCCACGACCAAGGTCGTCGCTCCACCGGCGGATTTGAGCGTGAGCCTTTCCGCTTCGCCCACTCCCGTATTGGTCGGCAAGACGCTCACCTATACGGCGGTGGTGCAGAACAAGGGCCCGAACGATGCGAGCAATGCCCAGTTGACGCTGACGCTTCCCGATGGCGTGACCTTCACTTCCTCGTTGACTCCCGATCCGGCAGGATGCAAGCAGGTCGGCACTACCGTTTCCTGTCCGCTAGGGAAGATTCTCTCCGGCGCCAACGTGAAGCCGATCATCGTCGTGACGCCGACACAAATAGGCGACATCAACGCGGTCGCTTCGGTATCCGCTACCGAAGTGGATACCAATCCGGCAGATAATCAAGCCAACTTGACCGTCTCGGTCATTTCGCCCAGTCAGTCGACGACGACCGACTTGGGGGTGAGCCTGGCCGCCGATCCGACTCCGGCAACGGTGGGAAGGCTATTGACCTATGTCGCGCTGGTCAACAACAACGGCCCCGGCATCGCCGCGAATGCGACCTTGACCTTCACCCCGCCCGCTGGGGTACAGGTTTCGTCGCTGGATGTGGGGTGTTCGTCGGTCGGTACTACCGTCGTGTGCCAGACGGGAAGATTGGCATCCGGCGAGATCGGAGTCTGGCGTATCGGTGTGACGCCGACCCAGATCGGCGATCTTGCCGCTACGGTTGCCATCTCGTTCGCAGGCGATCCTAATCCAAGCAATGATCAGGCTAACCTTACCACCAAGGTTGTCGCCTTCGAACCTCTGCCGGTCGATCTGACGGTGAGCCTATCCGCCGATCCCAGCGAGTTACTCGCCGGCAATTACCTGACCTATAAAATCGATGTCGCCAACAATCCGCGCAATAGCGTGGCGAATTCCAATACCGCGACCAATATACGAGCGGTGTTGAATCTGCCTGCTGCGGGATGGACGTTCGTTTCGGCGGATGGAGGCTGCGCTCCTGCGGGAAATACCGTCACTTGTAATGTGGATAGCTTGATCTCGGGAGCCAATAGCAGCCGCTTGATTATCGTCAGGCCGACCCAGCCCGGCGTGTTCCAAGCGCAAGTTTCCGTCTCTGCCGCGGAGCGTGATGCCGACTTGACCAACAATCAAGCCAGCCTCACCACTTCGGTGACAGGCCCTGCGGGAGGTGGAACGGGAACTGGGCCGGGAGCCGGACCGGTCGATTTGTCCGTCAAACTGTCCGCCAATGCAAGCCAGCTACCAGCGGGCAGTTCTTTGACCTACAAAATCGATGTGGGCAACAACCTGGGCGGTAATCCGGCGAATTCCAACACCGCGACCAATGTGCAGGCGGTGTTGAGCCTGCCGGCTTCTAATGTGACGTTCGTTGCGGCGGATGGAGGGTGCTCTCCCGTGAACAATACCGTCGTTTGTGTCTTTGATAGCTTGATTCCGGGAGCGAGCAGCAGTCGCTTGATTACCATCAAGCCGACCCAAGCCGGCGTGCTCCAGGCGCAAGTTTCTGTATCCGCCAAGGAAACCGACGCCGATATGACCAATAATCAAGTCGGCCTCTCCACGACGGTGACTGGAGTCGCAACTGGAGGCGGAGTCGGGGTTACAGCGCCGGTCTCGAACACCGCCATGCTGGTGATCTCTCCCAACATGGGAGAGGTTTGGAAGGCCAAAAGCCCGGTGACGATAAACTGGAGCCTGAACGGTTACGATGCCAGCAAAAAAGTGTCCGTCAGCCTCTCCCGCAATGGAGGCAGGACCTGGACGATCCTGAAAGCCGGGATAAGAAATACCGGTTCGATAGGCTGGAAGCCGAGCGCGGCGTTCAAGACTTCACAAGCGAGGATCCGGGTCTGCCTGCCGAAAGGCAGGGGTGTGGCGAAACCGATCTGTGATGATAGCGACGGTAACTTCGCCATCGTCAAATAGGGTTTCGAGGGGAGCCATGGGTTCTTCAGGCAAGATGGGCTAGGTTAAAAGCCTGGCCCGTTTCCTGAGGCGGGATCGTCGAGGCTCAAAGATCTGAGGTTGGCTCTTTGGGCCTCGGCGTTTTTCTCTGAGACTCGTCTTTCTCAGTCAACGCAGGAACGATGAACTGCCTCAGCGACGATTTTTCACGAGGGGGGGCTTGCCCGAACTTATTCCAAGGCCACGTCCACGGGGGTGTCCTTCAGCACGGTCACCGGGACGCCCAGCGCGGCCCAACGGTATAGCCAACCTGCGTCCTCGGGGGCATCAGGCCAGCGTTTGTTATGATCCTGGGTCGACAGATTGACGCAGCCATGGCTGGCGGGGTGGCCAAATCGGTTGTGCCACCAGGCGCCATGGAAAGCGAGATCCTCATGGAAGAATTGCGTGTAGGGAACATTCTCCACCTCGTAGTACCCCTTCTTGCCACGGGGGACGCCTCTGCTGCGCATGGTTTTGTGGGGGTAGCGGTCGTAGATGTAAAACGACCCGGTGGCGGTCGGGGTTCCCGCCTTGCCGGTGCTGGCCGGAAGCACTCGCACCACCTGACCATTTTCCACGGCAGTCACCCGCTGTTTGTCGAGATAGACGAAGATGCGCTTGTCGGGACCGGTGCTGAACTGGCTTTCCAGCGGGGCGTCCAGGGCGCCTCCGCGCGACGAGCGTAACCCCTGCCGATCGGCGCTGACATGTATGGTGCTGTTGGCGGGCCAAAGCGGTTGAGGGCTGAATCTTACCTTCCGTTTGCCCACCCATTCCCATCTGCCGGAGATCTCCTGGCCATCGGTGCTGCGCACCGCGATATGCTGCCCGACGTTTTTTCGCTCGGCCAGCGGTTCGCTGAATGTCAATAGCAGAGGCAGGGCCAGGCCCACGTCGTTCATATCGCGAGGGCTGATGTCGGCGGTAAGGGTAGGCGGGATCAGGTTCTCCTGCGACAAGGAGGGCAGTAGGATATCCGTGACCTCATTCCCTTGTATCTGGACCGAATAGACCGGCTCGACGTCATGCTTCGCTGAGAGCAGTATCCATCGCGATGACTCGGCCTCCAGGGTGGAATGCAGACTATCCGCCGCTGGGGGGCGGATCGGTAGGCGCGGGTCGGCCGGTGCTCGCCCCGTCGGGGGTGTCATGGCGGATATCGGCTGGGAAATAAAGTCTTTCATCGGCGCGGCTACCCCGATGGCGGCCAGCGGCGCGATCAGCCAGCCGGCGAGGGATTTCCCCGCGAATTTTGATCTGGGTTGCTTCACTCTTACCTCACACGATAGACGGATCGCCGGCTCGATGGCCCTTCGCTTCCGTCGATGCGTTAAAATGGTTGAAATGATGACGTTCCCCCAAGCGCTTTTCAAGTGGTTTGCGCTTGAGGCTGGCATGAAAAGCCTGGGTCCTGCGGGCCTTGGCTCTCCTTACGGCGCGCCGGCTCTCTCGCCTGTCGGGTCTCATGAGCCATATCCTCGACGCAAGCCGTTCCTGCTTCGACAGGCCCGGATAGTGGTGATTCCAGCCTTTAAGCCGAGTTTAAGCTTCGTCCAGTTATGATTGCCCCATACGCCCAAAGCGGGTCGAAGGACGAAAGGAACCAGCGTTAATTCAATCCCCGGATGTTTCGAGCAGAGTCCATTCATGAATAAAAGGTCAGGCAGCGCGATGCCGTGGTTCGTAGGCGGCGATATTGACGGCTTTTTCGGCCTGGCGCTGGACAATTTGGTGCAACTGCTGGTGATCGTCGGGCTCTGCCAGGGGGTGTTGGGTTTTTCTGAAGAACTGGTTTATGGCCGCATCCTGCCCGGCGCGGCGGTTTCATTGCTGGTGGGCAATCTGTTTTACGCCTGGCAGGCGAAAAAATTGGCCGATGCCGAGGGGAGAAGCGATGTTTGCGCGCTGCCCTATGGTATCAACACCGTCACCCTGTTTGCTTTCGTTTTTCTGGTGATGCTGCCCGCCAAGTTGTCGGCCCAGGCTGCCGGCCTCGCCGATCCTTCGCGGGCGGCTTGGCAGGCGGGGTTGTTGGCTTGTTTCTGCGCCGCCTTGATCGAAATCTTCGGCGCATTCGTCGCCGACTGGTTGCGCCGAGTCACGCCACGGGCCGCATTGCTGTCGAGTTCCGGTATCGCCCTGGGATTCATCGCCTTGGGCTATCTGTTTCGCGCCTATGCGCATCCCATCGTGGGACTGTCCACCCTCGCCGTCATCCTGCTGATCTATTTCGGGCGAGTGCGGTTCAAAGGCAGGATTCCGGGGGGATTGGTCGCCATTTCCCTAGGGACGATCCTGGCATGGTTGACCGGGGTCGCCCCTTCGGGACCGGATCCGGTTTCCACCGGTTGGCGTTTCCCGACCCCAGTGTTGGGAGACTTGTTCGATGCGTTGAGGATGGATTATGTGCTGACCTATCTTTCGGTGATTCTGCCGATGGGTTTGATCAGCCTGGTAGGTTCCTTGCAAAACATCGAGTCTGCGGAAGCGGCCGGGGATCGTTATTCCACCCGGACTTCGCTGGTGGTGAACGGCATCGGCACCATCGCCGCATGTGCTTTCGGCTCCTGTTTTCCCACCACCCTTTACATCGGTCACCCGGGCTGGAAATCGATGGGCGCAAGGGCGGGCTATTCCGTCCTGAATGGAATGTTCATGAGCCTCATCTGTCTATCGGGTACCCTGAGCTACATCGCCTGGTTGGTGCCGGTGGACGCCGGCTTGGCCATCATCCTGTGGATCGGCATCGTCATCGCGGCTCAGGCTTTCCAGGCCACGCCCAATCATCATGCGCCGGCGGTGGTGGTGGGCATGTTGCCGGGGCTCGCCGCCTGGGGCGCTTTCATGGCCAAGAGCGGATTGCATGCCGCCGGTTTGGGCAACGCGAATGGTCCTCCATTTTCGAACGCTTTACTGGGGGAGTTTGCCAAGGCGGATCTATGGATGGAGGGCGCCTTTGCACTGGAGCAGGGGGCGGTGTTTTCGGCCACCATCCTGGCGGCAATCACCGTGTCGGTGATCGAACGCCGGTTTTTTCAGGCGAGCCTGTGGTGTTGGGTGGCGGCCTTGTTCGCCGTCTGTGGATTGATGAACAGCTATCGCTGGGTCGCCAGCGATACGACCCTGTCCTTGACGCCTGCCTGGCCTTGGGCTTTGGCCTATGCGTCCATGGGTCTGGTCTTTCTGGCGGCGAATTGGGTGACGGTAGCCGAGGAGGATGGCAAGCCGCCGCTGGGGTAAGAAGGTGCTTCGCTGAATGCCCAGCATCATTGACCGTTGATTTGGGAAAGCTTCATGCAGGTCATTGATGTAGAACGAAATCTGACCAGAATTGCCGAGATCGCCATCATCTTGACAGTTCGGCGAATAAGTCTATGCTTACGCGAGCAATGTGAATATTTAACAGATAATTAATACTATAAAATACCACACAAAGGCAAGTCTTTTTTTGCCGGGCTTGGCGCCGAATCGGGCGTAGCCATTATTGAGGTTTACTTGAATCTAGGGTGAGAGTCATGAACGCTGTAAAATCTGAAAACCAATCCGTCTCTTCGGTCATCGATGCGGCGATGATGTCCGCGGCACAAAGAAGAGTCGATGATTTCAAACGCTTACGTCAGTTGGGCATGCTGCCGAAGGATGGAGATTTTTTTCCATCGGTGCATTACCCACCCATCACGATGTATCCCCCCACCACCGAGGATGAACTGTTCCAGGGGTATACGGTGCCGGCAGACGGTTTGTTCGATGTCTATGTCCACATACCTTTTTGCCTGCAGCGCTGCACTTTCTGTCATTATCCCGTCAAGTTAGGCAAGAATACCTCGGACGAGAAAGACAGGTACCTGGTTGCATTGGCCAAGGAAATGAGCCTATATCGGGCGCGGCTGGGGTTGGTGGATCGCATTAAAGCGCGTTCCATACTGGTAGGTGGCGGTACGCCGACTTTCCTGAATATTCCGCAAATGCGATATTTCTTCGAGTTCTTCAATGAAAATGTCGAGGTGGCAGAAGGCACGCAATTCAACTACGACGTCGATCCCAATACCCTGCTGGGCGAGGAAGGCAGGCAGCGCCTGCAAATCATGAAGGACAATGGCGTGAATCGCTTGACGATTGGCGTTCAATCGCTCAATGACGAAGTGCTGTTCAAAATGAACCGGCACCATTCCGCGGAGCAGGCTATCGATTCGATTCGGGTTTCCCGAGAAATGGGATTTCAGGTCAACATAGAGTTTATCTATGGTTATCCCGGGGAGACATTGGAGAATTGGGCGGCAGTGATCGAGCAAGCAGCGCAGCTCGACGTCGAGGAAATCCAGATGTATCGGCTCAAAGTCGAGGCTTATGGCGATTACCAGGGGCCGATCAAGAACGTCAAGGAAAAACATCCCGAAAGGATACCGGAGATCGATGAAACCCTGGAGATGAAACAGATCGCCATCGAAATACTGAATAAGCATGGCTACCATGAAAACCTGCGCCGGGTTTATAGCCGCAAGCCGGAGCATTATTCGCATTATGCCCACAACCAGTGCTGCATGCTGTACGACGAAGTGGGGTTCGGCTTGACCGCTTTCAGCAGCCTCAGAGACCGTTTCGCTCTCAATACCCAGTATTTCGACGAATATTATTCGCTCATCGATTCGGGGAAACTGCCCATCAACCGCGGCATTGTGCGCACCAAAGAAGAACAGCAGCGCTGGGCGATCGTTTTGCCGCTCAAGAATCGCACGGTGCGAAAACGCGATTTCCAGCGCGCGACGGGGGAATCCATCGAAGGCAAATTCTCCGACAAATTCGCCGCCCTCAAAGAGCATGGCTTGATCGAGGAAACCGAAAGGGAGATTAAACTCACCCCGCTCGGCTGCTTTTTTGCGGACGAGGTCGTGCAGCAGTTTCATCAAACCGAGTTCATGCCTTTTCCCGAAACAAACTACGAACCGGGTCCATTGTGCCCCTATCACCATAACCATGTGGATTAATTTGACACTTCGAATTCGGCCTTTGGCGTCGATCATCAATTTCCAGAACTCGCGATGGGGCGATATATGATCCGTTCTAGCAAGCAATGGCATTGGGCCGTGGGCCTCTCATTACTGTTCGGTTTGGGGACGAGCCCATGGGCCGTTTCTGAAATGGGGTCGACCGGCCATTTGCCGCGTGATGCTCAACAGATACCGGGGCAGGAAGGGCCTCCGCCACCGGGCGGCATGATGCCGGGCGCCGACCCGTTTCACCTGCTCATGAATAGTCGAGAAGTGCAAGCCGATCTCGGGCTGACCGAAACCCAGATACGGCATTTATCCCGAGTCGATGCCGATTTCCTGACCAAAATGCGGGAGTCCTCGGCTTCGCCCGAACAGATGCAGCAGCAGATGCAGGAAGGCCAGATGAAGATTGCCAAGGTGTTGAGCACCGAGCAACTCGACCGGTTCAAGGAGATCATGTTTCAGATCGAAGCGCCCTGTAACCTGATGCGGGAAGTCGAAGATTTAGAAAGGCTGCAACTGACTCCGGCTCAAACCGGGCAGGTCGACGGATTGTGTCAAGGCATGTGGGGAAAAATCCGCTCGCTGGCGGAAGAGGCCCACCGGAGTCAGCCCAATGATCCCTGTACCGCCATGATGACGGTTAGGGCTCAAGAACAGAACATGAAAAGTCAAATTCAGAAAGACATCGACCAGATATTGACCGGAGCTCAGAAAAAAATCTACGGCGAGATGAAAGGGCGCCCGATCCATTTACCCCCCATGAGGCCCCCAGCCTGTGACAAAAATTCTTGAGGAATCTCCTATGATCGCCATCAACACGACTTTCCCCATTATCGACCGATTGCAGAGTTCCCCGGTCGATCGGGATGATATTTTGACGCTTCTGACCGCGACCGGAGCGTTGCAGGAAGAGTTATTTCGACGGGCCAGGGACATGCGGCATACCCATTGCGGCGACTTGGTCCATCTGCGGGGCGTCATCGAAATCTCGAATTACTGTCAGAAAAGTTGCAGCTATTGCGCCATCCGTGCGCCCAACAAGGAGTTGGACCGTTATCGGATGTCTGCCGAGGAAATACTCGATATCGCCGGTCAAATCCATAATACCGGCATCAGGATCATATTCATACAGGCAGGACAGGATCCGAAATGCGATGAAATCCTCGAAACCGTCATCCCCAAGATCAAACAGCAATTCAATACCGAAGTGCTGCTGTGTTTGGGAGAGCGTTCCAAGGAAACCTATCGACATTTCCGCGATCTCGGCGCCGATTCTTACATATTGAAGTATGAAACCTCCGATCCGGTGCTTTATGAGATGACGGCGTTGACGCCATTGAAGAATCGTTTGGACTGTGCCCGCTCGATCAAGCAAGTCGGGATGAAACTGGGTGTGGGTAATATCATCGGCTTGCCCGGCCAAAATTTTGAAAGCCTGGCGGATGATATCCTGTTGGGATATGAACTCGAACCGGATTTCGTCAGCGCATCACCTTTCATCGCCAATGAACACACGCCCTACGAGGATTCGCCGGCAGGTGACTTCAATGTGACGCTCAATACCATGGCCATCAACCGGCTGATGCACAAAACCTGCTTATTGCCGACCGTGAGCGCCTTGGAGAAAATCTATCCGCACGGCCAGCTCATGGGCTTGAATGCGGGCGCCAATGTCATCACCATCAATTTCACGCCTTCGAGTCGCCGCGAAAACTATGCCATATACTCCAGCCACCGCTTCATCGTCAGCCGGGACCATGCGCTGCACATCATTCAGCAAGCAGGCTTGAAGGCCGAGATTTTTCAATGAGTTCAAGACTGATGATGAGAGATCCCATGGCGACTCGCAAATCCAATGGTGTACGGAGCTTGGTCGGCGCGCTCATGCTGCAGGCGGTTGGCGCCACCGCGGCCGAGCAAGCCCCGACCCCGCCACCCCCGATTCCCATCGTTTCCGGGACGGCGGCGCAAGCTTCGCTGGTTCATGTGGGAGGGAACGATACTTTTGCCATTACTCCCGATGGCCGCCGGGCAGGCACCCTTTTTTATGAAGCGCTGAAAGGCAAGAAAAAGAACGCCAAGGAATCGGCGCTGCAGGCCATAGAGTTATGGGACAAGATCATTCCGCAGGAAAACTACGGCGGCGAATATACCGCTTTGCAGTGGTTCGCCACTTACTTCGTGGCCGATCCAACCCAGCGTGACGAGATGCTCAAAGACCCCTTCGTCAATGAGTTTTTCCATCTTTTTGCCGACAACAAATATGCCGTTCTCAAGGAATACATCAACCGCAAGTACCATGTCGAAGACATCGGTGACGAAGAGACCTATACGGGGCAAACCCGCAAGGCGTGGTTGGAGGACACCATTTTGTTCAATAATCCGCGCCGCGAGGAATGGGAGCGAACCAGTCAGGTCATGGAGTTGATCGATCTGAAGCCCGGCGACAGCATCGCCGACATCGGCAGCGGGCCGGGCTACTATACCTTCCGTTTCGCGCAGAAGGTGGGGCCTACGGGCAAGGTCTATGCGATCGATACCGTCGAGGATCACCTCAAGTATGTCGGCAAGACCGCCAAGAACACCGGCATCGGCAATATCGATCTGATTCACACCGATGGCAAAACCTTAGGTCTAGCGGATGCCAAGGTCGATGCGGTATTCATGTGCTCGCTTTATCACAATATCTATGCCATGTCGGCGGAGCCCGAGCGAGTGGAACTGGTGGAAAGCATCAAGAGCGCGCTCAAGGATGACGGCACCTTTTATCTCGTCGACAATGGTTTGGTGCCTCCGGGAACCTTGCCTTACCATGGGCCTTACATCGCCAAGGAGTTGATCATTCAACAACTCACCGCCTTCGGATTCAAGCTCGTTCAAGCCGAAAACAAGATACCGCAAAGATATATCCTGATTTTCAAGAAACAAGCCGCCAAAAAGGATCCTGCCTGACAAGCCGGCAGCGGGTCGAAAATTGATTCCTGACATGGACACCAAACTCATCGGGGTTTGCGCCGCCTTGGGTTCGGCGGCGAGCTGGGCCTTGGGTGCGATCTTGTTCAAGCAATTGGGCGATTCGATACCTCCCATTGCGATGACCTTGGCGAAGGGGGCGGTTAGCGCCATCTTGCTGGGGCTTGCCCTGCTCGCCGTCGGTTACGAGGAGCTGGACGGGACCCCCCTGTGCATTCTGGTCGCCAGTGGCTTGCTGGGCATTTCGGCAGGCGATACCTTCTTCTTCGCCGCGCTGCGCGATCTCGGCGCTTATGCCGTCGTGGTGTTGTTGATGCTGGGGCAGGTGTTGACGGTCGTGCTGGCCGTGCTCTTGCTTGATGAGCAATTGTCGATCGCGGAACAGGCAGGGATAGCCCTCACCATCGCCGGCGTCAGCCTGGTCTTGTTTATCCAGGCCAGGAACGAACCGGCATCGAAATCCAGGCTCTTAGGGATATTCTACGGTTCGATGTCGATCATCTGCATGTCGGCATCGCTGCTCATCGCCAAACCGGTCCTGGAGACGACTTCCAGCATTCAGGCGACGTTCATCCGCATGTTCGCCGGCATGCTGGGCATATTGCTCTTCGGCGTGATCGGCCGGCAACTGAACGGTTTTTTCAAGCCCTTCACCGAATTCAGGCTGGCCGGCCGTTTCGTTCTATCGGTTTGCATCGTCACTTTCGGCGGCTTCTGGCTGTCTCTGGTGGCGGTGAAATACCTTGATGTCTCCATCGCCAATACGCTCAACTCGACCGAGCCCTTGTTCGTGCTTCCCCTGGCGGTGATCTTTTTGAAGGAAAGGATTACCTGGCTGATCGTGCTGGGCAGCGTGATGGCCTTTGCCGGGGTCGCAATGCTGATCGGCGGCTGGATTCCGGTATGAATTCCCAGGGGCTTGACGAGAATCCGCCTCTGTTTCGGATTCGCGATCTTACCAAGATCTACCGAAGCGGGGAGGTGGAGGTTCAGGCGCTGCGCGGGGTGGATCTCGAACTTTACCGGGGCGAGTTCATCGTCTTGTTGGGCCCTTCCGGTAGTGGCAAATCGACCCTGCTCAATATCCTGGGCGGCCTGGACATGCCGACCAGCGGCCAGGTGTCGTTCCGCGACGTGGACCTGGGCGAGTTGGACGAGCGGGGCAGGACCCTCTACCGGCGCGATACCATAGGCTATGTATTCCAATCCTATAACCTCATTTCCGGTCTGACGGCCCGGGAAAATGTCGCCTTGGCGACCGAGATCGTTGCCAATCCCCTGTCTCCTGAAACGGCGCTGGGTTTGGTCGGTCTGGCGGATCGAATGGATCATTTCCCCTCGCAACTGTCGGGGGGAGAGCAGCAGCGGGTTTCCGTCGCCCGCGCCATTGCCAAGCGGCCCGCCATCTTGTTGTGCGATGAACCCACCGGAGCGCTGGACAGCAATACCGGCATCGTCGTGCTCGAGGTGATTCAGGACGTCAGCCGAAAACTCGACACCACCACCGTGTTGATTACGCATAATGTCGCCATCGCCGATCTTGCCGATCGAGTCGTGTCGTTCGCGAATGGCAAAATCTCCGAGGTGAGGAACAACGAGCGCAAGCGTTCGGCGAGAGAGCTTTCCTGGTAGGCATTCATGAACGCCCTCGATAGAAAGTTGCTGCGCGACCTCTGGCGGCTGCGGGGTCAGGTCATCGCGATCATCCTGGTGACCGCGGCCGGTGTCGCGGCTTTCATCATGGCGATGGCCACCGTCGATTCCATCGAGGTGACCCGCACCGCCTATTACGAGCGCTACCGGTTTGCCGAGGTGTTTTCCGCGCTCCGCCGCGGTCCCGAAACCCTGGTTCCCCGCATCGCCGGCATCCCCGGCGTCCAGCAAGTCAGCACCGGCATCGCCCATAATGTCATACTCGACATCGAGGGCATGGAAGAGCCGGTCAATGGCCTGCTGGTCTCGGCCCCGGAGAAAGGGCCGGAATCCCTCAATAATATCCATATACGCAGTGGCCGACTGATCCGTCCCGGCTCTAGCGATGAAGTCGTCGTCAGCGAACCTTTTGCCCGGGCAAACCAACTGCTGCCGGGCGCATCGCTGTATGCAAACCTGAAGGGACAGAAGCGCAAACTCCATGTCGTCGGTGTCGCCTTGTCGCCCGAATACATTTTTTTCGCCGTGCCGGGCACCCTCTCGCCCGATGACCGCCGGTTCGGCGTCATGTGGATGGACCGTAAAGCGCTCAGCAATGCTTTCGACCTGGATGGCGCGTTCAACAATCTTGCGCTCACATTGCAGCCGAATGCCTCCGAGTCGGAGGTGATCGGCCGGCTGGACAGGATGTTGGTCGATTATGGCGGGGTGGGAGCTTATGGGAGGGCCGATCATATTTCCCACGCCACCCTCAACGGTGAAATCACCCAGTTGCGCGCCAGTATCCATATCGCCGCGCCGGTCTTCCTGGGCGTCATCGCTTTCCTCCTGCATATGCTGATGATGCGTCACATCGAAACCGAGCGCGAGCATATCGGTATCTTGAAAGCCTTCGGTTATGGTGATTCCCAGGTCGCCTGGCATTATGCGAAATTCGTCATCCTGATCGTCGCTGTGGGGGTCATGATCGGCATGGGAGGAGGCGTCAAACTGGGCCGCACGGTGACGGAAACCTATGCGGAGCATTATCACTTTCCGTTCCTGGAATACGGTTTGCGCTCTTCGGTTTTCTTCGAGGCCATCGCCGCCTATGGCATGGCGGGCTTGATCGGCGCCTGGGGCAGCATGCGCCGCGCCGCCAGGCTCGAACCCGCGGTGGCGATGAGGGCGCCTCCGCCGCCGGTCTATCGGCGCACCTGGATCGAAGGCTTGGGTATCGTCCTGTTGCTCGATCAATCGACGCGCATGATCTTGCGCCATATCATCCGCTGGCCGATGCGCTCCGCCTTGACGATATTCGGCATCGCCGCGGCCATCGCCATCCTGATCTCGCCGTTCGGCATTACCGGGTCGGTGGACAAGATGATCGACACCCATTTCTTTCAGGCGGAACGGCAGGATTTGACGATGTCGTTCGCGCAGGAAAGACACAGCAGCGCCATCTATGATCTCGTGCTTGCCCCGGGGGTGCTGCGCATCGAGGGATTTCGCGCCGTACTCGCCTCGGTAGGTTTTGGCGGTAAATCGCGCCGCATCACGGTGCTCGGGCGACAAGCCGATGGCGTGTTGACTCGCGCCCTGGACCGCCGGCAGCGGCCGATCCCCTTGCCCGACCGGGGAGTGACCCTGTCCAGTTCGATGGCCCAGTGGTTAGGGGTGAGCGCGGGGGATTACGTCAGCCTCGAATTCTTGCAAGGGCGGCGCATGAGCCGGCAGGTTCCCGTCACCGCGATCACCGACAGCTACATAGGACTGTCCTTCTTCACCCTGTTCATGGACCGGGGCATCCTCAATGCGTTGATGATGGAGGGGGATGTCATTTCAGGCGTGCATCTGAAGATCGATCCGCTTCAGCAACAGAGCCTCTACGCCAAAATCAAGGAAATACCGTCCATCACCGGCGTCATCTCTCATGGCGCATCGCTGGCGACGATGCGAAGACTGTTGCAGGAGACGCTGAAGCTGACTTTCGTCAATGGCATGTTCGCGGTCATCATCATTTTTGGCGTTATTTATAATAATGCGCGCATTTCCTTCACCGAGCGCAGCAATGACTTCGCCACCATGCTGCTGATCGGCTATGGCCGCCGCGATGTCTATTTCATCGTGCTGGGCGAACTGACGCTGTTGACCCTCGCCGCCATGCCCTTGGGCTGTCTGGGCGGCTATGCGTTTGCCTGGATGTTGACGGAGGGTACGGCCAACGAGGTGTTTCGGACCCCCCTTCACATCGAATCGCGGGCGTTCGGAATCGCGATGTTGTTCGCCTTGCTCTCGGTGCTGATATCGAGCATCACGGTGCTGATGAAGGTTAACAAGATGGATATCGTCGAAGTATTGAAAACGAGAGAATAAAGATCCTCTATGAAACGGGTAGATCCATGTCGGTATTGAGCGGCAAGAAAGTGTTTATTCTGGTGGGGGCGGCGCTTTTCGTCCTGCTGGCCGTTCTGCTGGGACCCAAACCCATGCCGGTGGATGTCGGAAAACTGGGCAGGGGGCCGTTGCAGATCACCGTCGAGAGCGAGGGGCGCACCCGGATCAAGAATATTTATGCCATCTCGGCGCCGGTCGCCGGGCGTCTGTTGCGAAGTCCGTTGAAAGCAGGCGATGCCGTCGAGGCCGGGAAAACCGTCTTGGCGAGAATCGATCCGCCCATTCCGGAGTTCCTGAACTCCCGCACCTTGGCCGAACGCAAGGCCAAAGTCGAATCGGCCGTGGCACTGTGCGAACTGGCCAAGGCCGAAGTCACTCGCGCCAGGGCCGCCCTCGATTTCTCGCGGGCCGAGTTGGCGCGCAATCAAGCTTTGGTGGTCAAGCGGCTGGTGGCGCCTCAAGTCCTGGAACAGGCGCAGTTGGCGGTTCGCACCAAGGAGGCGGAATTGGCGGTGGCCGAAATGACGCGGAAGTCGCGCGAGGCGGAACTGGAGATGTCACGCGCCTTGCTCATGCCCACCAAAGCCGCCGTCACCGGTTCCGGTGGAGGAAATCTGATCGAACTGATCGCGCCGATCAGCGGAAAGGTGCTGAGGGTGCTGGAAGAGAGCGAGGGTCTCGTCGCCGTGGGTAAACCCCTGTTGGAGATAGGCGATCCCACCGATCTGGAGGTTCTGGTCGAGATGCTGTCGGAGAACGCCGCCAAGGTGAGGGTAGGGCAGGAGGTTCGTATCTTGAGATGGGGGGGCAAAACCCTGAAGGGCCGCGTTCGTCGGATCGAGCCTTATGGATTCATCAAGATATCGGCTCTAGGCATCGAAGAACAGCGTGTCAATGTGTTGATCGACTTCGATGAGCCGATCGAAAACTGGCACACCATGGAGCATGGCTATCGAGTCGATGTGCAAGTGGTCATTTGGGAACACAACGACGTGCTCAAGATCCCCATGGGCGCCTTGTTCCGGGACGGCAACGAATGGGCCGCTTACCGCATCTCGGACCACAGGGCGCAGATGCTCCCTGTCAAAATCGGGCAATCCACTAATCAGGAGGCTGAGGTGGTCAGCGGTTTATCCGAATCCGATCAGGTCATTCTGCACCCCAGCGACCGCCTGCGCAGTGGGGATCTGGTGATGGACCGGCTGGAAATGGAAAACCGCTAATTTATCTCGCTGCACGGGATTGCCGCGCCAAGGATTGGGTCCAAAATAATTTCCCGAAATTAACATTCGTGGTTCCGGCAAGGATCGCCAGAACCTGGGCTCCAGGGATGGCGTGGCCATCGAGTGTCCATGCAGCCTGGATACCGGCGATCCTTGCCGGTATAACGGTGCTTTGAACGAAAGTGCCGTTTGATCAATCAGGGAAGTTGTTTTCAGCCATATCCCAAGTCCCGTGAAACGCCCGCCATCATGAAGGAAATGGCGACTACGATGATGGCAACATCGGGAATGTTAAGGAAAATGTCGGGAATGCTGATCATGATGTAGACCCTGCTAAGGAAGACATAGGTTCATCAAACCATCATGCTGGGAATGTTGAATCCGAAGATGATCTCGATAGGGATCGGCATGATGGCTTGATGGATCGAGAAGATTGCTATGCCGATCGACGCGATCATGAAATGAATCGGTCTCTTCGTCTGTTTGATCGGCACGACCAAGCCGCGTCCAACGATTGAACCGTACCCCCACTGGCCGATCGATGCCAGGGGCAAACATTGACCATTAAACTGCCAATCGCGAGCGTCCAATGGATGCCCAAAGTTCGCCCTAACCGGACACTCGGCATGCGCCTTTCATTTCATTCGAGCGACAGCTTTCAGGATCCCCTAGTAATTCCATATCTTGGCTAACGAAGGTGTAGAAAAAACAATTTCTGGCGGTGTTAACGGATGCAATTGTTTGATTTATATAGGCTGACATTGCAATAAAAAAGATTTTCTACAGCCTCAACGCAAAGCTCAACGGAGTCCGCTGGAGCGTTGGATTAGGCTGGTTGATGTTTTTGCTACTTCCAGCAAGTACCGAAGCGCTTTGTTGACCGCTTCATCATTAGGAAAAGCTTCTGCAATATCAGGCTCAAGGAACATCACATTGGTTTCTGCCTTGATTCTGTTCGCATATTTGCCGCGTACAATCTCACCGAAATCTGACCGCTTATACTCTGGTCGAACTTCATCTGTCATTTAATTAAATACTGCTGCACCAGCCGCGCAAGACTCGATAGGGGGGCTAGCCCTTGCCCGACAGGGACTTTCACCCTGCAAGAAACGCCGAGCTTTGCTCGGCACAATAACGCTCACGATCAGCGCCCCGCGCCACGAAACCCGAAAATACCAAGCCGCTTCGTGGCGCGGGTGCGCTGGAACAGTTTGTCAGGCGGCTCTTAAAATGAGCTCTTCAGTCAAAATAGGAAGTTCCACAGGGGCAAAAAACGATTCAGGGTATAAATAGTCTTCCCCCGATTCATCAATGATGCGAACTTGTCCGTGTTTTGCGGCATCTTCGTCGGGTAAAACTTCATAAAGCTTTCTCAGCTCCAAAGATGCGGCATAGTCATCGTTTTTGACACAAACAACAAAAGAATGATTTGACATGTTCATTAATCCAGATAGCGTTTAATTTTAGGTTCACGTTTGCCAATGCCTGTGGCTTCATACCAGTGAATCTCAGCAAGGCGTATTGTCCCATCCGATAGGCGCACTGAGGCAATGCCTTTTCGCTTTCTCCAATTGCCGATTCCATATTGCTTCCGAAGTCGGCCAACTTCTCGAATCTCAGAGCCATGGGCGAAGGTTTCTGCGTTTTGAATCTCGCCCAGAACTTCAAAAAACATAGTAGCCCTGTTAGCCGATTAAGTTGATTGCCTAATTTTGAATTGAGCGGTCGCTTCGGGGGAGAAAGCCGGGGTTGCATGGCTTTTGCTCTTTAACTTTTCCCCCTACCACGGCGGATTGTCGCTTCGTTTCGAATCCGCCTTACGAGTTACGAGTTGCCCGACCTGGCTCGTTCCTCACGCGATCTAACCATATTCGTTAGGCCAGTTTGTTGGTTAGACATGTTGGCGGGCGTTCTTCACCTTAACCTTGCGCGGGCTTAGACTCGTACTTTTCCTGTTCCACCACATGCAGTACATATGGCCTCGCTAATATGCTCTTCTCTATATTCCCCAACAGCCTTCCTGCAATAATCGCAGGAGTACGTTCCATACAATAATTTCCAAGGTCCCTGTGTAGACATGCCGGTACCGCCACAATGAGCGCAATCTATATGTTGCTTCTGGAATGCCCTGAAACAGGATACCCACAATGAGGGCAAGGTGCTGCAACATCTGAAATGCAACCAGCGCACTCGGGGCATGTTATCAAGCCATATATTCGCTCTTATTGAATGCTGCTGCCTAACGTAAAGGTGAGGGGCGTGGAGCGAGCGGCAGCGCCGTTTGCGGAGCGTCCCTCTCGACCCTAGAGTCCGCGCCGACCAAGCTCACGCACCGATGTCAGGAACGCAGCTAGAGTCTCTGGCGTGGCGTCTTTGGCACGGTAGAGTGCTTTGCGGCGCACCGGACGGAAGCCACAGTGGCGCAACACCGCACGAGATACCCACCGCCAGAATAGATCGCCGCGAAAGAGCCAGCCAGCAAGCTGTGGTGAATTCTGCGTGTAGAGCACCCGGGCCGACCGGCCGGAAAGCAGCGGCTCCACATAAGGAAACCGCGCGTGATATCGCATTGCAAAGCCGGGGAGAAATACCCGGTCGATATAGCCCTTAAGAAGAGCCGGGGCGCTCCACCACCAGTTTGGCGAGACTACGACAAGATGCTCGCACCATTTGATGAGGTCTTGCTGTTGCGCGATGTCCGGCTCCAGGGGTTTCAGGCTGTGGAAGCCGCCGCGCAAGACGAGATCGAACTGAAGCGCTCTCAGCGCGACGCTGCGTACTTCGTGCCCCTCTTCTTGTGCGCCAGCGAGGTACGCCGCCGCTATGGCATCGGAGAGACTGCCTTCGTCCGGATGGGCGTTTAGAAGAAAGATTCGCATACGGTCCGGTCGTTGAACTGGTGCCGTCTAACGTTGTTAGGCATTACTTAAAGGCACTTTGAATAACGAAACCGAAGTGCGGGGTGGGATTGCTTACAATAATCTGATCCCCCGTCGACTTTTCAATAACATATCCATCAAATATTTTTTCCTGGCCCCCTTGTAGGTTGCCGTAGACTTTCACTTTCTCGTCGGGAGAAAGATTCAATTTCTTATGTTCTAGCAACTTTGCCCTAACAAAAATTGAGCCGGTATTGTCTGCCAGAGTAAAACCATTTTGTTCAAGTTGGGTCACCGTCCCTTCGATTGTGCTTACCGGTGGTAATGCCAAATTCTTGATGGGTGTCGTGCCAGCGCAGCCACTTGTTATCAAAATAACCCCGGCCAATAGATACAAATAGCGAGTCTTCATTTCCAATGTATCCTTTTCGTTGATATGCCTAACGCCTGCGTTCAGCGCCCGGCGCGGCTTTATTGCGCTGGTGCGCTGGAACGGTTTGTTAGGCTAGATGTTTGTTTGGCGAATTGGAGCATTGCTCTTAATGCTTGGTTGACGGCTTCTGCATTTTGGAAAGCAGCGGCAACATCCGGTTCGAGAACAACGACATTCGAGCTTTCGAGGTATTGTTTGTAGTACTTGCCCCGTACAGCCTTGGAAAAATCGAAGTTATATTCCGATCGAAGCTCGTCTTGTAATTCTTCAGGATTCATAAGATTTCCTCTCGTGAGCAGTCGCAGGTCTGGCGCTGATAATGCGGACCTCGCTAGCACTTTCTGTATGGGACACCACCAGAGGTTTCTAGGCTCGTGATTCGGATGGCTAGTTCGCTTAGCTTGCCTTCGATACGATCTTGACCGGCTCTTAAGGCGCGCAGAGGTTCGAGAACAAGATTTTCGACGTCTTCGGTCATGGCGTTTCCTTTTTGGCTTTGCGGATGGGGTTGGGTTGGGGATTTGTGGGTGCTTCTAGCTTACTACGACTGTAACTTACCCAACAGCAATCTCCTCCCTGCCCAATCCTCGAACGCCGCCATCCTTTCGCTCTCCCGTTTGCCGGCTTCGATCCATTCCAACATGGCCGGGTACTCGAGCCCCTGGTTCACAGAGTCCTGCCCTGAGATTCCGGCTTCCAGTCGATAAGTATGGAAACGCAAGGCAACCGGCGCATACATCGCATCCAAAAAATAGTGCTGGCATCGATCTGATGTCAGCCATCGCCGTTGGCGATGGCGGCGTGATGAAACATCAATATTCAGCCGGTCCGGAAACTGGCATTCTCGCTCCATCGTTTTTTTCAACCCATGGGAGCAGAAAATGAGGTATCAGTGGAATCCGGAAGACTATACCCGGCATTCGTCCGGGCAGGAGCGCTGGGCGCGCGAGTTGCTGGGAAATCTGGCATTACGGCCGGACGATGCCGTCCTGGACATCGGTTGCGGCGCTGGGCGCATCACGGCGGCCATCGCCGAGGGTGTGAGCAGGGGCAGGGTCGTCGGGCTCGATCTGTCGCAGGAGATGATTCGTTACGCGCAAACTCATTATCCGGCATCGCGTCACCCCAATCTCGCATTCCAGCAAGGCGACGCCAGCCGATTGCCATTCGAAGCGCAATTCTCCCTGATCTTCTCCAATGCGGCTTTGCATTGGATCCGCGATCACCGACCGGTGCTGGCTGGCATCGCGCGTGCGCTGCAAGCGGGGGGGCGCTGCCTGATGGAGATGGGAGGCCATGGCAGCGCCGCCGCCTTGATCGAGGTGTTCGAGGCCGTGGCCGAAGAAGAGCCCTGGGCTGACGCCTTTGTCGGGTTCGAGTCGAGCTACGGTTTCCACGATGCCGAGCATTATGGTCAATGGCTGTGCGAGGCGGGGTTGGAAGCCGAGCGGGTTCAATTGATCGACAAGGATATGGTGCATGCCGATCGCGAAAGTTTCACCGGCTGGCTGCGCACCGCTTGGCATCCCTATACCTCGCCGGTGCAGCCGGAAACCCGTCAACGGTTCATCGATGCCGTGGCGGCGCGCTATCTCGCCGAATTTCCGCCCGATGCCGGGAACCAAGTCCATGTCGCCATGGTGCGGCTCCAGGTCGAAGCCAGAAAGCCTTAGGCGATTTCCGGGAAACGATTGCCCCATTTAACCCCCAACCCCTCTTGTCAGGGGGGCTTTTCTCCCACCCCAGATATAGGAAGAGCGGATGAGGGGGTTCTGATGCAACGGGAGAAAGGTAAATCCATTCCCGGAAACGACCTTAGCAGCGGTCATCAAAGCTCTATCCCCTTCTGGGCGCGGATGCCTTGGGCAAAAGCATGTTTGACGTTGACCACTTCGCTGACGGTGTCGGCTCGCTCGATCAACTCGGGTTTGGCTCCGCGCCCGGTGATGATCACATGCTGGCCGGACGGCCGTCGGTCCAGGTCGGCCAACACCCGCTCCAGCGGCAGGTAGCCGTATTTCAGCACGATGTTCAACTCGTCCAGCACCACCATCTGCAGTTCGGGGTCGTCCAGCAGGACGCGGGCGATGTCCCAGGCCGCTTCGGCGGCCTGGATGTCGCGCTGGCGGTCCTGAGTGACCCAGGTGAACCCTTCGCCCATCACATGGTACTGCACTTCTTGCGGGAAGCGGCGGAAGAAGATTTCCTCACCCGTGGAAAAAGCGCCCTTGATGAACTGCACCACCCCCACTTTCATGCCATGACCCAAGGCTCGGGCGATCATGCCGAAAGCCGAGGAACTCTTGCCCTTGCCGTTGCCGGTGATGACTAGCAACAGGCCTTTGTCGCGTTTCGCTTGGGCGATGCGTTCATCGACCACGGCCTGCTTGCGCGCCATGCGCTCGCGGTGACGCCGGTCGCGGGGTTCAATCATGAGCCGATCCTGCGGACGAGAGCCAGTCCGCCGCGAGGGGCGGATTGGAGGGGAAATACCAATGCACATAGGAAGCCAGCACCGAGCCTGATCGATAGACCGCCTCGCCTGTGCTTCCCTCCTGTGTCTGGGCTTGGTAACTGGCCGGCAGCGGGGTTTGCAGGCTGGAATAATGGAAAGTATGGCCGCGGATGATGGCGTCATCGAGGATGAGTTGTTGCGAGCCGATGGCGGCCAGTTTCTTCCCCATGCGAGCCACGGCGGGCAGCACGCCGAGCATGGGGTGATAAACGCCTTCCGTATCCTCCAGCGCCTCGCTCAGATACAGCAAGCCGCCGCATTCGGCCAACAGCGGCTTGCCATCCCTGACATGGGCGCGTATTTCCCCGCGCAGCGAGTCATTGCAGCTCAATTGCCCGGCATGCAATTCCGGGTAGCCGCCCGGCAGGTAAACGGCATCGGCCAGGGGTAGTTTCCCATCGGCTAGGGGCGAGAAAAACTCGATCCGCGCTCCCAGTTGCCGCAGACAGTCGATATTGGCTTCGTATAAGAAACAAAAAGCGCGGTCTTTGGCCACAGCGATGGTCTGGTTCCGCAGCAAGGGTTCGAGAGGGGAGGGGGCATCGAAGCCGGAAAATTCCACCGCGGTCGGTCTGTCGGCCAGGAAGGTATCGCCAATCGCATCGGCCAGAAGGTCCAGGCGTTGATCGAGATCATCGATCTCCTGCGCCAGTTGCAGTCCCAGGTGACGACCGGGCAGGGAGGCTTGCGGGCAACGCGGCAGGGTAGCGAGTGGAATCTGTTCCGGCAGGGCGGCGCGCAACAGTTCCCGGTGGCGCGAAGAACCCACCCGGTTGGCCACCGCTCCGGCCAAGGTCAGGCCGTCGCGGAAGGTGGCGAGCCCATGCAGCAAGGCGGCGAAAGTCTGCGCCATGGCCTGGGCGTCGATCACCGGCAGGATGGGTAAACCGAACAATTCGGCCAGATCGGCGCTGGAGGGAGTGCCATCGAACAGCCCCATCACGCCTTCGACCAGGATCAGATCGCTTTCCCCTGCCGCCTCGAACAACAACTGCCGGCAATGTTCGGCACCCATGATCCAGCTATCCAGGTTATACACCGGATGGCCGGAAGCTTTTGCCAGGATGCCGGGGTCGATGAAGTCCGGGCCGGTCTTGAAGCAACGCACGCGCAAACCCTTGCGGCTGTGGTAACGGGCAATGGCCGCAGTGACTGAGGTCTTGCCGTGACCCGAAGCCGGCGCCGCGATCAATACCGCCGGACACCGCAGCGGCGGGCCTTCAGCCGGCACAACCCGGCCCACGGTGGTAGATCAGATCCTCGACCGGCTCGCCGCCCACCAGGTGTTGTTGGATGATGCGCTCGAGGTTGGCTTCGTTGACGTTGTAATACCAGATGCCATCCGGTTGCACGCAAACGAGGGGGCCGGATTTGCAGGTGGCGAAACAGGATATGCGGGTGCGCTTCACCCGCAGATCGCCCTGGTCGATCCCGGCGGATTTGAATTTCGCTCCCAGGCCATCGAACAGGGTCTGCGATTCGCCATCGAGGGTGCAGCGGGGGCCGGTACAGACCAGCAGATGGCGTTTGTAATCGCCCATCTTGGGCTTTTCGGGGGTAGGCGTATCACTCATCGGTTTCGGTCTCGGCTTGCAGGATTTCCTCGGCGGCGACATGAGGCTGTCCGAATCGCTCGCGGGCCTGGTGGAAAGAGGTCAGGGCGGCAGGCTCGAAAACCCCGTCGCGTTTGATCTGTAACAGGGAGAACAGGGCGTCGCCCTGCGGGTCCAGGAAATAAAGGCCCTGCTGGCGATTTTCCTGGCTGAAGAACCAGGCGCTGGCAATCCGGCTCAAGTCGACATGCAAATGGAAGTGCGGGGTGATCAGGTTGAGCCAATCTCCGCGTCGGCTGAAGTCGCCGGCATCGAGCAGCAGTTCGGCGGTGGCTCCGCTGTCGGTGCGCACTACCGCCCGCAATCTTCCCCAATCGATGGCGGCTTCCAGCACTCCGGCTAAATCTTCCATGGCGAATGCCATGGCTCGATGATCGCCGGCCTCGTCTTGCGCCGCGCCGATGGCGGCCAGAATCTCGCCCAACGGCGCAGCGAAATAATCGGCGGCTTGGCGCAGTGAGCGCTCCGGCTGATCGCGTAACTGTTTACGCACGCAGGCATGCCAGCCGTTCAAGCCCATGCTCAGCGAGCGGCCGGCTTCCTCTCCCGATTTGGCCTCACCGGTGAGCCGATCGTATTTGTTGGCGTAGCCGCGCGGGGTGATCATCAAGCCTTCTTGCACGAAAGTGGCGCTGTTGCCGATCAACACCGTGCACAGCATGCCGATCTCGCAGTCGGCCATGTGCGCCAGGCTGGTCATCTGGATCGCCTGGCGTCGGCGGTAGCCGGATTTGACGATGGCCACCGGAGTATCCGGGCTGCGATGGCGCAGCAGGATGGTTTGCGCCTCGACGATCTGGCGGGTGCGCCGCCCGCTTTTGGGATTGTACAAAGCCACCACGAAATCTCCTCTGGCCGCCGATTCCAGCCGCTTGGCGATGGTCGGCCAGGGGGTGAGCAGATCCGAAAGCGAGATGGAACAGAAATCATGGGTGAGCGGGGCGCCGACCAGGGCCGCGCAGGCATTCAGCGCGGTGGCGCCCGGTATCACCTCCACTTCGATGCCGCTGTCCGGTTTCCAGCCGGCTTGCAGCAGTACTTCGAACGTGGGCCCGGCCATGCCGTAGACGCCGATGTCGCCCGAGGAGATCAGCGCCACTTTCTTGCCCAGCAGGGCCTGCTCATAGGCCTCGACGCAACGGTCGATCTCCTCGGTCATGCCCTTGCGGATCACCTCCTTGCCTGCGAGCAGTTCCTGCACCAATTTGATATAGGTGGAGTAGCCGATCACCACGTCGGCCTCGGCGATGGCCTCGCGGGCGCGGTAGCTCATATGCTCCTTTGCTCCGGGTCCGAAGCCCACCAGCAATATTTTGCCCTTATTCATTCATCGCCCTCGGCGCAGGGTCCGTGTGTGTTGCCGCATAAGCCGAAAATCATTGCTTGATACCCTGGTAGGCGTCTTCGCTTTCTTTCATGATTTTCTTGCCTTCTTCGATCAGGCGCTCGCCTTCCTCTATCTTGATCTGTCCTTGACGGACCAGTTCCTCACCTTGGTGGACCCTTTGTTGACCCAGTTTCCAGCGTTCGCCGAACTGGGCCAGGTTCTGGCTTTCCATCAGCATTTGATCGCCCGATTTGATTTTCGGAGACTCGGGAGGTGGAAGCTTTTTCGGCGGGCTGGAAGCGCAGGCCGAAAGGGCGATCAGACCGGCAAGCAGGCTGGATTTCACAGCGAAGTTCGGTTTCATGAGATTTCCCGGTTTCAAACGGTGGATGGATGCGCAGACAGCTCGATGCGGGCAATTATGCCCGAGACGGCATGCCCCGCCAACCGTAGGGCGCCGAGGGGAATTCGGTGAGATGCCGGCTTCGGCGGGGCCCAGGGATGAGGCGATGGGTTCTAGGGAGGGGAGGACCTCGACCTGCTCTTGACCGGTTCGACCACATAACGCCCCATCATGCCGGCCTCGATGTGGTCGTTGACATGGCAGTGATACATCCAGGTGCCGGGGTTGTCCGTTTTCATGTCGGCGGTGATATGGGTGGCAGGTAGCAGGTTGACCACATCGATGCGCTGACCGCCCGAGAGCAGCGTGTTGCCATGCCAGTGCGGGGTGTGCAAATCCGCCTCCGTGCCCAAGGCCAACTGATACCAGCGCACGTTCTCGCCCACCTTCATCTTCAAGCCCGGGATGTTGTCGTAGATATAGCCATTCATGGCGTGTTTCAGATTGCTTTCCTTGAAGTCCGCATCCTGCTTGAGTTCTCTCGCGCCGGGGGCGAATTCGGCGATATTCTTGTCCAGATAGAAGCTCTTGTTTTCGTCGAAGATGCTGAACAGCACCACGAATTCGCGGTCGATCTGTTTCAGTTTGCCGTTTTCCTGCAACTGGCCCTTGCGGGAGACGATGATGGGGCCGACCAGGCCGGTGTTGGTATCCATGGTCTCGTTGCCATGCGAGTGATAAAGCCAGACGATGGAACTGGGGTCTTTAGGTCCCGGCCCCGAGCGTTCCGGCACTTCCCAGGTATAGGTATAGGTTCCGCCGGGGCTGACCAGATCATCCTCCTTGTCTTTCCCGCTGGTGCCGTCATGATAATGCGTGCCCTCGCTGTCCTTCTTATAGAATACGCCGTGGGGATGAATCGAGGTTTGCATGTCGGAGGTCTTGTTCTTGAACACGACCTTGATGACATCGCCGACATTGGCGCGGATGACCGGGCCGAGTATCCCCAAATGTTCCCATTCCGGCGGACGGGGCTTGAGCCGGCTGAATTGGGCATCGGCATATTCGACGAAATGGGCTTTGCGGTACTGGCGACCGATGCGGTTCTTGCCATCGCCTTCCACGAAGACTTTCTCCTCGTCGGAAAATTCACCCTGATGCATAGGATTGACGGGGTAAGAAGGCGCGTAGTCCCACAGCACCTCCTCCGCGGCGATGTAGTAGGTGCGCGTCACACTCTTGGCGTCAGCGGGGGTGATGACGGCCAGGATCAATAGACCCAGCGCCAAGCGAAAGAAAGGATGCATGTTCGGTTCCGTCATGGGTAGTACGATTTGATGATAATCAATCTCAACAAATAACGCTACTGTATTTACATGGTTTTTTTATGGGAACTTCAATGCCAGCCGGAGTTGGGTGCGGCGCTCAGACACCGAATAGAGTGGAGTTGGGCCGTTGCCTTTGAAAAGCTAACGCCAGGACGTGCATGAGCAAAGAGTTGAGGCGTTTGCCGAAGAACCCCTCGCAGGGGGGCTGCGGTAATGGAGCCGTTCAAGGGGGCATGAAACGGGGGGGGGGCCCGCTGAGAGGAGTCGAAGCCAGCCGCCCGAAATGAACTACTGCCCCGCCGCGCGTAGCCTTTTCAAGTTTTCGTGTGCCAATTGATGATAGGTCGGCGATAGCGAAATCGCTTTCTGAAAATGCTCATAAGCGGTGTCCGTCTTGCCATCCATCATGTCGATGTAGCCAAGATTATTGTAAGAATCCGCTTCGTCCAGCACATGCCTGAAAGCTTGCAAGGCAGCCGCATCGTCGCCGAGACGAGCATGGATCAATCCTTGGTTCAGCCAGGCGGTGTCGTAGTGGGCATCGAGCTTGGATACTGCTTGAAACAACTGCATGGCTCCCTGCCAATCTCCCGAGAGATACTTCGAGTAGCCAAGATTGTTCATCACCATGGGCATATTGGGCTTGATCTTCAATGCGCTTTCATAATATTGCCCGGCAAGCCGAAAATCGCCTTCCTTGTCCGCAAGCAATCCCAGCCCGTTACAAGCCCGCCACCGTCCGGGATCGATGGCCAAGGCGGCGGTCAATGATCGTCTGGCTTCGGCCGGTTTACCGGTATTCAGTTGAATAAGCCCCAGTCCCTCCAGCGCATTGGCGTTCTTGGAATCCTGTTTCAATACCAGTTGATAGGCGAGTTCCGCCGGTGGGTAATTGCCTTTCTCGGCATGAATGTCAGCAATTTTCTCCAACGCTTTCTTGTTCTTGTCATCAAACTCAAGCGCCCTGACGTAATAATAGAGAGCATCGTCCTTATCGCCTTGCTGGAAAAACTGGTCGGCGCGTCCGATCGCCGACGGGGCGTCAGTAGTCACATCCACCGCTTCATGAACGATGGCCTGTTTCTCGTCGTACAGCCCGGCTGCCCTAGGTTTTATCGATATTGGCGCAGGCCCACAGCCCGCCAATGACGTGCCGATAATCGCAAATGCCAAACAGCATAGGGTATGGCGTGCAGAACAGACCCTGTTTACCAAAGTACCTCCCGAAGGGATTGCCTGCTGGCTCTGAAGAAGGATCACAGAAAAACGCTGGCTTAGTGCCCCAAAGTCGAGAAGACGGCGATCGCTTTGATGACGGCGGGGCCTATGGCGACGATAAAGAAACCGGGGAAAATACATAGGACCAGAGGAAATATCATCTTGGTGCCGAGTTTTGCCGCTTCTTCATCCGCCTTCTGCATCCGCTTGTCACGGAACTCTTCGGAATAAATGCGCAGTGTTTGTGAAATGCTGGTGCCGAAGCGCATACTCTGGCCCAGAACCGCGACCAGCCCCTTGATGTCTTCCAGTCCGGTTCGAAGGGCCAGGTTCGCCATGGCCTGAGTCCGATCCACACCCGCGCGCATCTCGACGGTGACGAGGAGCAATTCTTCGGCCAAGGCCGGGTGAATATCGACGATCACTTGAGCCACTCGCAGTATGGCGGCATTCAGGCCTAAGCCCGCTTCCGTACAGACGACCAGCAGATCGATCGCATCGGGCAGTCCATTGCGTAGTAAACGTTGCTGCCTGACGATCCTTTTATCCAGGTAATAGCTGGGGGCGATCATGCCCAACATACCTGCCATCGCCGCATACATGATAATTTTGTGCGGTTCGAAGTTTGGAAATAATGGATACGCCAGCAGGACCAGCACGGGAAGCGCGACCATAGCGAGTGATCGGATGAAATAATAAATCACCAGACTATTGGAAGAGCGGTAGCCGGCATGGGTCAGACGATCGATCGTGCTGTTTCGTCGACGCTGATCGCCGGGGAGGAAAACAGGGGAGAATCGATCCAGTTTTTCCGCCCAGCGCTCCGTGGCCGATACCGGTGTCGCGTCTTTGGTGATGAGGGTATCCAGTCGTTTTCTCACCGGGTCGAAGCGCCGCGCCAATATCAATAGGCCGGCCACGCCGGCGGAGAAAATGGAGGCCGCCAGTAGAAATACCGCGAGGTTCCGGGCCAGATCCCTATTGCCCATCAAATTCGCCAAGCCTTCGACAAGAATGTTCATGGCTTATCAAATTTCTATCGAAATCAGTTTCCGTATCCAAAGGTTGCCGGCGATGAGCAATCCAACGCCCACCAGGATGGCTTTTCGTCCCATGGGGTCCTGGGTCAAGGTCGCCACATAATCCGGATTGACGAAGGTCATTGCGACAAACAAAACGAATGGAACCATGGCCAAGATCCAAGCCGAAATTCGCGACTCGGCGGTCAGTGTCAGGACGCGGCGATGGAATCGGAACCGCCCCCGGATGAGCCGACCGATGTTTTCGAAAGTCTCCGCCAGATTGCCGCCCGTCTCCCTTTGCACCAGAACGGTCGTCACGATCGCCATCAGGGACATGCTGGGGATTCGGTCGACCAGATTGTGCAGCGCCCAGCGCGTGTCCACTCCAAAATTGATTTCGTCGAAGGTGATGCGGAATTCGCTGGCGAGCGGTTCATCCATCTCCGTAGCGACCAGATGCAAAGTCTCATTGAATGGATAACCCGCTCGCAAAGCGCGCGTCATGACGTCCAACGCCTCCGGCAATTGTTCTTCGAACTTGGCGAAGCGCTTGGCGAGATCGAACCTCAACTTCATGACCGGAAGCACTCCCAGGATGACAGTCCCGGCGAGGGCGAGCAGCCACAGGCGGCTCAGCATCCAGGCGAGACCTCCTCCCAATAGGCCCAACAAAAGGCTGAGCAGGACCAGCCGGTAGGCGGGAAAACCATGCCCGGAGCGTTCGATGAAGATTTCCAGCCGCCTCATCCCGGGTAGCGATTCAATCCTCTTTTCGAGAGGCGATAATTGCTTGAGATATTTCGCCCGGATCAGGGATATCTGATCCTCGGGCAGGTATTCAGCGGCCAGGGTGCCCAGTCGCCGTTTGAGCCGACGGATTTCTTGCCGCCCGGACCCAAAAGTGGGCACGACGATGGATTGGGTCAGCAGAAACACCGCACCGAATACCAGAGCCAGGAAAACCAACAAGGTAATTTTATCCATGAGCGTTTACCGTTATCCGCCGCGATCGGGATCGAACAGATCGAAGGAAAGATCGATACCCCGTTTCTGAAGTTTGTCATGGAACTTGGGAACGATGCCTGTGGCCTTGAATGAGCCCAAGACGTTTCCGTATTCGTCGATGCCTCTTCTCTGGAAGTTAAAGATTTCCGACATGGTGATGATGTCGCCTTCCATGCCCTGAATTTCCTGTATGCTGATCAGCTTTCGCTTGCCATCCTCCAATCGCGCCAGTTGCAACACCACATTGATGGCCGAGGCGATTTGCGACCGCACCATCCGAGCCGGTAGGTCCAGCCCCGTCATCGCCACCATGTTTTCCAGTCGACCCAGGGCGTCACGCGAAGAATTGGCATGCACGGTGGTCAGTGATCCATCATGACCGGTATTCATGGCTTGCAGCATGTCGAACGCCTCGTCGCTGCGCACCTCGCCAACGATGATACGGTCCGGGCGCATGCGCAGACTGTTGCGGACCAGGTCGCGCTGGCGGACCTCCCCCTTGCCCTCGATATTAGGGGGACGTGTCTCCAGCCGGACGACGTGCGGCTGCTGCAACTGCAATTCCGCCGAGTCCTCGATGGTGATGATGCGTTCGTTTGCCGATATGAAGCCGGTTAGCACATTCAGCAGGGTTGTCTTGCCCGAGCCGGTGCCTCCGGAAATGAGGACATTCAACTTCGCCTTGACGATGCCGATCAATAGGGCCGCCATCGTCTGGGTACAGGTGCCTAATTCGATGAGATCCTCCATGCGCAACCGGTCCAGGGTAAAGCGACGGATCGACAGGGTCGGCCCATCGATGGCCAGGGGTGGAATGATCGCATTGACGCGCGAGCCATCCTTGAGGCGGGCGTCGACCATCGGCGAAGACTCGTCGATGCGTCTTCCCACGGAAGAGACGATGCGGTCGATGATGTTCAGCAAATGGGCATCGCTCTGAAAGCGCAGAGGCGTGAGTTCCAGCTTGCCGTAGCGTTCCACGTAGATTTTGCCACAACCATTGACAAGGATGTCGGCGATGCTCGGATCGACCAGCAGCGGCTCTATGGGGCCAAGCCCAAGAATCTCGTCTTCGATACACTTGGCGAGGAACTGCCGGGCCGAGGCGTTGAGCGGGGCCGCCTGTTCGTCCATAATGCGTTCGGCCAACTCGCGAATCTGGTTTCGCGCCTGTTTTTCATCGAGGCGAGCAATTTGGGAGAGATCGATCATTCCCATCAGTTTTTGATGTATCCTCTGCAGCCAATCCCTCTCCGGCTCGCTGAGCGCCCTTACCACCAAAGGCGGAACGAATTCCACCGGGAGACGGTGCGAGGCGCCCTCATCGCCGTTTGCCCTAGGCAGCACGGGGGGATCCTCTTTGCTGAAACGTCCGATGATTCGATTTTTCAGGTCCATCGTTTAGGCTTCCGATAAGAGTCTTGACAGGAATTGTCTGAACATCCCTTGATCGACTGAATGCCTCTTGCCGCCAAGCGTCTCGGCCAATTTCTGGATCGCCCGGGTGGTTGGTGAGTTGGGCGCGTGGTCGGCAATCGGGATACCCAGATTGGACGCCGTGCTCAAATTCTTGAAATCGTTGGGTATCACGGTGATCGACCTCGATGCCAAAGCGCTCTCCACCTCCCTCAATTCGAAGGCATTATTACGTTCGTAACGGTTGAGGATAGGCATGATTCGGTCCAACGGCAAACCCAAGTCTTGCGTCATGATGTGAATCATCCGGTGCGCATCCCGCACGCTGGAAAGATCCTGTTGCATCACGATCATGACATGGTCGGCTTGTTCCAGAATCACGTTGAAGACCGGATCGATCTGACGCGGCAGATCAACCACCAGGTGATCGTAACATTTGCAGGCGAGTTCGATGAGGCGTTTAAGGCGCTTTTCATCGATTTCGCCCGGCAGGATGATCTCACTTTCCGGGCCATTCAAAACATGCAAGCCGCTGGCATGTTTCGCCACATAACCCATCAAGGCGATTTCGTCCAGGGACTCGATCGAGGCCAAAGCATCCATGAGACCTTGCGGCGATTCAAGATTCAACCTCAGGCATTGCGTCCCGAACTGGAGATCAAGATCCAGCAGTAGCGTCTGCAGACCTTCCCGGGTGACGAAGGCGTGGGCCAGGGCGCAGGCAAGGGTGGAGGCGCCGGCTCCACCCTTGGCATTGACCACGGCGGTGAGCGAGCGCTCCGAAACGGTACGGTCATTGAAATCTTCCTTGAGGATCTTGCGCACCGCGACCAGGCTGTCATCGACGATCTTCTGCCCCATGATGAAATCGCGTGCTCCGGCCTGCATGGCGAGCCGCATGAGTTGGGCGTCGGCCATGCCCCGATCGTAGACGATCAGGGTGATGGGGCGAGACTGCCGGGCCTGCTTGGCCAGCGCTTCCAGTTCCATTTCGGCCTTGACGCCCAGGAAGTGGATCAGCATATCGGCTTTGAAATCGGAGCTGTCAGGAAAATGTTCACCTTGACTGTTCAGAACCCGTGACTGGATTTTGACACCGGGAAATTGGCCGACCAGGCCCTTGAGGATTTCCATGTTGGCTTCTCCATGCCCGGTCAGCAATAGTTGGATGGTTCTTCTCAT
>JAQTSI010000239.1 GCA_028711365.1 Methylococcaceae bacterium
AACGCTCCTCGAGCGTTGGGGAATGCTCCGCGATGACCGGGGTTAGGATGGGGACCAAAATGATCTTCCGCAATCAATGTTCGTCATTCTGGCGATCCGGAAAGACGAGCAAAAGCGCTCATCAACAGGGGCCGGGGGGGACGCCGAATGAATCGAAGCGAGCCTCAGGGCGGTTGCTGGAATCGGCATGGAACCTGCCGGGCCTAGCGGTGAGTTGCAAGCGATGGCCGTTCATTGGCGCCTCGGCTTCCGGATGTTTTTTTCGGTTTCGGCAAGGTGCTCGCGTTAAACTATATCGATCCATGAGAACCGATAACCTTTGTTACCCTCTGTTTCAGAGCCAGCATGCGACTCACCCCCTCTCAAGTTCAAACCACCAAAAACACCGTCAATCGAGTACTGGGAACCCCGAACCGAGTGTGGCTATTTGGCTCGCGGGTTGATGATCGCCTGCGAGGCGGCGATATTGACCTGCTGGTTGAAACCGAAGCGGTGTTCCCCAACCGAGCAGAAACCCTCTGCCGCCTTCATGGGGCACTGGTCATGGCGTTGGGCGACCGTAAACTGGATATCGTGCTCAAGGACGCACGCACCGCTGATGCCCCTATTTTCGAGATCGCCCGACGCACAGGAGTCATGCTATGAGTTTGGGCTATTTGGCGGAACACGCGGAAAACGCCCGGTTGGCGCTGGCATTGGCGGAAAGGGAAAAAGCGCATCTGGCTTATACCCATCGCACCCTGTTTGCCCAAAAGATCGATCTGCAATGGGTCCAATCCCTTTCGAAGCGCGAAGATCTGTCGGAAAAAGTCGATGCCTTTGTAGGCCGATTCGGCCGACTGCAAGACCATATCGGGGAGAAGCTGATTCCTCGCTTTGCCGCCCTGTTGGGCGAATCGCCCAAATCCATGCTGGATGTGTTGTCCTACGCCGAGAAAATCGGCTGGCTCGATAGCGCCGAGGCGTTCGTCGGCGCCAGAAAACTCAGGAATCTGCTGGTACACGAATATATGGACGATGCCGAACTGTTTCTTGAATCGTTGCAGGCGGCTGATGGCGCAACCCGAATGCTCATGGACGTGGTGGCTAAAATGGCGGGACAGGCCGAGACCCTGGGCTTGAACGATCATTCGGCGGATAAGACCCAAGTCGAAAGATTCGAGGGTCCTACACGATGATTTCCCCTGCCCACTACCGCAAACCTTTCCCGGAAACCGCTTTTCGAATCCCGAGCATCGACCGCTGGGGAAGTACTCGAACGGGCCGAACCTCGTTCATTTCGCCAGCGCCTTCAGTTCAAACAGAAGATCCAAAGCTTGCCGGGGAGTGAGTTCCTCCGGTTGGATGGCCTCCAGGCGCAGGAGGGCTGGGCTGGGTTCGGGGGCGGCGAATAGATCCAATTGCCGCGCCCCGACTTCTTCGCGTTGCTGCTGGTAAGCCTGGGTTTCCAGCATCCGCAGCTTTTCCCGCGCCTTGACGACGACGGTTCGGGGCACGCCGGCGAGAGCGGCGACTTGCAGTCCATAGCTTTGATTGGCAGGGCCCTGCTTGACGGCATGCAGGAACACGATGTGATCGCCGTGTTCCACCGCATCGAGATGGACATTGCGGATGTCGCCGTGCTCTTCGGTCAGGCGGGTGAGTTCGAAGTAATGGGTGGCGAATAGGGTGAATGCCTTGATTTTCCCCGCCAGATGTTCGGCGCAGGCCCAGGCCAGGGAAAGGCCGTCGAAGGTGCTGGTGCCTCGCCCCACTTCGTCCATCAGCACCAGGCTGTTGGGGGTGGCGTTATGGAGGATGTTGGCGGTTTCGGTCATTTCCACCATGAAGGTGGAACGCCCGCTGGCCAGGTCGTCGGAAGCGCCGATGCGGGTGAAGATGCGGTCGATGGGGCCGATCTCGGCGCTTTCGGCGGGAACGAAGGAACCGATGTGCGCCAGCAAGACGATGAGCGCATTCTGGCGCATATAGGTGGATTTGCCGCCCATGTTCGGGCCGGTGATGATGAGCATGCGGCAGTCTGCCGACAAATCGAGGTCATTGGCGATGAATGGGGATTCAGATACTCGCTCGACCACCGGATGTCGGCCAGCGATGATGCGTATGCCGGGGGCGTCGACCAGTTGCGGCGCATTGAATCCGAGACTGTCGGCGCGCTCGGCCAGGTTGGCGAGCACGTCCACCTCGGCGATGCCGGCGGCGCAGTCCTGCAGGGGGCGCAGGGATTTCCCCAGTTCATCCAGCAATCCGTCATACAGGGCTTTTTCACAGGCCAGCGCTTTTTCGCGGGCGCTCAGCACCTTGTCTTCGAAGGCTTTCAATTCGGCGGTGATGTAGCGTTCCACCCCTTTCAGGGTTTGTTTGCGGGTGTAGTCTTGGGGAATCCGCTCGGCCTGGGTTCTGGAGATTTCGATGTAAAACCCCTGGATGCGGTTATAGCCGACTTTCAGGTTGGCGATGCCGCTGCGTTCCCGTTCGCGTTGCTCCATGTCGAGCAGATATTGGTCGGCGTTCTGGCTCAAATGGCGCAATTCGTCCAGATCGGCATCATAGCCTGGGCGTATGACCCCGCCGTCGCGGATCAACAGGGGCGGGTTGTCGATCAGCGCCCGTTCGAGCAGGGAGAGGATCTCGGGGTGCTCGCCGATTTTCTCATATAAATGGTTCAACAGCGGGCTGTCTAGGCTCGCGAGTCGTTCGCGCAGCAGCGGCAAGACCGCCAGGGATTGACGCAAACCGGTGAGATCGCGCGGTCTGGCCGATTTCAGCGCGATCCGGGCGCTGATGCGTTCGATGTCGCCGATTTGCCCGAGCAACTCATGGAGGGATGCGTGATGCTGGGATTCCAGGAGGGCGCTTATGGCTTGGTAGCGTGCGTCGAGGCAGTTTCGATCGCGCAGGGGATGGTGTAGCCAGCGGCGCAACAAGCGGCTGCCCATGGCGATGGCGGTGTGGTCGAGCACGCCGAATAAGGTGAACTCGGTGCGTCCGGTCGGGTGATAATCCAATTCCAGATTGCGGCGGCTGGCGGCGTCGAGCAGGATGGCGTCCTCGCCGGTTTCCAGACGCAGGCCTTGGATGTGGGGTAGGGCGCTTTTCTGGGTCTCCTTCACATATTGCAGCAGGCAGCCCGCGGCGGCGATGGCCGCCTCGGCCGAATCGCAGCCGAAGCCGCTCAGATCCCGGGTTTCGAACTGGCGCAGCAGCAATTGTCGGGCGCTCGCCGGGTCGAAATGCCAGGGCGGGCGCCGGGTGATGCCCTTGCGGTTGGCGAGGGCGGCGGGTATCGGCCAGTCCTCGTTGTACAGGAGTTCGGACGGGGTCAGCCGTTCGAGTTCGCCCATCAGCCGTTCGAAGGATTCCAATTCCTGGAGGATGAACCGGCCGCTGGTCAATTCCAGATAGGCCAGGCCGAAGCGGCCATCCATCGGGGTCAAGGCCGCCAGCAGATTTTCCCGGCGTTCTTCCAGTAGGGCTTCATCGGTGACCGTGCCGGGGGTGACGATGCGGACCACCTTGCGTTCCACCGGTCCTTTGGAGGTGGCGGGATCGCCGATCTGTTCGCAGATGGCGACCGATTCGCCCAGTTTCAACAACCGGGCGAGATAGCTCTCCGCGGCATGGTACGGAATTCCGGCCATGGGGATGCGCTGTCCCGCCGATTCGCCGCGGTGGGTCAGGGTGATGTCCAGCAACTGGGCGGCTTTGCGAGCATCGTCGAAAAACAGCTCGTAGAAATCTCCCATGCGGTAGAACAGGAGGCGTTCGGGGTGTTCCGCCTTCATTCCCAGATATTGCCGCATCATGGGGGTGTGTTTTTCCCATTCCGTCACGATGGGGGCTGGAAGTGGGTTAGCGCTCAATGTCGTCAGTACTCCGCCGGTTGGTCGTTGCAGGGTGGGCATTATCTAACGACCGAGACGACAGAGTATAGGCGGTATGCTGAATGGGGAGGAGGGGGAGGCGGCTCGGGCGCCTAGAAAAGAAATTGTTGAAAGGGTGTTGACGAAGGGGGCGGTGCTCGGCATAATAGCAATCTCTGCAACGCGCCCGTAGCTCAGTTGGATAGAGTACCTGGCTACGAACTAGGTGGTCGGGAGTTCGAATCTCTCCGGGCGCGCCAGATTTAATGTAAGCATCAAGCCGCCGCTTGTTCCATCTTGCGGGGCTAATTCAATCAAATTCTTCCCCTGTAGCTCAGTCGGTAGAGCAAGTGACTGTTAATCACTGGGTCGGCGGTTCGAGCCCGTCCGGGGGAGCCAAAATAATTGAGAGAGGCTTACAGCAATGTAAGCCTTTTTTGTTTTTTCGACAAGCGATTTTGTCTTGCCGGTCTGTTTGCCAGGAAGGGCTCATCGCCAGTTGCAAAGCCGGATGGCGGTCGCTCGAGTTGACAGGCGTATCTATTTGTTTTATTTTTGCGCGCTTAAGTCAAGTTTCTGCAGGGCAGGGTATGTAAGATGGCCGCTTGTCCTGTGTGCAGTTTAAGAGTCAAGCAAAAATCTTCGGAGTTTCGTAATGCCCACAATCAATCAATTGGTTAGGAAGCCGCGAGTCAGGCAGGTGGATAAGAGCAATGTCCCCGCCTTGAACAGTTGCCCGCAAAAGCGGGGCGTTTGCACCCGCGTTTATACCACAACCCCCAAGAAACCGAACTCGGCGTTGAGGAAAGTGGCGCGCGTCCGCTTGACGAACGGTGCCGAAGTGTCGAGCTACATCGGCGGTGAAGGCCATAACCTGCAGGAACATTCCGTTGTATTGATTCGTGGCGGCCGTGTCAAGGACTTGCCCGGCGTGCGTTATCACGTGGTGCGCGGCAGCCTGGATACCTCGGGTGTGCAGAAGCGCCGCCAGGCTCGTTCGAAATACGGCGCTAAGCGTCCGAAGAGTTAATCAACAAATCTCGAGTCAAACAATATGTCCAGAAGAAGAAATTCCGAAAGAAGAGAAGTCAATCCGGATCCCCGTTTCGGTAGTCATGTGTTGGCGAGATTTGTGAACATGCTGATGCAGGACGGCAAGAAGTCCGTCGCAGAGAAGATCGTTTACGACGCACTCGATTATATCGAAGGCAAGACCCATCAGAATTCCCTGGAGATTCTGAGCAAGGCGCTGGAAAACGTGCAGCCGGTGGTCGAAGTGAAGTCTCGCCGAGTCGGTGGCGCAACCTATCAGGTTCCGATCGAGGTCCGTCCTGCGCGCCGTTCCGCGCTGGCCATGCGCTGGCTGATCGATGCCGCGCACAAGCGCAGCGAGAAAGGCATGGTCATGAAGTTGGCTGGCGAAGTGATCGACGCCAACGAAAATCGCGGCTCTGCCGTCAAGAAGCGCGAAGATACGCACAAGATGGCGGAAGCGAATAAGGCATTCTCGCATTATCGCTGGTAAGGTTGGCGGTTCACTTCAATCCGGTTAACTTCACACATTTAAAGGTATTTAGCAGTGGCACGCACGACTCCAATCGAACAATATCGAAACATAGGGATCTCCGCGCATATCGACGCGGGCAAGACAACGACCACCGAGCGGGTATTGTTCTATACCGGAATCAACCACAAGATCGGTGAGGTGCACGACGGCGCTGCAACCATGGACTGGATGGAGCAGGAGCAGGAGCGCGGCATCACCATCACCTCCGCCGCCACCACGACCTATTGGCGTGGCATGGGCCTGAACTATCCCGAGCACAGGATCAATATCATCGATACGCCCGGGCACGTCGATTTCACCATCGAAGTCGAGCGCTCGATGCGTGTGCTGGATGGCGCCTGCATGCTGTATTGCGCGGTAGGCGGGGTGCAACCCCAGTCCGAGACGGTTTGGCGTCAGGCCACCAAATATGGCGTGCCGCGGATTGCCTTCGTGAACAAGATGGATCGTTCGGGCGCCGATTTCTTCAAGGTTTACCGGCAGATGTGCGAGCGTTTGCGCGCCAATCCCGTCCCGGTGCAGGTTCCGATCGGCGCCGAGGATACTTTCAAGGGTGTGATCGACCTGGTCAAGATGAAGGCCATCGTCTGGAATGAGACGGACAACGGCGCAACCTTCACCTATGGCGACATCCCGGACGAGTTGCAGGAACTGGCCCAGGAATGGCGTGAGAAGATGGTGGAAGCCGCCGCCGAATCCAGCGATGAGCTGATGAACAAATATCTGGAAGGGGAAGCGCTGACCGAACAGGAAATCATGGAAGGTTTGCGCAAGCGCACCATCGCGTTGGAAATCGTGCCGATGTTGTGCGGTTCCGCCTTCAAGAACAAGGGGGTTCAGGCGATGCTGGATGCGGTCATCGATTATCTGCCCTCTCCGGTCGATGTCCCCGCCATCAAGGGCATCGATGCCAATACCGAACAAGCGGTCGAGCGCCATTCATCCGACAGCGAGCCATTCTCGGCGCTGGCGTTCAAGATCATGACCGACCCGTTCGTGGGGACCTTGACCTTCGTTCGTGTTTATTCGGGGGTGCTCAATTCCGGCGACAGCGTGATCTGCTCGCAGCGCGGCAACAAGGAGCGCATCGGGCGCTTGTTGTTGATGCACGCCAACACGCGTGAAGAAATCAAGGAAGTGCGCGCCGGCGACATCGCGGCTTGCGTGGGACTCAAGGATATCGTGACGGGAACGACCCTGTCCGCAGTCGATAAGCCGGTCGTGCTCGAGCGTATGGAATTTCCCGAACCGGTCATCTCGGTGGCGGTCGAGCCTAAAACCAAGAGCGATCAGGAGAAGATGGGTTTGGCCTTGCAGCGCTTGGCCCAGGAAGATCCTTCGTTCCGTGTTCACACCGACGAAGATTCGGGACAGACGATCATTTCCGGCATGGGTGAATTGCACCTGGAAATCATCGTGGATCGAATGAAGCGCGAATTCAAGGTGGAAGCCAATGTGGGTGCGCCGCAGGTCGCCTATCGGGAAACCATCCGCAAGCTGGTGGAGCAGGAAGGAAAATTCATTCGCCAGTCCGGTGGCCGAGGCCAATACGGTCATGTCTGGTTGCGCATCGAGCCTCGGGAAGAGGGGGGGTATGAATTCGTCAACGGCATCGTCGGCGGTGTGGTGCCGAGAGAATACATTCCTGCGGTTGACAAGGGTGTGCAAGAGCAGTTGAAGAATGGTATATTAGCCGGCTATCCCGTCGTGGACGTGAAAGTGACCATTTTCGACGGTTCATACCATGATGTGGACTCGAACGAAATGGCTTTCAAAATCGCCGGCTCCATGTGTTTCAAGGAAGGCGCCCGCAAGGCGAGCCCCGTCCTGCTCGAGCCGATCATGAGCGTCGAAGTGGAAACGCCCGAAGATTACATGGGGGATGTGGTCGGTGACTTGAACCGGCGTCGGGGTATGGTGCTGGGCATGGACGACAATGCGGGCATCAAGGTGCTGAAAGCCGAGGTTCCTCTGGCCGAGATGTTTGGTTACTCCACTACCTTGCGTTCTTTGAGTCAGGGCCGCGCGACTTACTCGATGGAGTTTAAGAAATACCAGGAAGCTCCCTCGAATATCGCAGAAGCGGTGATCAAGAAAGCAAGCTTAGATTAAAGAATAGAAAAATTGAGAGTAGCGAGGTAACCAGGCGTGTCCAAAGAGAAATTTTCACGTACCAAACCCCATGTGAATGTGGGGACCATCGGTCATGTCGACCATGGCAAGACGACCTTGACGGCGGCGCTGACCAAGATCGGCGCGGAGCGCTTCGGCGGCGAATTCAGGGCCTATGATCAGATCGACGCGGCGCCGGAAGAGCGCGCGCGCGGCA
>JAQTSI010000009.1 GCA_028711365.1 Methylococcaceae bacterium
TGCCTGCCAGCCAACATTCCTTACCACTCAAGCGATGATGGTTGGCGGGGAAGCATCAATGCCCATCCCTTAAGCAATACAAGGCCAGATCGAGGCCATCGAAGACCACGGCGAAGCCTATGGAAGTCCCGCTCGGGTCCATCGGAGGCCACGTCGGGGCCTATGGAAGGCCAGTTCAGGGCCATCGAAGGCCATGTCGAGGCCTATGGAAGGCCAGATCGGGTCCATCGAAGACCACGCCGAGGCCTATGGAAGGCCAGATCAGGGCCTTCGGAGGCCAAGACGTGGTCTATGGAAGGCCAGATCGAGGCCATCGAAGACCACGGCGAAGCCTATGGAAGGCCCGCTCGGGTCCATCGGAGGCCACGTCGGGGCCTATGGAAGGCCAGTTCAGGGCCTTCGGAGACCACGTCGGGGCCTATGGAAGACCCGCTCAGGTCCATCGGAGGCCACGTCGGGGCCTATGGAAGGCCAGATCGAGGCCTTCGGAGACCACGTCGGGGCCTATGGAAGGCCCGCTCAGGGCCTTCGGAGGCCAAGATGTGGTCTATGGAGGCCAGCTCGCGGGCCCTCGAAAGCCAAGGCGGGGCCTATGGAAGAGCGGTCAGGGGCCTTCGGAGGCCAAGGCGTGGCTGACGGAGGCCAGATCAGCGCCATCGAAAGCCACGACCGGGCCTACCGAGGCCAGCTCAGGGGCTATGAGGGCAAAGCTGCGGCTTGAATTATGCCCTCAGTCGTCCATACTGATTTCATTCGATCAGGACGGCATTGATTTTCTTGCCCTTTCAGACTTGTGTAGACACCCTGCCATGGCATGGGTATCTACACAAGTCTGAAAATACTGGAAAATCAACTCCTTCCCCCTTGCAGGGGACAAAATGGCAGGACAGCCATTTTGCACGGCGCAGCCGCCCGCAGGGGGTTGGACAGGGATAGTCCAGCCTGAACGTTGGGATGGGGGTAGAGATTCGCCGTATCCAGAAGCGCCGCTGTATCATCAGCGTTCAACCCCCACCCTAACCCTCAATTATCCAGTCGACAGGGAAGGGTTGCGACTCAAGCAACCGTTTGCAATTGGGCGTGACTCCGCAAGTCATCCCGAGCGTCTGGATTCCGGCAATCCCTGCCGGAACGACGAGCAAATGTCTTAAGTCAATAGCATGGGGAGTGATGCCATCCAAAAGGGGCGTTTGGCGATGAATCCCGAAATCTGGCGCTACATTTTCGACACCAGCACTAATCTGGTATTTCTTCACGATGCACAATTCCGCGTGCTGCTCGCCAACCGCGCCTATTGCCGCGCAGCCAGCATGAGCGAGGCGGAAGCGCAGGGCAAGCCCTATTGGGAAGTTTTCCCACCCGGAGACGGGCCATTGCCTGGATGCAGGGATACCGTGGACCATAAAGGCCACGACAACAGTCGGGAGGAGGTGAGGGTCGGGGCGAAGCTTTTTCTCTCCTCGGGTAATACGGTGCGCGATGACCAGGGCAAGATTCTCTTCGCCCTACATATACTCAGCGACATCACCGCATTAAGGCAATCTGAGGCGGCGCTGGCGGAAAGCGAGCAGCGTATTCGTCACATCATTGAAAACGCGCGCGATGCCATCATCATCCTGGCCGGGGAAAGCCGCACGATCACCGCCTGGAACCCCGCAGCCGAGGCGATGTTCGGCTATAGCCAGGAGGAGATGATCGGGCGATTGCTGCACGAGATCATTGCCCCTCCCCGATTCCGCCAGGCGGCGCGCGCCGGCATGGAACATTTCGCCACCACCGGGGAAGGCGTCGCGATCGGCAAGACCCTGGAATGGGTGGCCCTGCGCAAAAACGGAACGGAATTCCCCATCGAGCTTTCCCTTTCCGCCCTGCGGATCAGCGGTCACTGGCACGCCATCGGCATCGTTCGCGACATCACATTGCGCAAGACGGCGGAGGATAAGCTACGGGAAAGCGAAGCCCGTTATCGCTTTCTATTTGGAAATATGCTGGAAGGCTATGCGCATTGCGAAATGCTGTTTGAGCAGGACACGCCGATCGATTTGATCTATCTTAGCGTCAATCCTGCATTTGAAAAAATCACCGGGCTGAAGCATGTGATCGGGAAAAAGATCACCGAACTCATCCCCGGCATACGCGAGACGAATCCGGAATTATTTGAAATCTATGGCCGGGTATCCTTGACCGGTCAGCCGGAAAGATTCGAGACATTTGTGGCGGTATGGGATATGTGGCTTTCCATTACCGTCTATGGTTCAAGCCAGGGACATTTTATTGCCATATTCGACGACATCACGACGCGCAAGCGGGCGGAAGTCACACTACAAAACATGGCAGCGCAATACCATGCCGTATTCGAATCGACTTCGGATGCGATCACGCTGCTCGACGAGAACGGCTTTTTCGATTGCAACGGGTCTGGCTTGCGGATGTTCGGCTACCCCACGCGAGAGGAATTCATGGGCAAACAGCCTATCCATCTTTCCGCGCCCACCCAGCCCGACGGCGAGGATTCGATGAGTCTGGTCAATGAACGCACCGCCATGGCATTAAAGGGCGGTAGCCATCGGTTCGAATGGCTGTTTCGCCGGCCCGACGGCGTTGAATTTTTCGGCGAGGTATTGCTGACCGCCATGGATCTGTACGGCAAGCGGGTACTGCAAGGCACGGTGCGCGACATCACCGCACGCAAGCAAGCGGAAGCCAACCTTGCCGAACAGATGGAGGAACTGCGCCGCTGGCACGACACCACCCTGGGCCGGGAGATGCGCATCCTCGAGCTTAAGCATGAAGTGAACGAACTGCTGGCCCAAGCCGGGCAGCCGCCGCGCTATCCCAGCGCAGAGGAGTAGAGAAATGCGGATTTCGGATTTCGGATTTCGGAATGCGGAAGCAGTCAATTGCGGAATTCGGATTGCTGATTTCGGATTTCAATCCGCATTCCGAAATCTGCATTCCGCATTTCATCTGCCTCCGCATTCCCCATTCCGAAATCCGCAATAAAGTAGGAGAGAGTCATGGCACCACTCGAGTCAGAAACAAAACCCAAGCCAGAAACAAAGCCAATCGCCAAGTCCAGGCCGCAACTGCCTAAATCGCCGACCGGCATCCAGGGGCTGGACGAGATCACCGGCGGCGGATTGCCCCAAGGCCGGCCTACGCTGATCTGCGGCAGCGCAGGCTGTGGTAAGACCCTGCTCGCCATGGAATTCATCGTGCGCGGCGCGATGCAGTACGATGAACCGGGCGTCTTCATGGCATTCGAGGAGAACGAAAAAGACCTGACTCAAAACGTCGCCTCGCTCGGCTTCGACCTGAATGATTTGATCGCCCGCCAAATGATGGTGTTGGATTTCGTCTACATCGAGCGCAGCGAGATCGAAGAGACCGGCGAATTCGATCTGGAAGGGTTGTTCATCCGCTTAGGTCTTGCCATCGATGCCATCGGCGCCAAGCGCGTCGTGCTGGACACCATCGAATCGCTGTTTTCCGGCTTGCCCAATCCGCTGATCCTGCGCGCCGAACTGCGCCGATTGTTTCGCTGGCTGAAGGATAAAGGCGTCACCGCCATCATCACCGGCGAACGTGGCGACGAGACCTTGACCCGCCAAGGGCTGGAAGAATATGTCTCCGACTGCGTGATCGTGCTCGACCATCGCGTCAGCGACCAGGTCTGCTCGCGGCGCTTGCGTGTGGTCAAGTATCGTGGCTCGACCCACGGCACCAATGAGTATCCGTTTCTGATCGACGAAGACGGCTTTGCGGTGTTGCCTGTCACCTCGCTCGGTTTACAGCACATCGCGTCCACCGATCGAATCCCCACCGGCGTCGCGCAGCTCGACGCCATGTTGGGCGGAGCGGGCTATTATCGCGGCAGCAGCGTGGTGGTCTCCGGCACGGCGGGAACCGGCAAGAGCAGTCTCGCCGCGCATTTCGCCGAAGCCGCCTGCCGTCGCGGCGAGCGCGCCCTGTATTTTGCCTTCGAGGAGTCGCCCCATCAGATCATGCGCAACATGCGTTCCATCGGCATCGATCTGGAGCCTTGGGCGCGGCAAGGTTTGCTCCGGTTTTGCGCCAACCGTCCCAGCTTTGCGGGCCTGGAAATGCACCTGACGACGATGCACAAGATGATCCACGACTTCGAACCGCAGGTGGTGATCCTGGACCCATTGACCAGTTTCGCCATCGGCGGCAATGAGACCGAAGTCAAATCCATGTTGATGCGGCTGGTGGATATGCTAAAAACACAACAGATCACCGGCTTCTTCACCAGCTTGACTGCGGCTGGCCCAGTGCTCGAACACACCCAAGTGGCCATTTCGTCCCTGATCGACACCTGGCTGCTGCTGCGCGACATCGAAATCGGCGGCGAACGCAATCGCGGCTTGTATGTCCTGAAATCGCGCGGCATGGCGCATTCCAACCAGATTCGCGAGTTCCTGCTCACCGATCACGGCGTGGAATTGCGCGAGGTCTATGTCGGTCCGGGTGGCGTGCTGACCGGATCGAGCAGGCTGGCGCAAGAGGCACAAGAGCAAGCCGTGAAGTTGACGCGCGAACAGGAAATCGAGCGCCGGCAACTCGAATTGGAACGCAAGCGCAAGGCACTGGAAGCCCAGATCGCCGCCATGCACGCCGAGTTCGAGGCGCAAGCAGCCGAAACGATGAAAATCATCGAGCAGGAACAAGCCCGGGAAGCACTATTAGAGCAAGAACGCTTGGACATGGGGCGAAGCCGGAAAGCAGACAGATGATTGCGGAATGCGGAGGAACAAATTGCGGAATGCGGAATGCAGATTTCGGAATTCATTCCGCACTCCGCAATCAGAACGCCTCCGCATTCCGAACTCCGCAATTGACTGCCTCCGCATTCCGCATTCTGAAATCCGCAATTGACTGCCTCCGCAATTGAATATTCCGCAATTAACTAGGGAATTTGAGATGACAACGAAACCAACCACGCCATCGGCGCCTGAAACCGAGCCAGCCCAAGCAGAATCAGATACCTTTATCCTGCGGTTATATGTCGCCGGGCAGACTCCCAAATCCATGGCGGCTTTTTCCAATCTGAAGACAATCTGCGAAGATCATCTGGCTGGGCGCTACCAAATCGAAGTGATAGACCTGCTGGAAAACCCCCAACTGGCACGTGGCGACCAAATCCTGGCCATCCCGACGCTGGTGCGGAAGCTCCCCGAGCCGGTGCGCAAGATCATCGGCGATCTCTCCAACACCGAGCGCGTGCTGGTCGGCCTGGACCTGCGGCCAAGAGAGTGAGGAATTGCGGAATGCGGAATGCGGAATGCGGAATGCGGAATAAAATGCTAAATCCGCAATTCGAAATCTGCAATCCGCAATTGAATGCTTCCGCAATCCCCATTCCGGAATCCGCAATTGAATGCCTCCGCATTCCGAAATCCGAAATCCGCAATTCTTTGGGTGATAGCATGGTAAAAAAGAAAGTCACCGATTCGACTGAAGCGTTTGAACGAGCGCTGGACAGCCAAGCTGAACAATACTATACCTTGCGCTTATATGTCACTGGCACGACGCCGCAATCCGTGCGCGCCATCGCCAATGTCAAAAAGATCTGCGAGGAACACCTGCAAGGGCACTATGAGCTGGAGGTAGTCGACCTGTACCAGCAGCCGCAACTGGCCCAAGGCGAGCAGATCATCGCCGCGCCGACCCTCATCAAGAAATTGCCGCTCCCGCTGCGCCGCATCATCGGCGACATGTCGAAAGCCGAGCGCGTGCTGGTAGGGCTGGATTTGAGGAAGAAGCCCAGTTAAATGCGGATTTCGGAATGCAGATTGCGGAGGCAGTGAATTGCGGATTTCGGAATGCGGATTGCGGAGGAACCGATTGCGGATTTCGGATTTCGGAATGCGGAGGCATTCAAGTGCGGAATGGGGAATGCGGATTTGAATCCGAAATCTGCATTCCGCATTCCGCAATTCTTCTGCTTCCGCATTCCGCATTCCGAAATCCGCACTTCTTCTGCCTCCGCAATCTGCATTCCGAAATCCGCACTTCTTCTGCCTCCGCATTCCGCATTCCGAAATCCGCAATTACCCATGGTGGATAAGTTGGAGTTGAAGCATCGCACGAAGCAGTTCGCGCTGCGGGTTATCCGCTTGGTCGAAGCGCTTCCGCGTGGGCAGACGGCAGAGATATTAGGAAGGCAATTGCTGCGTTCGGGAACTTCGGTGGGGCAAATTATCGGGCAGCCTGCCGCGCCAAATCCACCGCCGACTTCATTGCGAAGATGGGAATCGTGGAAGAGGAATCCGACGAGTCGGTATACTGGATGGAATTATTGGTTGAAACCGGAATCGTGAAAGCAGAGCAATTGGAGTCATTGATGAAAGAAGGCAATGAAATACTGGCGATCACCGTCGCGTCCATCAATACAGCCAAGAAACACAGATGAATTGCGGAATGCGGAAGCGCAAGAATTGCGGAATTCGGATTGCAGATTGCGGAATGAAATCCAAATTCCGAAATCCGCACTTGAACGCCTCCGCAATCCGCAATCCGCAATCCGCAATCCGCAATCCGCAATCCGCAATCCGCAATCCGCATTCCGCATTCCGCAATTCTTATGCTTCCGCACTCCGCACTCCGCAATTATGAGTATGCCTAAGAATCCCGTAAAAGCGCCACAACATCTGGTTGCTGAAAACGAAGAGCTGCGGGCGCGGCTGGACGAAGCCGAAGATACCTTGCGCGCCATTCGGTGCGGCGAGGTGGATGCACTGGTCGTTTCCACCGCACAAGGCGAGCGCATCTTCACGCTCAAGAGCGCGGAACGCGCTTTTCGCATATTGATCGAGGAAATGAATGAGGGTGCGCTCACGCTGTCTTTGGATGGCATCATTCTTTACTGCAACCGACGCCTAGGCGAGATGCTCGAGGCGCCGCTCGAAAAGCTCATCGGTTCCCGCTTCCAGACCTGGGTGGCACCTGAAGGCCAAAAGATCCTTCAGGAATTGTTTCAACGAGACGCCACGCAGACCCGACGCCGCCAGGAAGTGACACTGCTTGCCAGCGACGGAGCCTTAGTGCCGGCGTATCTATCCATCAACGATTTGCAGATCGAGGAGATAGAGGAATATTTTTGCATGGTGGCGACCGACCTGAGCGAGCATAAACGCCGCGAGCTCATCGTCGCTTCCGAAAAGTTAGCCCGGGAGTTGCTCGCCGCTTCCAACCAATCCCGCCAGGCGCTGTTGAGTCTGATCGAAGACCAGAAGAGGACAGAAACTGCACTCAGCCATTCCAACCGCGCCCTCACCACGCTGAGCGAAGTGAATCGCGCTCTGGTGTATTCCCGTGACTTGGATGAGTTATTCCATTCAATTTGTCGGAGCATCATTCAACAGCGTGGTTATCGGCTGGCCTGGGTGGGCTATTTACAACACGATGCAGAAAAGTCCATCAAAATCATGGCATATGCCAGTGATAGCGGGGAATTTCCGGACACCATTCAGCCCACTTGGGCGGAATCCGGACAAGGGATGGGGCCTGTCGGGCGCGCCGCTCGTAGCGGTATGATGCAGTTATGCCAGGACATCGCCAACGATCCCTATTACCAACCTTGGCGGGAGGAAGCACTCAAGCACGGCCATGCCGCCAGCATCGCGCTGCCGCTAACAGATCCGAACGGCGTGGTGTTTGGCGTTCTCGCGTTGTATGCCGAGGAAACGCAAGCTTTTACCGCCATGGAAATCCAACTGCTGGAGGAGATGAGCGAGGATTTGGCGTTCGGTGTGAATATCCTACAGGTCCGCCACGAACGCGATCTTGCCTTGGAACTCAACCAGCAGCAGTTGAAGCAGCTGCAAGAAAACCTGGAAGATACCGTGCGCGCGATCGCCGGCATCGTGGAATTGCGCGACCCCTATACCGCCGGGCACCAGGTCCGGGTCGCCGAGTTGGCGGTGGCTATCGCCAAACAAATGGGTCTAAGCCAGGAACGGAGGTATGCCATCCATCTCGCCGGCACGGTGCACGATCTGGGGAAGATCCAGGTTCCCTCGGAAATTCTCAGCAAGCCGGGTGAGATCTCCGACCTCGAATACAATCTGATCAAAACCCACCCTCGAGCCGGATACGACATTCTGAAGGGCATCAATTTCCCCTGGCCGATCGCGCAGATGGTGTTGCAGCATCATGAACGGCAGGATGGCACCGGTTATCCGCAGGGACTCAAAGGCGATCAGATACTTCTCGAGGCACGCATCCTCGCCGTGGCCGATGTGGTCGAGGCGATGTCCGCAAACCGCCCGTATCGCATCGGTTTAGGGATAGAGACTGCGCTGGAGGAAATCAGCGCCCAACGTGGCATTCATTACGACCCGCAGGTAGTGGATGCCTGTTTGACCTTATTCCTGGAGCAACATTACTCGTTACCCGAGAGTTCACTGGGTAATCAAGCCCTGACTCCCATACGAACTTTTCACAAACCCCGAGGTCGAGGCTAAGGCGATCTGCTGGAATAATGTTGCTGAATGATCAGGAGCCATTGATGAACGAGACATCGAAAATCGGGGCAGGCGAGCATTACGTGCTACGCCTCTTTGTGAGCGGAGCAACGCCGCGCTCCACCCTGGCCATCGCCAACATCAAGACGATTTGCGAGGCGCACTTGAAGGATCGCTACGATCTGCAAGTCATCGACATTTACCAGCAACCGGAATTGGCCCGCAGTGAGGACATCGTGGCCACCCCCACCCTGATCAAGCAACTGCCGCCACCTTTGCGGCATCTGGTGGGGGATTTGTCGAAGCAAGAGCGGGTATTGGTCGGCCTCGATCTCACCACCCAATCCCAGGCCGATTGAAACCCGGAAATTGCGATCAAAATGCCGCGTAAATTCAACACCGCTGGCCCTAGCCGAAGCGATGACCATTATATGCTCGATCCCCTGACGCGAATCGATGCCGAGGAAGTCGTGACGCTGATCGACGATAAGCGCTATTTCGTCCTCCATGCGCCACGCCAAACCGGCAAGACCACGGTGCTGTTGGCCTTGATGGAACATCTGAATCGGCAAGGACGGTATCGGAGTTTGTATGCGAATATCGAAACGGCGCAAACGGCGCGTAACGATGTGGCCAAGGGGCAATTGCAGATTGCGCAGGCCATCGCCCGTCATGCCGAAAGTCTGCTCGGCGATCTGCGCCTGCGCGATTGGGTACTCGAGGCGATGCAGCAAGGAGAGGTCGATCTGGTGGCCGGTTTGCTCTCGCGCTGGACGCGGGAATCCGACCGCCCCACGGTGCTGTTTCTCGATGAAGTCGACGCCCTGATCGGCGATACGCTGGTATCTTTGCTGCGCCAGTTGCGCGAAGGCTACACCCTGCGCCCGCAAGCCTTTCCACAAGCGGTGATCTTGTGTGGGGTGCGCGATGTGCGCGACTACCGCATCCATACCGGCAGCGGCGAGATCATCACCGGCGGTTCGGCGTTCAACATCAAGGCCGAATCACTGTGCCTGGGCAATTTTTCGCCATCCGAATGCGTGGCGCTGTGGAGTCAGCATACGGATGCGACTGGACAGGTTTTTGCCGCCGAGATTTTTGCCGAGTTGTGGGAAGACACTCATGGCCAGCCCTGGTTGGTGAATGCCCTAGGCCATGAATGCACCTGGAAAGACCGGAAAGCCCGTGACCGCAGCCTTGAAATCGGGCTGGAACGCTACCGGGCGGCGCGCGAACGGCTGATTCAATCCCGCGCCACGCATCTGGATCAGTTGACCGACAAACTGCGCGAGCCTCGGGTGCACCGCGTGATCGCCCCTTTGCTAGCCGGGGACGAATCCCTGAGCGATGTCGATCAGGACGATCGACTCTATGTGGAAGACCTTGGGCTGATTCGCAATCGCCCACAAATGGAAATCGCCAACCGCATCTATCGGGAAATCATCCCCCGCGATCTCATCTGGGTGACGCAAACCGGGATGGCGCAGGAACAAGCCTGGTATCTCACTCCCCAACACCGCCTGGACATGAACAAGTTGCTGGCCGCCTTCCAGCAATTCTTCCGCGAGAACGCCGACGCCTGGCTGGAACGCTATGATTACAAAGAAGCAGGCCCGCAGTTGTTGATGCAGGCGTTTTTACAACGCATCACCAATGGCGGCGGACGCATCAGCCGCGAATATGGTCTGGGCAGAAAGCGCACCGACCTCTTTCTCGAATGGCCACTGGATGAGACCCAAGGCTTTCACGGGCCACTTCAGCGGATCGTGATCGAACTCAAACTCCTGCACCGATCCTGGGAGAAAACCTTGGCGGACGGATTGCGGCAAACCGCGGACTATGCCGATCATGTCGGCGCGGACGAAGCCCATCTCATCATTTTCAACCGCGACCCCAAGAAATGCTGGGAAGATAAGCTAACCCAGCAAGATGAGACCTATCAGTGACGGTTGGTAAGGGTCTGGGGAGCTTAAGGCCCGATCAACTCCAGGGCGTTGTCGTCCGGATCGCGGCAAAACAGCGCCCGCCGGCCGGAACGGCTGAGGGTGTAACGGATTCCCGCCTTCTCCAATCGGGCGATGAGCGCTTCGAAGTCGTTGACACAGAGGGCGATATGGCGGTCGCGGCCACCATGCTCATGCCGCACCAGCCCCGCCTCCGGGTTGGGTTGGACCAGCAGATGAATCTGCTGTTCGCCGATGTCATACCAGACGCCCTCGAAGCCCATGTCGGGACGCGAATCGCTGGGGCGTAGCTCCAATAGGCCCTCGTAAAATGCACGGGAGGCATTGAGATCGGAGGATAAAAGGGAAGCATGGTGCAAGCGTTGAATCAGGCTCATGGGAAAGATAGCGGATGAGGGTTTTGAATGAGGCTATTACACCGCCGAAAGCGGATGGGAGCAAGGCTAAAAAAACCCCTCCCCAACCCTCCCCTTATCAGGCATGGATATCTATACAGGTCCAAAAATATAAGGAAATCAACTCCTTCCCCCTTGCAGGGGGAAGGATGGGATGGGGGTAGAGACTCGCTGCGCCCAGAAGCGCCGCCGTCTCATCGGCGTTCAACCCCCACCCTAACCCTCAATACTGTTGACTTAATACATTGGCTCGTCGTTCCGGCAGGGATCGCCGGAATCCAGACGCTCGGGATGACTGGCGGAGTAACGTCCCTGTCGACTGGATACCGGCGATCCCTGCCGGTATGACGGCTTAATTCAACAATATTGACCCTAACCCTCCCCCTGCCAGGGGGAGGGGACTTGTGTAGATACCCATGCCTTATCAGGGGAGGGGGAAAAGCCCCCCTGATAAGGGGGGTTGGGGGGTTAAAAAACCATTGAGCCGCATGATTCAACAACCGTCCCCGATTATGAGGAGACCCGATATGTCCGATACGGCGCCCAGCCAAGAACAGCTTCTTTGCGAAGTCGAAGGATTGCGCGCTCGCCTGGAGGAGGTCGAGGAGACACTGCGCGCCATCCGCAGCGGCGAAGTCGATGCCCTGGTGGTTTCCACAGCGGAAGGCGAACGAATCTACTCCCTGCGGGGCACCGAGCAGCCCTACCGCGTGATGGTAGAAACCATGAGCGAAGGCGCAGTCACCCTCGCACCCGATGGAGCCATCATATACAGCAATCAACGTTTCGCCGATCTGCTCCACACCGGGCTAGAGCAGGTCATAGGCTCGATGTTGCAACGTTTCGTCCAGCCGGATCAGGGTGAGCATTTCGCACACTTGCTGGAACGAAGCCAAACCCGCGGCATCCGGGAGAAAATCACCCTGCAGACGCCCGATGGACTCGCCGTCCCGGTCTCCATCACCCTGCGATCCTTGCTGGAATATGGCGTGCAAGGCATCGTCGCGGTGGTCTTCGATCTGACCGAAATCGCCACCGCCGAAGCCGCTCTGCGCAACTATCAGGAACATCTACAAACCCTGGTACGGGAACGCACGGCCAAGCTCGAAGAGCTGAACCAGGAGTTGGAAGGATTCGCCTATTCGGTCTCCCATGATTTACGCGTGCCGTTGCGGGCGATAGACGGCTTCTCGCGCATCCTGTTGACCCGATATCAGGACATGCTCGATGATGAGGGTAAGCGGTACTTGAACCTGGTACGGGACAACGTCAAGAGGATGAGCCAGCTCATCGACGACATCCTGGCTTTCTCGCGCATGGGGCGAGTGGGGATGGCGGCGTCCGAGGTCGACATGGAAACCATGGCGAGAGCGGTGTGGGAGGAACTCAAATCTACCGCCGCCGAGCGGAATCTGGATATGGCGATCAAACCGCTACCGCCCAGCCGTGGCGATCTGGCCATGCTGCACCAAGTCTGGGTCAATCTGCTGTCCAATGCCATCAAGTTCACCCGGCCCAAGACGATGGCGTCGATCGAAGTGGGCGGATATACCGAAGGTGCGGAGCAGGTCTATTATGTCAGGGACAACGGCGTAGGTTTCGATATGCAATATGTGCACAAACTGTTTGGAGTGTTCCAACGCCTGCACGGGGTCGATGAATTCGAGGGAACAGGGATCGGCCTGGCCATCGTCAAGCGCATCATCACCCGGCATGGCGGGCGGGTATGGGCGCAAGCTCGGGTCGATGAAGGTGCATGCTTTTATTTCACCTTGCCTGACTTGGAGAGAAACCCATGACTAACATGAGCGAAGTAGTAGAAATATTACTGGTGGAAGACAACCCCACCGACGCCGAACTGGCCATACTGGCATTGGAGGAGCACCATTTGGCCAACAAGCTGGTGTGGGTGAAAGATGGCGCGCAGGCGCTGGATTTTCTCTTTGCCACCGGGGCTTATTTAGGCCGGCATCTCGATAACGGCCCCAAGGTGGTACTGCTCGATCTGAGGCTGCCGAAGGTGGACGGATTGGAAGTGCTGCGCCGCCTCAAGGCCGATGAGCGAACGAAGAGGATTCCAATCGTGGTACTGACTTCCTCCAGGGAGGACAAAGACATGATTGCCAGCTATGACCTCGGCGTCAACAGCTATATCAGCAAACCTGTGGAGTTCGAGGAATTTTCCAGGGTGGTTTCGCAATTGGGTCTCTACTGGCTGCTGATCAACCACCCTCCCCTCAAGACCAACACCCCATGAATGATACCATCGAGAAACTGCGCATCCTGATTCTGGAAGATGTGTCCAGCGACGCCGAGTTGATGGAGAACACACTGCGCGAAGCCGGCTTAGACTTCATCGCCCTGCGAGTGGAAACTCGCGAGGCTTATCTACGGGCGCTGGAAGACTTCGAACCTCACCTCCTCCTCGCCGATTATCAATTGCCGAGTTTCGATGGGCGTTCGGCTTTGCAGATCGCGCGGCAAACCCATCCCGAACTGCCGGTCATCGTAGTGAGCGGGGTATTGGGGGAAAGCGCGGTCGAGCTGCTCAAGGAGGGCGCCTGCGATTATGTGCTGAAAGATCACCTGGCGCGGCTTACGCCCGCCGTCCGGCGAGCTCTGGCGGAACAAGAGGATGCCCGGGCGCTCAAACTGGCAGAGGCTGCTCTTCGGGAAAGCGAGGCCCATTTCCGCCGCCTCGCGGCCGAACTCGAAGAAGCCCAGCGCCTGGCGCATGTCGGCAGTTGGGAATTGAACCCCCAAACCGGCACCGTCACCTGGTCCAAGGAAATATACCGTATCTTCGGCCGCGATCCCAATCTGCCGGCGCCCAGATATCAGGAGCATGGGCAGATCTTGACCGCCGAGAGCCTGGAGCGACTGAATGCCGTCATGGAAAAACTCAACCGAACCGGTGAAGATTACGAAATTGATCTGGAAATCATCCGATCGGACGGCACTCGAGGCTGGATCACCGCCCGCGGCGAAGCCAAGCGCAATGCCGCGAGTCAGATCGAGGGACTGCGCGGCACGGCTCTGGATATCAGCGAACGCAAGCAGGCCGAAGAACTGGTTTCTCGACTGGTGGCGGTGATCGAGCAGGCAGGCGATTCGATCGTCATCACCAATCTCGACGCCGAGATCGTTTTCGTCAATCCGTTCTTCGAGCTACTCACCGGTTATAGCGCCGTCGAAGCGATCGGCCAAAATCCGCGCATCCTCAAGAGCGCTTGCCAAAGCCCGTCATTTTATCGGGAACTGTGGGACACACTCACGGCGGGCAAGGTATGGAATGGCCATTTCGTCAACAGGAAGAAAGACGGCAGCCTCTATCACGAAGACGCCACGATCTTTCCGGTCCAGGATGGTCAAGGCCGTCTCGTCAATTACGCCGCGGTGAAGCGCGATGTGACGGCGCGCATGCAGGCGGAAGCGCAGATCCGCAAGCTTTCACTGCTGTATGCCACCTTGAGCCATATCAACGAGATCATCGTGCGCGCCACGAATCGAAACGAGCTGTTCCAGGGCATCTGCCAGGGAGCGGTTGAGCATGGCAAATTCGTCATGGCCTGGGTCGGACTGGTGGATGAGGGGCTGCGGAAAGTCTTGCCGCTGTGCCATTCCGGCCAAGAACAAGGTTATGTGGAGAATATCCGGATCAGCATCGACGATGTGCAGGAAGGCCGGGGCCCAACCGGCACCGCCATCCGCGAGAATCGAATCGTCTATGTGAACGACTACGCCAGCGACGAGCGGGCACAACCCTGGCGTGAAGCGGCATTGCGCCGGGGATTTCGCGGCGCGGCCGCGCTGCCGATTCGGCTAGCCGGCCAGGTGATTGGGGCACTGACCTTGTATGTGGCGGAATTGGATTTCTTCGACGATGATCAGATCAAGTTATTGCAAGAGATGTCGCAGGACATCTCCTATGCTTTGGATCATTTCGAACAGGAGGCGCAGCGCCAGTGGGCGGAACAGGAACGAGAGACTGCGCTGAACAAACTGCGCAAGACCCTGGAGGGTAGCATCCAGGTCGTGGCTTCCATGATCGAAGTGCGCGACCCCTATACTGCCGGTCACCAGCGCCGAGTTTCCAAGTTGGCGACCGCCATCGCCCGCCTATTGGCACTATGCGAGGATCAGGTCGAAGGCATAGGATTCGGCAGCCTGATCCACGACATCGGCAAGATCGCCGTCCCTGCCGAGATCTTAAGCAGCCCCAAAATCCTAACTGGCCTGCAAATGGAATTGATCCACCTCCACCCACTGACGGGTCACGACATTCTCAAAGGCATCGACTTTCCCTGGCCGGTGGCACAGATGATCCTGCAGCACCACGAGCGGCTGGACGGTTCGGGCTATCCCGACGGGCTGAAAGCCGGCGACATCATTGCCGAAGCCAGGATTCTAGCCGTCGCCGACGTGGTGGAAGCCATGTCTTCCCACCGACCCTATCGTCCCAGCCGGGGCATCGCGGCCGCTTTGGCGGAAATCAGCGCCGGACGCGGCCTGCGCTACGATCCGCAGGCGGTGGATGCCTGCCTGAGCTTGTTCCGCGAGCAGGGATTCGATTTTTGATACCCTTTACCCCTTTATCTACACAAGTCGTCACTCCTTCCCCCTGGTAGGGGGAAGGTTGGGATGGGGGTTGAACGCCGAGTTCCGAGACCCCGTCCCATCGTGCGCAGAATTCCATCCAAGGCAACCCCTATCGCATTGAATCCTACGACATACCGGCAGCAGATAGCGCCATGTCTAGTTTCTACCCCCATCCCACCCTTCCCCCTGCAAGGGGGAAGGAGTTGATTTCCTTGTACTTTCAGACTTGTGTAGATACCTTTGCCCTTGCGGGGGAAAGGACTTGGTTTTTCCGGCTTCGAATAAGGCTGGAACGGCGCAGGCTAATGGTTTATCCTATCGGGCAGATAGGAGAGGTGGCTGAGCGGTTTAAAGCGGCGGTCTTGAAAACCGTTGAAGGGTGAAACCTTCCGGGGGTTCGAATCCCTCCCTCTCCGCCAAAGGCTCAACAGGCAAAATTATAAGGCGGCCAGGGACCGCTGACCCATCGTCCTTCGACATCATCGCGCTTCTCCAGGGTTTCCCGGAAGGCTTGCAGCTTGGCCCTAGGCACCAGATAACTCAACAGATACATAGTTTGCCCGGCAAACAGGCCGGCTTCAGCGCAGCGTTTGCGGTAGAGCCCGCTCAGGGCGATGTCCAAGGCAGCCGTATGTTGCTCGACCTGCTCCAGCGCCAAATATTTCCGCTTTCGCGCCAACAAATATTCATGGCCATTGCAGGCAGCCGTTTGGACCTCGGCGGGCTGTGGGGGCATAGCCAGGCGAATGCCCATTTCTTCGCAGCCTTCCAGTTCCGCCAATCGTTGCCGATACCGTTCCGCCTCCAGGATCAGATGTTGAATCACCGCGGCCTCGTCCGGCAGCAAGTTGCCATATCGCATCGGAATGAGCGTGGTTTGCCGGTAGATGCGCTCCACCACTTTTCCGTAGGCTAGAATCGAATCGAGATCCTGATCGATCTGTTCCCGATGAACCGCCACCGCCGACAATCCGTCCGCCTGGATCAACATCTCCTCGCCATGCGTAATCGCCGCCGATGCCTCGACGATGCCATATAACAGCAGACTCATGGCGTAGCCTGGCAAAAACTGTAGGGCGGCCAAGGGCCGGTTAGCCGGAAATTCAATCCGTAAGCTTCTTGCCGGCTGGCGATTTCATCCACCTTGCCGCGGAAGGATTCGACCCGTTCGACCGGCACCAGGAATGCCCAGTGGGCGATCCTGTCACCCAACAGCCGACGCGGGCGGCAGTCGCGGGTCAAAGACATCAGATGTTCTTGCAAATCCTGCAGATGCTGGCGGACCCAATCATCCAGTTCCAAGGCCAATTCCCGCCGCAATTTCTGCTCTTCCAGATGCCTGCGTCCGACGTTGTCCGGGAGGTGGAAGCGGCCGGATCGCAAACTTTCGGCCAGCAAATGCTCCAGCGCCCGTTTGCGATCCAGGCTGCCTTCCACGCACCATTCCTGGCAATCGGCCACTCGGAGCAAAACGGAGGTAATCTCGGCCGATCGGTCTTCGATTTCCCGCTCCAGCACCGTCAGATTCGAAAACAGCGTTCCGAACGGTATGGGATAGACCGGTCCTTTTGCCATGGCCTGTTCGACTACGACGGCATGGCGGCAGGCGCGCGGCCCCAGCCAGGCAATATCCTGTAGATGGGCTTCCCCCGCCTCGCCGGTGTAATCCTCCAAAGCCACCCAGCCCAGCACAGCGGCCAGTCCGCCATGGCGATGGACCGTGATGGGTTTGTCCTCATCCACCCCTGGCCCCAAGGGCATGGATAAATCCGGCAAAGAGAAACAATACAGATAGACTGCCTCCCCGGCCTGTTGCGGCGAGGATTCCATGTTCAAGCCCTAGGCCCGAAAGTCTCCAGGATGGCTGCATCGAAATCCTCGCTTTCCACGAGCACGGCGATGGGCGATTCGGGGCCGGATTCGCCCTGCTCGACCAGGCGGCGGAGCGCGCGCAAGGCGGCGCGGTTGCACACCGCCGCCAGTTCGGCGCCACTTGCGCCCTCGCAGCGTGCCGCCAGATCTTCGGCGTCGATGTTGGCGCCTAGCGGCTTGTTGCGCAGATGCACGGAAAGGATCTCCCGCCGCGCCTGCTCATCGGGCAAGGGCAACTCGACGATCTCGTCGAAACGTCCGGGGCGCAACATGGCAGGGTCGATCAGATCCACCCGGTTGGTCGCCCCCATGACGAAGACGCCCTTGAGTTCCTCCAACCCGTCCATTTCGGACAAGAACTGGCTGAGCACCCGCTCCGCCACATGAGAGTCGGTGGAACCTTCCCCCCGGGCAGGGATCAAGGCATCCACCTCGTCGAGGAAAATGATGCAGGGCGAAGCCTGGCGCGCTTTGTGGAACAATTCGCGCACGCCTTGCTCCGATTCGCCCACGAAACGGGACATCAGCGCGGGCCCCTTGACCGAGATGACGTTGACTCCACTCTCGTTGGCCACCGCCTTGGCGATCAGGGTCTTGCCCACCCCGGGAGGGCCCGCCAACAGCAATCCCTTGGGCGGACGAACCCCGGCCTGCTGGAACAAGTGCGGGTATTTGATGGGCCATTCGACCGCTTCCACCAAGCGCCGGCGCACGTCACCCAATCCCCCCACGTCCTCCCAGCGCACATCGGGGATGTCCACGAAGACTTCGCGGATGGCGGAAGGCGATACCTCGCACAGGGCCGTCCGGAAATCATCCATGCTGACGGTCAGGGTGGCCAATCGTTCGTAGGGCACGGCGGAAGCACTGAAGTCGATTTCCGGCAACAATCGGCGCAGGGCGCTCATGGCCGCCTCCCGACACAGGGCTTCCAGATCGGCGCCGACAAAACCGTGGGTGACTTCCGCCAACTGGTGCAAATCCACATCGGCATCCAAAGGCATGCCGTGACTATGGATTTCGATGATCTCGCGCCGCCCCTCACGATCGGGGATGGGAATGTTGATTTCCCGGTCGAATCGGCCCGGACGACGCAACGCGGGATCGATCGTATTGGGAAGATTGGTGGCGGCGATGACGATGATTTTACCGCGGCTTTTGAGTCCATCCATCAGGGCCAATAATTGTGCCACGATGCGTTTTTCCACTTCGCCGGTCACCTTGTCGCGGCGCGGGGCGATGGCGTCGATCTCATCCAGGAAGATGATGCTAGGCCCCTTACGGGCCGCTTCCTCGAAGATTTTCCGCAGATGCGCCTCGCTCTCGCCGTAAAACTTGTGCACCACCTCGGGCCCGCTGATGGTGAAGAATTGGGCGTCGGTTTCCTGGGCGATGGTGCGGGCGATGAGGGTCTTGCCACAACCGGGCGGCCCGCTCAGCAGCACGCCCTTGGGAGCGCCTATCCCTAGGCGTTCGAACACCTCAGGGTAACGCAAAGGCAGTTCGATCATCTCGCGGATACGTTGCACCTGGCCCTTGAGACCGCCGATGTCTTCATAGGACAAACGCTGTGGCGCAGCACTTGCCGGTTCGCCGGCTTTGCCGATCACCAGCACGGTAGTGGGATTGATCAGCACGGCCCCGGCAGGCGTCGAATCCTCCACCCGAAAATCCGCAGCGCGGCTGCCGAACAGATGGGCGCGCAGGAAGTCACCTTTCATGACCGGCAATCCATCGAGCAGACCGCCGATATATTTCAGATCGCGCTGACCGGGAACGACGGTGGTGGGGGTGAGGACGATGCGCGTGGCGTGCTTCCACGCCGTGGGCTCGAGTTGGGCTTTTTCATCCAAACCGAGACCGGCATTGCGGCGGGTCAGTCCATCCAATTGCACGACGCCTTTTCCGCGCAGATCCGGATAAGTAGGCATGAGTTTGGCGACGCTAGTCCCCTTGCCGCGCACCAGGATGACATCTCCCACTTCCAATCCCAACTGGCGGATATCGGCAGGATCCAACCTTGCGTAGGCACGCCCTGCATCTTTGGGCAGGGCTTCGACCACTTTGAGTTTGAGAACTTCTGACATGGCCTTAGCTCAACTTTTCAGTTTGACTTCCAGGATACCGTTGCGGCAGGAGCGCTCCATTCCCTCGGCATCAAAAGTTCGAGGCAACAGAATCTCCTTGTGGTATTTCTTGCTCCCTCTCTCGGCGTGCAGGGTGAGAATATCGCCGGCCAAATCCAATCGAACGTCTTCCTCGCTTACACCCGGCATCTCGGCCAGCACCAGGATATGGTCGGCTTCCTCAATGACATCGACGAGAGGCTCGGAAACTTCCTGCACCACGGTCTCGCCGGTGTCTTCGTTCCGTCGAACATTGCCGAAGGGTTCTACCTGGGTTTCCTCATCACCCAAGCCCATTTTCACGGAAAACCCATAGACCGCCTTGACATCCCGCTGACCGGCGGGAATATCGAAATGACCACTGCGTTTGATTTGCTCACCCTTTTCCGCCAGTTCGCCCAGCTTTTCCACCAGGTCTCCCAGCCCCCGAAGAATGCCTTCCACATTCCCCGTTACATTAGTTTTCTTTCGTGTTGTCATGGCTATTTGTCCACCATTGAATTGATCTTCTTGAGCTTGTAATAAAGGGTTTTGTAATCGATGTTCAGCAAACGAGCCGTTTCGGCCTTGTTATTACCGGTTTGTTTCAGTGCATCCAGGATGATGATGCGCTCTATCTTTTCGGTATTGCTCTGGACGATTTCCTTGAGTGAGGGGCCTTCCAAACACAAACTATTCATACAATCCAGACAGGAGTTCTTGCTGTCTTGTAGGGGATTGGCGATCTGTTGGTGATTCAAGCCTAGATCACGAACTTCGATCTCACCTTCCGATATCAGCGCCGCTCGCCGTATGACGGCGCGTAACTCGCGCACATTGCCCGGCCAATGATAGTTCAGCAACAACTCCTTGGCGGACAGGGTAAATTCAGGTATCGACCTACCCAATTCGCTGCATGTTTCGGCGAGGAAACGAATCGCCAAGGTCAGTATATCCTCGGGACGTTCACGCAAAGGAGGAATGAAGATGATATATTCATTCAATCGATAATATAAATCCTCGCGAAACTTCCCCTGCACGACCGCGTTCAACAGGTTTTCATGACTGGCCGATATCACCCGCACATTCACCGGAATGGCCTTATTTCCTCCGATTCGGAAGATAACCCGCTCCTGCAAGGCGCGCAATAGCTTACATTGTGCGGAAAGCGAGGTATTGACGATTTCATCGAGGAACAGGGTACCGCCCTCGGCTGCTTCAAATTTCCCTCCCCTCCCCTGGTCGGCTCCGGTATAAGAACCTTTATCATGGCCGAACAATTCATTTTCGATCAGGGTATCGGGAATGGCACCGCAATCGACAGCGATGAAAGGCCTCTGTGCACGAGGGCTCGCCAAATGGATATTCTTGGCCACCAACTCCTTGCCGGTACCGGTTTCACCCTGGATAATCACCGAGAAATCGGTATGAGCCACGCGAGTCAGATCATTGGAAAGATTCTGTATCTTTTGGCTCATTCCCATCAGATGGCTTATTCGCGCTTTCGTGTCGACGCTAAGTTTCTTGTTCAATCCATGCCGTCCGCCTCGAGTTTTCACGGCACGTTCAACCAACTCCAATACCTTGCCGTTATCGAATGGCTTGGGCAGATAATCCCAGGCACCGGCCTTGATCGCACACACCGCGCCCATCACTCCCGCATTGCCGGTGATGATCACCACCGGCAATTGCGGGTATAAGGCGCGGGCATGGGACAGCACCACCATGCCATTGGGTTCGGGAATGATGCTGTCGAGCAGGAGGACATCCGGTTCCCGGTTGGCCAAAAGCTGCATCGCCGAATTTCCGTCATGACCTTTCTGGGTTTCATAACCTTCACGCTCCAGGAGGAAAGACAGCAACTGACAAATATCTTTGTCATCGTCGATGATGAGTACATATCCCTGATTCGTTTTTGAGGCTTTCATGGCGACTCAGGTAATCCTTACCTGGGAGCATTACGGCCCGACAGGAAATGAGATGGCAACGGGCTCGCTGGCGTTGAGAATATTGAATCCATGCGCTTATCCTAATTTAGGTTTACCAAGAGGCTGGATCAAGGTGATATCGGAGGATAATTTATCCTCAACGGAATGCATTAGACCTAAAAAAAGCAGCCCGGTTTCATCCGCTTGCAGGGTTTCTTCGATACGCCGGGCGATATACCCGTCGCGACGATCCAGCAGCGATTTTCCCAGTTCCTGAGAAGGCGCGGCCTGCTCGGCATTCGACTGCAATAATTGGGTCATCAAAGAATATTCTTCCAGCAGGAGTTCGGCCGATTCCGTGCCCATGACCGTGGCGCCCTTGTTATGCAACGCCTGTAGCAACAAGTGGTTACGGCTCCCCGCCTTGGCCATGTCGGCAACGATTTCAGATTCCTTGCCGCAAACCGGAAGGCCGTCCTGATAGATCTTGACATGGGAATAATCCAACTCCATGGCTTTGATCGAAGCCTCGATGGCGTTCCACACGCTCTCGACGATCGCCAGATGCTTTTGGGTTTGTTCTTGAGTACGGACCTTGTTCACCGCATCGCCCAGTCTTCCCAAGTCTTCCGGGCCATGAATGATGGGGAAATGGATCAGGGTGCGCATGGGAGCCTGCCGACTCAAAGTGGTTCGGATACGGTTGCCTGTGATTCCAAACGCGCTTCCAGACGCTTCAGCCGGTCTTCCAAATCCGGAGCAGGCAAGGCCTGTTGCCTGGCTCTGGAACTGAAAGCGGGATTACCGCTCCACCAATCCAAACCCATCTCTAGTGCTTTATCCACCGAGCAGATGAGCAAGCGGATTTCGAGCGTCAGCAACTCCACCTCGACCAGCCTGATGCGGATGTCACCGCTGATGACGACCCCCTTGTCCAGCAGCCGTTCCAGCAGATCCGCAACCGTGGTCGAGTCGGTGGAATGAGTCAAGCGTTTTTTATCGTTCATGGGGAAAGTCCTTACAGCAATCGGCCCAAAGGGCCTAAATCCAGATTCAAATCTTCTTCCTTGAGGTCGAAGACTTCTCGCAGCCGATCCAACTCCTCGGCTTGGCGCATCAGAGTCAATCCCAAGCGTTCGATTTCCTCCTCGGTCAATGATCCCGAATCCATACGCCTGATGGCCTGCCGTTCCAGCAATTCATGCAGCAGTTTCACCAAAGTAAGCACCAGTTGCGCCAAACCGTTGCGGACCCGCTCCCCATCCAACTCCACCTTACAGCGGGAGCCCCCTCTAAGCCTGGCTTCCGGCGCCGATGAAGAAAAAGCCGCCAGCATTTCGTTTTTTTTCAATTGCGCATCGTCAATATTCATCATGAGCGCTTCCTCGCAGGCGTCTTCCCGTCTCCACAGAGGCCACCAAGGCTTGTAGGCTTAAATATATCAGGTCGATATCGGCCACCGAGATAGTCACATCGGCTACGACCACCGCGCCTTTGTTCAGAATACGATCCAGCGCTTCACAAAGGGAAACCTGTTGTTCATTTTGATGCTGCATCTTGATCGGCATAAGCGGCAATTCGACAATAGTAGACCAATAACCGAAGAAACAAACTCGTCTGAAAGCTTAGGCCATTCCCCTGAAAATATAAGGCTTCCTCGCTGTAAAACTCGACCGGCTTTCATAGTGCATGATTGACCTTAACTTAGCCAGAGTTTTTATTGGTGATGACAACTATATACCGATCCGCGCATAGAGAAGCGATCCCAGCACCTTCAGCCCATCCAAGCCGGAAGGATCTTTCTGCTTATAAATCCTCACCTGTCTTTGCTCGTTGAAAAGACTCATGGCCCGCTCCATCTGCTTCTTCTCGCGCTGATTCAAGGCCCGGCACAGGATGCAGTCATTCGCAGGAGTAATCTGGTTAATGAAAACAGCGCTTGAATTGATGCCGAACCGGTACAAAGCTTGCGCCAATTCGGCGGTTTTATCCATGGCCAGATGGGTGGGAATGCTGGCCGTATACAACGCCGTTTGCGCCGGATCACGCAGCAGTTGACGCAGCAACTTGAGTTCGCGAGATAGCTTGACCAGGCGTTGCGAGAGACGAGGTAAACGCATCACCCGCCGATATTTGAGCAACAGGGAAAAAAACAGCTTCAACCAGTCACCGATCAACTCGGGCAACTCCAATAGCCGAAGCAGATGCCCGCTAGGCGCCGAATCGAGCACCACCATGTCATAATGACCGCCTCCCAAATGTTCCATGACCGAAGTCAGGGCCATGATCTCGTCCAATCCCGGCGGCGCCAGATCCAGCAGGTGCTCCATCACCTCGCGATCGAAGGTGATATCCAGATTAGGCAGGGTATCGGCCAGGAAGGCTTCCAGTTCCTTGCGGTACTCACGCCGAACAGCGGCAAAAGCGGCTTCGGCGTTGATTTCCTGGGCATCCAGTCCGGGCATGACCATACTGGGATGCTCTTGCACCGCTACCCCTAAGCAATCACTGAGTGAATGAGCCGGATCCAGGGAAAACAAGAGTATCCGCAAGTTGGGGTATTCGCCGCGCAAACGCAGGGCCGTGGCGCAGGCCAAGGTGGTTTTGCCCACCCCGCCTTTTCCGACGAAGATCAGCAATCGAAGCGTAGCGGGCGGTAATGGGATGGGCTCCTCGACTGTGGCGGGTAAGTCGATCGGGATTTCGGGTGTCGGTTCAGCCTCGTCGAGGCGATGGATTTGAGACCACATGCCGTTAAGCGCCTCGCCGCGAGGTTCTTCCGGGAATAAAGGCAATGTCCACAGATCCGTTTTCTTAGGCAGTCGGCCCGCAGCCCCTTCGAGGGCGAGCCATTGCCGCCTACGTCCGGCGCTGCAGACAGGACAGTCACTGACCGGTAGCAATTGATTAACCACCACATCCGTCATGGGAATCTTCCTTCTACTCAATTCCCGCGCCAAATCGACGGTTTCGTCCACAATCAAAACCTCGCCCTGCATGACGATCACAAACCGGCACAATCTAGGGTCCGTCATGGACTTTTGCATCGTCTTCACGGAATCGTCCATCTCCAGAAGAAAACGGTCCAAATGGTCCAGTCTGTTGTCACCGCTAAAATGCCGACGGATATAGCGATGTTTGGCTAGAAGGGTATCCAGGGCGATGAGCCAGCGCCGGATCAACTCCGGCATTTCCAATAATCTCAGAGTATGTCCGGTAGGCGCCGTGTCGACGATAAGGCAATCATAGCGGTCCTGTTTCAGACAATCGGCGATTTCGATATAGGCCGCCACCTCATCCATACCCGGCAAGGATAGATTCATCAGATCCCGTAGGTCATCCTGATCCAGGAAGGTTCCACGCGCGGCGATTTCATTCAATACGGGGTCATATCGAGCTTTGAAAGCCTGCAATGAAGCGGAGGCATCCAATTCCCGCACTTGCAAATTTTCCGGCAGGACCCAATCACCGAATACATCCAAAAGGGAATGGGCAGGATCCGTCGAAACCAGTAAAAACGATTTTTGCGCTTGTTCTTCCGCCAGTTTCAAAGCCGTCGCACAAGCACAGGTGGTCTTTCCTACCCCTCCCTTTCCGCCGAAAAACACCAACTTCAGAACAGTATCCCTCAAAAACGCGGGGGAAACTTTCATTCTTTCACATCTCGCGGAGCCTCCCGGCCTGAATCTTCATCCTCGTCATCCTCGTCATCCTCGTCATCCTCGTCATCCTCGTCATCCTCGTCGTCCTCGTCGTCCTCGTCGTCCTCGTCGTCCTCGTCGTCCTCGTCGTCCTCGTCGTCCTCGTCGTCCTCGTCGTCCTCGTCGTCCTCGTCGTCCTCGTCGTCCTCGATGTCATCTTCTTCCAGAGCATCCAACCGGTCCAGCAGTTGGCGTTCCTGTTGTTCGAATTCCTCTTCCGTAATCTGTCCAGTCTCCAACATCATGTAAAGTTCGGTAAGATTTTCCCGAATACTATCGGCCTCGCCTTCCAACTCCTCCTCGGCGATATCGTGGATCTGCCTGAAAATCCAATTGATTCCCTTGACCGGAAAAAACAGGATATCATCCACTAGCAGCATTTTCTCACCCTAATCCGGATGAGCGGCATTGCTAGCCATGGCCTTGCTTTTGCTGGATGATGGCGCCTGCAAATCCAGGCGGACAAAATTATGCGGCGCCCATGGGCCTGTATAATCAAACAGATAGATATTATCGAACAATTTCGAGGCCTGAAAAACACCCTTGCCGAATTCCTCCATTCGGTTGCGCTCGACCAAGCAGGCAAGATTCATGACATCCTTCTCTTTCTTGACCGGATTCTCGATGATATCTTCGCAATAATCGTCTAAAACATCCCTCACCTTTTCCGTGAATTCCCGACGGTCGGCGCTACGCAGAGATTCGTATAAGCGTCCGAGTTCGATCTTCTGATCCCTTCGCACATTGTCGCTTTTTCCCCATATTTCATCCCGAGCTTCGCGTAATACCGGATGCGTGGCGATGAAATATTCATAGATATTGGCGATATCCCAGGATACTCTCAAACCCATCTCAACGCGACCATTCAAACGTTCGAAATGCTCTTTGATGCTGTTCCGATTGGTTTCCAGGAGTTTTCGCACCGCCTCGGCGTTGCGGGCAATCACCCCGAAACGCATCGGCAATACCGTCTTCTCTTCCATCAGATAATGCAAAACAGACTGATGGGCGGTGATATTGCGTCTTTCAGGACGCACGCGCTGGCTGAGTGTATCACTAACCACTGCCCTCAAACCATCATGATCGATAGCATAAATGGCGGACGATTCCAAACCCTTGACTTTGTAACTGGGAGGCGAACTTTCAGCCGCACAGAGGGCATAAAGGATTTTTGCTCGATGACTATTGGATTTATTGGCATCCACAAGATACTCCCGGTCTGATTTTCCGACGATCGATCTTCAGGCTAAAAAGCAATTCTCTGTTCAAACGCCGAAATTCTTCCTGACAGATACGACCGAAATCCGGAAGAATTTGTGATACCCCCGTCGAGTGGATACAGCTATGAAAGCTTCTCACCATGCGATGGGTACGAATATGGGCACTGTTGCGAACGCTGTTCATGCCACTCTCCTCAATATTTAATGCGAAATCCTGGGGCTTTCTTTTCAGAAATGCCTATCTTGATCTTGCTTTCGGCCAAAGAGTCGATTGCGCCAGCTTCGGTGAGGAGAATTCTCTTTTCCCTATCGATATCGGCGATACGGCTGTCGATGTCGGCGATACGGCGGGAAGCGGCTTCTCGCTCCCGTTCCCGTCGCCACCGCTCTAGCTCCAACGCCCCGACTTGGAAATAGTCCCGATAAGTCTGATGCTCGCGCTTTGTTCGTCCGGAATGGGTCTTGATATCCGAAATCGTGCGTGGTGGTCTGGTGCGTATTGCCATGATGCCTATCACTCCACTATCTTGATTTTTCCGACGGATCTCCTAACCGGCTCGGCCCCTACTGGTGGGCAAACCTTGCGGATGACGTCATCCACCATCTCGTGGAAAACCGATCGTCCGGCGTGCTGTATTTTGGCGGTTTCCATACTCAACACGTCATAACACACGGCATGGAATAACTTGTCGCCATAACGTGGATTGATACCTTGCAGATGAAGTACTCGTGCAATGGCGATACCCGCGCGTAGGCTGGGTCTTGTTTTGCTATCATTCCCTCGCAGCTCCCTCACGATATCCACGATATAACCGGCTTCCCTGGCTTCCAGTTCGGTACGAGATTGTAATATCTGCAGTTCGGTATCGCGGTCCGGGTGCCCTAGCCTGATGGTTATCATGCGATCCATCAGAGCGTCCTGCGTCTTGTGGGTGCCCGCATATTCCTCGGGGTTCGAGGTGAAGACAGCGCGAAAACAGGGATGCACATCCATGTATCCTTCGCCGGCGCCACGAAGACCCGGCAAATTCAAAATCCCTTCCGACAAAACCGAGAGCAGCACGTTATTGGTTTCCGCCCGCGAACGGTTGAATTCGTCATAGATCAACATATCGCCCTTGCGGCAAGCGGTAGTCAGACGGTTATCCACCCATACCCGGCGCATTTCCTCTTCGGTTTTCAAAACCGAGTGAATGAAATTATCAACCAATTTGCTTTTTCGGTAACCGACATCTTTCCCTGTCAGATCGGAACTCACGAATTCCTCGTTTCCCTGCATCAATGTCACGTCGCGTCCCCATGTGGCCGCCAAATGGAATGCCAAGGTCGTTTTTCCGGTGCCGGAGGGACCGGCAAAATGCACCGGATAACCGGCGTGAAGATAAATCAATGCCCGGTCGATAATCTCTTTTACATAAGAGGTGGAGACAAAATAATCGCTCGCTTCCGGAGCGATACGATCATATTCCAGTGCGGAATGCAAGCTCGAAACTGTGCTTTGTTCACTCATGAAAGATATTCCTACTCAAATTGGCTCGAGTCTTTGCTAAAAAAGCAAAGGAAATGGTGCAGCTATTCTGAAAATATTTCCCATACTGCACCTTTTCCACCGCAACCCCTGTCGATCAATCAATTCAAACCTCGTCTGGCTTTTTATCCGACTTAGCCTCGGCATCCGGTGACTGACGTTTTTTTCGCGGTTTCTCGCTTTCCCCGGCTTGTTTGGAGGAGAGACTACCCCATAAACCGCGTGGCTCCTCTTGAACTGGAGGCATCCCCTCGCCCTGTCCCGGCGGACTGACCATCGGAGCGGTTTCCTGTACTACGGACGCGGGTTCGGCGATCTCCTCGAACTTGACCACGACTGGCGGAGGGGGAGCGACCACTTCTTCGGTGACGCGAATCGCTAGCTTAGGAGGTTCACTTTTTTTTTTCGACGCAGCTAGACCGAAAAATGCGTCGTGGGCGGCGGATCTATCCTGCGAAGTCTCGCGGATGAATGCAGCCACACCATTGGCCAGGTTGGACATGAAAGCGGCTCGCTCATCACTCGTGCTCTTGGCCATGGCCATGCGGGCCTCGTGATAAGATTCAAGCTGTTTGGAAACCTCTTCGGCAACCGTTTTGACGAATTGGTTTCTTTCCTCGGCTGAGATTCGAGCCTTATTGGCGCGAGTGTTGTTAAAATCGGCCAACAGGGCACCGACTTGGGTTGCAAGTTCACTGACAAAATCCATCCGTTCCCGCGAACTGGCTTTCGCCATTTCACTGCGAGCCGAATGGTAATCCTCGAGCAAACCGGTTATATCCCGAGACAAATTGAACAGAAATTCGGCTCTGTCTTTCGAAGTGCGCTCCGCCATTTCATTGTGGGCGGCATCGAATCCCGCCAACAGATTGGCGGTTTGTTTCGCGACATCGGCCACGAAAGCCGCGCGTTCTTCCCGTCCATGCCGGGCCATGTTTCGATGAGAGTGATTAAATTTATCCAGCAGGTTAAGAACATTGTTGGTATTTTCGGCGACGAATGCTTGTCGCGCCCGCGCATCCTGCTGCGCCGTGCTGGCACGGAAGGAAGCGAGTTCGGCAATCATCGTACTCACGCCCTTGGCACGAGCATGTTGCTGCGCCAGGCGTGTTTCACGGTCGCCATCGATCTGTTGACGCAAGCGCGCCATGTCTTCGGCTAAGCGGCCCATTTGTGTTCTCCTTAATGTAGATGCGGTGCATCATTCGTCTAAGCGTCGTTTCCAGCCCTAAGTTGGGCGGGAAGTTCCGGAAGTTCCCCGCCGCCGAATTCACAACGGCGGGTCACCTTCGCCCTAGACTTTAGGCAGGAGCAGCCGCACTTGCGGTCAAGCCGATTGCTTCGGCATATTTCAGGTAGGTTTCTACGGAAGCGATAACGACGCGAGCTTCTACGGACAGCAGTTCGATACCTACCAGCGAAACCTTAACCCATGCATCGATTACGATGCCTTTGTCCAGAATCCGGTCGACAACTTCAGCCAGGCTGGACGAGTCAGTTGATTTTTGAACTTTAGCCATGATGACGTACTCCTTCAGGTTAATTAGTATCAGCGCCAATGACAGATTGTCAGAGGTTCTTTGTGTGCAACATGATGCTGCCCGACCTGATAAGAACAAGTTGCATGCCACCCCTAGTCCGAGGCGCAATCGCCTGGCGGGAAAAGCCGAGGACTTACTTACCCAAGGCACTGATATAACCAAGTTTTTTAGAATTCAGGCAATATCGAAGACCTTATCCGGCCAGCATTCAATGGACATTCCGGGCGATGAAAGCGGGCGATGCGAGAACAAACGGCCGCAGCGGCAAACGAAATCCATTCCTAAACCATGGCCGAAGCGCCATAATCCATGGCAACGATTCCATTGTTCGGGAATTTAAGAATTTTGGACAACGTTGAAGCTAACCATTCGAGAAATATCTAATAGACACTCAACCTGTTCAAGCGACCGCTACGGAAGGGGTCTAGCGGTTTGTAGCCGAGCGTTGCACGGGTCTTTCCAGTGACAGAAGACATCGCCCGGCAGACGGGAACGATGCGCGGCGAGTTCGGGAAACGCGGCAGCGTCCGTTCCCAGCCGGTTAAGCTGATCGACGCCACAGCCCAAGCCCACGCGCTTACCCTCGTCACCCGCAACATCCGAGACTTCGAGGGTTCCGGCATCGGCTTGCTCAACCCGTTCTCGACAGATTCGATGTGAGTACTAATTGTCGATTTAGTCTCACTTTTTTGTGGGACTTAACATAAAGGGGAATACAGATAAACAGAACATGAAGGCCGTCAACCTTGTCTACAGCCCTCCTTCGCACAGTACCAATAAGTGGGATAACCACAGCTGTTCATCTGGACCATCAAATTGAGCTTTTTCAAGCAACCCGTTTGCCGCTCCGGTTCTTGGTCGAATGGAAATGGCACACGCAAGCGTGGAAAGGCTTCCCAACAGCCTAACCCCTGATCCAGCCGGATTGACCAATTTTCGCCGTCAGACCAGGACAGCCGGAGTTCCCTAGCATGAGGCATATTACGGCGCGGGGTTTCCTGCCATACGAATTGGAAAAAATCGCCAAAAAGCTGTTCAGCCACATGTCGACGATCCCCAGCATCTTGCCAATCATGCTGGACTTGGGCGGGCATCCTCTCGTCGCGGAATTCCAGTTCGCTGGTTAGCACTTCAAACCGGATAGTATTGATGATTCCTGCGGAATATTCGCGCAACGCGTCAACCAGTCCATGTAGCAGATGCAAAGTGAGTGGTGAGCGCAGGTAGCGGTCGGTGTAGCACAGTTCCCACAATTTCGCCGTGCTGTCTAACTGCGCGGCCAAGTTAGGCACTTGTTGGCGGATTAGGTTCCAGACATTGCGGCCAAATTCCAGTGATGGGCCATCGAATTCGCGGCCTATCCGCAGTTCTACGATGCCAGCCGCTAGCGCGGGGCGCAGGCTTTCCGATGGAATGGCGGGGTAGTTTAGCGAGGCTAGAGCCATGCTTTCCCGTGTTCGGACATAGTGAATCGCTTCTCCTCCGCTGCCCCAGGCTGGTGTTGGTGCTGCTGGGCTGGTTGCGGCCCACCGCACACAATGGTTGGCACCAGCAAATTCCAGGATCAAGGACTGCCTGGATGCGCCCACTATCACCGAATCCTCGGGTAACCCCAAGATTTCCGCACGGATCACCGCCGCCAATGCGGCCAATTCGCCACGTTGGCTGTCGTTGAGGCGTGCCGGCAACGAAGCGGGTAACAATAGGCGTATGAGTAGCCTGCTTTCGGTCAGACGCTGCAAATCGCCGCGTAACCGCCAAGCCAACGGCTCCCAAGTTTCCGCCTCTCCACCTAGATAAACTCGCACCTCGGTTCCGGGTTGGTGCTGCCATTCCCGGCGGAGAGCTATGCCAAGGGGTTCCATTTCCAACCGTGAATCCGCGCCAAACGCCTTGAGGGTAGCGGGTAGTTCGAGTGCGCAGAGAAACTCGGAGGATAACAAGGCCAAGGCCATATGTCGGTTCAAATGTTCCAAGTGGTGTTGGGTGTCGTAACTCAACACGCAGCCTTGGCAAGCGGCATCACAACCGTGTGGGCATTCCAACACTTCGCGGCGGGCTTTGCGAAACAGTTCCGGCAACAGCGCAGGCGCTTGGCTGGCGTAGCCGGCACCGCCGGATGCGGTGTCGTAGAGGAAAATCGAAACCGTCGGCTGTTCTTGGGTATCGCGGCCCGGCAAGGTGGCACAACCGACTTCATTTTCTTCGATGCCGAGGGTCAGGCATAGCGCCCTGCGCAACGCCACCGCTAAAGTATAGGCGGTGATTTTGTCGATGGGCTTGCCGGTGGCCAGGTCGCGCAATTGGAGTTCCAGTGCGTCAGTCCAGGCAACGACACCGAGCCGCAATCTTTCCTGAACGACCCAATCTTCGTCGTTGCCGGGACACGCCTTTTCCCGGTCGTTCAATTTCCCGCCGCGTAACCGCTTGTGTCCGCGCAAACTGGCTGGCCGTTCGTTTTCCGCCGTCATCGAGCCCGCCCGACCGCAACGCAGACACAAGGCGTAGCCCAGTCCATGCAGTCCGTCACTGTATTGGAAAATATGTCCCTGGGCGCTGGCCCGATAACGTCCCAGCGAGGCCAAAGCCATCCACTCGGCACCTTCCAAAGAAATCAACGGTTCGCGTACCGGGATGTATTGCGGGGTGCTGACGTAGTTGTGGGGCTTGCAGCGCAAATCCACCGCGAAGCCGGCAGGTTGCAGAAAACGATGGATGAGCAGCTTGTTGCTATTGCCCTCGCTGCAATGTGGGCAATGTTTCGGAGCAACCGGGCGGGTGCCGCTGCCACCGCAGGCACGGCATTGCCAGACATAGCGCAAAGATTGGATTTCCGGCGCGCTATCGGTTTCAGCGGGAAGATGCCAATTCAGCGTGACGCCCTCACAACGGTAGACCCGTTGGTCCAGCACGGTGTCGGTGCCTGGCGCGTAATCGCGGATCGCAATCGCCAGGTTGCGACTTGGATATCCAGCCCGCCAAGCGCGGTTGTCCTCGCGCTCCCTGCTGTCGCGGCGCTGACGGCGCTCCAAATCTTCCAAGGTGGTCGTAACCAGCGGCACCACGTCAGTCGGAAAACCGTAGCCAGGCAGAAACCTCAGCGTCGCCAATTCGCCCAACAGGTATTCGCCGCGCAGGCGATCCAGTTGGATCTTGATCGCCACTTCGGCTTTGCTGTCGCCATCCTGGGTTTTAACCGTGTCCTGCTGCTCCAAGAGTGCTTGCAATTCCCGTCGCCAACGTTCCGCCGCCGTTTCAATAGCTTCGGCAGTGCGCCCCAGTAGTTCCGGCGGCGGCGTTCCGTCCAGCACCGAGCGGCGGATGATGGCTTGCACACCCCCGCTGACGCTGTCCTCCCGGTTTGCGCCATCCCTGCACCATGCGCCGAAGCGTTCGCAAGGCGCGGATTCATCCTCCGTCGCCGCCTCGAAAAACCAGCCGGTGTTGAGCCTGCGTATCCGTTCCGGCGCGTGTTTGCGCAGAAATCCGGCCAAGGCCAAGGCGTTGATGTGGCGTTGCACAATTGGCGTGCTGCGCATTTCCACCCTTGGCATCGCCAAACGGGTCACGAACGGCCACAGCGGATTGCGGAACACCGCCTCGCCATGCGGAGTCGCCTTGCACAGCGTGAAGCTCAGCGCGGCGGCCTCGCCCCGGCGGCCCGCCCGACCGGCACGTTGCAGGAAGTTGGCAGGATGCGGCGGCACATTGTTCATCGCGACGCCGGTCAAGCCGCCGATGTCCACGCCCATTTCCATTGTCGTCGAGCAACTCATCAGGTTGATCTGGCCTTTTTTGAAAGCCTCCTCGCGGCGGGTCAACTCCGCGCCGGCGATTTGCGCGGAATGCTCCACGGCGCGGAGATAGCGGCTATGGCGGGTGATGCGGTCGGAAAGATCGGGCCAAGCGCCGATTTCCCGAAGTCGCAGGATATCAGGGTCGGTTTCCAGCCAGTTCTCGACCTTCTCCCGTTCGCAGCCGAACCAAAACGGATAAGGCACCCGTGGTATCGTGACTTTTTGGCACCACGCCAAATGTTCCGGCGCGGATTCGGGCAAATAGGGTGTGATGCCTCGGAATGTGGTTGGCAACAGCCGCCGCGTGATAGGGCAAAACCAAGCTTCGCGGACTTCAGTGACAACTGCTTGTTTTTCCAGGTCGAGTTGAAAGCCATCTTCGTTTTGGCTCAACAATGGGCGAACGCCTTGCCAGATGGCAACGAGCATTTCATCGAGTTGGTCACAATGGGTCGGGGTATCCAAACGCAGGTTGAACGCGAAGGCCAGTAGGCGTATTAGCCTGCTTCGGGAAGCATGGGGAGATTGGGCGCTGGGCCAAGGGCGCTGGATTTTCTTGGTCTTGCCACGTTCGGGCGGTAATTGAACCGTGGGGTTTCCTGGGTAGCCCAGCCAACGTTCAGAATCGGATGGGATTGCAACGGATTTGCCGCTTCGCAAATGGAAATCCATAGTGACGTGCAACAGTTCCCGCCACTCGTTTTCGGACACTCCGCGCTGCCGAAAAACGGCGGGCAGAGAGGCTTGATCCAAGGATGGATAGGCCAGTTGCAACAACCCCAGTCCTTCCAGCGAGAATTGCCGCTTTGGGCGCAAAAAGAATTCGCGTAAAAGACATAATCGTGCTAGGGCGCGGTCATGTAACTGGCCGTATGTCAATTCCCGCAAACCGGGCAAAAGAAAGAGTTTGAAATCGCTGTTTTGGAGCAATTTATCCGCCGCGTCCTCCCAC
>JAQTSI010000240.1 GCA_028711365.1 Methylococcaceae bacterium
CGTGGAAGATATCGGCATCACCCTGGGACAAGCGGTCGATCGCGCCGTCGGCGACAAGAAGGGCATCAGCCGTTACGGCCACGCCTATGTTCCCCTGGATGAGGCGCTTTCCCGCGTGGTCATCGATTTCTCCGGCCGTCCCGGCCTGGACTACCGCGTGAGCTTCGCGCGCGATCGCATCGGTGATTTCGACGTGGATTTGTTACTCGAATTCTTCCGGGGCTTCGTCAATCATGCTAAAGTCACCCTACACATAGACAGCCTCAAAGGCGTCAACGCCCACCATGTGGCCGAGACCGTATTCAAGGCGTTTGGCCGGGCTCTACGCATGGCGCTGGCGCGGGACGAGCGGATGCAGGATAGGCTTCCCTCCACCAAAGGCGCACTTTGACACCGATTTCTTATCCTTCATTCAAACAGCCGTTTCCACTATGTCCTCGGTGGCCGTTATCGATTATGGAATGGGCAACCTCCATTCCATCGCCAAGGCGCTTCAACACGCCGATTCCGCAACCCGCGTCATCATCACCTCGAACCCCTCCGAACTGCATCAAGCCGACCGCGTGGTGCTCCCGGGCGTAGGCGCCATCCGCGACTGTATGAGGGCACTGAATGAGCGCGACCTAAGCAATTTGGTGCGCGAACTCGCCGCCGTCAAACCTTTCCTGGGGATCTGCCTGGGCATGCAGGCTCTGCTGGAAGAAAGCGAAGAAAACGATGGGATCCCCTGTTTGGGCCTGATACCGGGCAAGGTGGTGCGTTTTTCCGATGATCTGCGGGACGGCGAGGGCAAACCATTGAAGATTCCTCATATGGGCTGGAATCAGGTTCACCCGACAGGCAAGCATCCGCTATGGAAGGATATTCCGTCGAACAGCCGTTTCTATTTCGTGCATAGTTACTATGCCTGCCCGGCACGTTCGGAACACATCGCGGCGAACTGCGATTACCCTGTACCATTCGCCGCGGCTGTGGCGTGTGACAACCTGTTCGCGGTCCAGTTTCACCCGGAAAAGAGCCAAACCGCAGGGCTCAAACTCCTGGCCAATTTTCTCGAATGGAATCCGGGCGCATGATGCCCCGTTCATAATAATAAAACTGTCAACGAGGATTCGAACATGTTATTGATACCTGCTATCGACCTTAAAGATGGCAAGTGTGTCCGCTTACGGCAGGGACGCATGGAAGACGATACCGTATTTTCCGACGATCCGGTGGCGGTAGCCGGGCGATGGGTGGCGGAGGGCGCCAAACGCCTGCATTTGGTCGATCTCGACGGCGCCTTTGCCGGCATGCCGCGCAATGCCGAAACCATTCACGCCATCCGTCAGACCTACCCGGACGTGCAAATCCAGGTGGGCGGCGGCATCCGCGACGAAGAAACCATCCAAGGCTATCTCAACGCCGGCGTCGATTTCGTCATCGTCGGCACCAAGGCGGTCAGCGCCCCCCATTTCGTCAGCGATATCGCCGCCGAATTTCCCAGCCACATCATCATCGGGCTCGACGCCAAGGACGGCAAGGTCGCCATCGATGGCTGGTCGAAACTGTCTCATCACGATGTCATCGACCTGGCGCAGAAATTCGAGGAAGACGGGGTCGAGGCGATCGTCTACACCGACATTACCCGTGATGGCATGATGAGGGGCGTCAACATCGAGGCTACCGCTCGCCTGGCTCGCGCCATCCGTATCCCGGTCATCGCTTCCGGCGGCATCACCAACCTGGACGACATTCGCGCCTTAGGCGAAATCGTCGGCGACGGCGTCATGGGCGCCATCACCGGCCGGGCGATCTACGAGGGCACCCTGGACTTCGAACAAGCCCGCAAACTGGCGGAAACCTTCTAATGCTGGCCAAACGCATCATTCCCTGCCTGGACGTGGATAATGGCCGCGTCGTCAAGGGCGTCAGATTCGTGGAGATCCGCGACGCCGGCGACCCGGTGGAAATCGCCCGCCGCTACGATCAGGAAGGCGCGGACGAGCTGACTTTCCTCGACATCACCGCCAGCTCCGACGACCGCGAGACCCTGGTCCATGTGGTCGAACAGGTGGCGGGCGAAGTGTTCATCCCCCTGACCGTAGGCGGCGGCATCCGCACCCTGGAAGACATCCGCCGCATGCTCAATGCTGGGGCGGACAAGGTCAGCATCAACACGGCGGCGGTCTTCAATCCCGAATTCGTGCGTGAGGCGGCGGAAAAGTTCGGCTCCCAATGTATCGTCGTCGCCATCGACGCCAAGAAGGTCAGCGACGATCCCCCGCGCTGGGAAATCTTCACCCATGGCGGACGCAAACCCACCGGACTGGATGCCGTGGAATGGGCGCGCAAAATGGTCGAGTACGGCGCGGGCGAAATCCTGCTCACCAGCATGGATCGGGACGGCACCAAAGCCGGCTTCGACTTGCCGCTGACCCGCGCCATCAGCGAGGCGGTGCCCGTTCCGGTCATCGCTTCCGGTGGCGTCGGCAATCTCCAGCACCTGGCCGATGGCATCCTCGAGGGCAAGGCCGATGCCGTACTGGCCGCCAGCATCTTTCACTTTGCCGAACACAGCATTCGCGAAGCCAAGGAATATCTGGCGGCTTCCGGCATCGAGGTGCGCTTGTGAAAAACTGGCTGGACGACATCCGCTGGACGGCCGAAGGACTGGTTCCGGTCATCACCCAGGAGGCGGCCAGTGGGCAGGTGCTGATGTTCGCCTGGATGAACCGGCAATCGCTGGCGCTCACCGCCGAGGAAGGTTATGCCGTATACTGGTCGCGCTCCCGCAACCGGCTCTGGCGCAAGGGCGAGGAATCCGGCCACCGGCAAAAGGTGCGGGAAATCCGTCTGGACTGCGACGAGGACGTGATCCTCATCCAGGTCGAACAGGAAGGCGGCATCGCCTGCCATACCGGACGCCACCACTGCTTCTATCGCATCCTGCGCGACGGGCGCTGGGAAGCAATCGAACCCGTGTTGAAATCACCACAATCCATCTACCGATGAGCGACATCCTCAAGCAGTTGGCGGCGGTCCTGGAAGAACGCAAACACCAGGACCCGCAGAAATCCTACGTCGCCGGGCTCTATGCCAAGGGACTGGATGCGATCCTCAAGAAAATCGGCGAGGAAGCCACCGAAACCGTGATTGCGGCCAAGGGCGGCGAGCCGGGGCAAATCGTCTATGAAATGGCCGACCTCTGGTTTCACTGCCTGGTATTGCTGGCTCAACAGGGTTTGGGACCCGATGCGGTGCTCGCCGAATTACAGCGGCGATTCGGCCTTTCCGGATTGGAAGAGAAATCTTCCCGCCCAGCCTAGCCCCGGCAGAGCGGGACGCCTAGGCACGCACCTCGATCAGCCAACTCAAGCCGGCACCCAACACCAGAAATCCCGCGATGCCCAGCCAGGCCTTGTGGCGATAGCCGGCGATGAGCCTCGCCTGAGGCGTACAGGACAGGAGATAAGGGCGCCCATCCGCGCTTTTTTTCATCAGATTGAACTCGGGCTGCTCCTGCCAACTCGACACCGCCTCGCGTTCTGCGGCCGCACGAGCCTCATCCCATTCCTCCAGGTCGATTTGTCCGTCGCCATTGCTGTCGAAGCGCCGCAATAGCCCTGCCCGGTCACGCTTCCAGGCGGAAAGCAGATCACGCGCCGCATCGCCTAGCGCATCATTGCCCCCGATCCCGGCGAACTGACCGATGGCATAGAGGCGATCGCCGTCATGGATGCGACACTCGGTATAACGGTAAGCACCGAACGAGAACAGCATCGACCAGAATCCCGTCTTTTGGGGAGAATAAAGCGGACGAGCAGAATCCCCGCGCCAGCAGAGTCTCACCGCGGGGCTGACTTCGGCGCCATCCGGATCGACGATGCAGACTCCGGTTTCATCCGCCAAATGAAAAATCGCCTCGCTCACCCCGCTCTCCAATGTGCTCCAGGTTTCGGAACGGAGCGAATCTTTTCGTTCCACCGAATAGCGATACCAAACGCAGGGCATACCGCTGAGCGGCGCGTAGATCGGCTCACCCGGCATGAGGCGGGCGAGGCCTTCCAGTTCGATGTAACCTTGCGGAGCCGAACGGATCCTGGCCGTTGGCGTATCGGCGATCAGACGCGAGCGGTACAGCGCGCGAAAACCCCAATAACCGCTGGCGGCGGCGGCGATGGCCCAGCATGCGGCCCCCGCGGCGAATTCCCAAGGCGGAAGCTGGCGGATGAAATCCGCGGTGGCCGAAACGCTGGCAGACGGCATGATCAGCCGAACAGTTCCCTGACATCCACATCGCTTTTCTCTTCTTCGCCGAAGTGCAGCAACTCGAAAGCTTGGAAAGCGAACCGGCGGGCGATGACGATGTCGGGGAACTGCTCGAGACGGACATTATTATTGTTGACCGCCTCGTTGTAGAATTCGCGCCGGTCCGCGATGGCATTTTCCAGGCCGCTGATGCGGACTTCCAGATTGCGAAAGGATTGATCGGCTTTCAATTCGGGATAAGCCTCGGCAATGGCGAACAGGCTGAGCAAGCCCCGCCGCAAACGTCCTTCCGCCAGGCCCAGCGCGGGCAAATCGCTGGCTTCCCTGGCCGCGGACACCCCTGCCCTGGCCTGCATGACCCTGTCCAGGGTTTCGCGTTCATGTTTCATGTATTGCTTGCAGGTCTCCACCAGCTTGGGCAACTCGTCGTGGCGTTGCTTCAGCAGCACGTCGATATTTGACCAGGCTTTTGCGGTATCATGTTTCAAGTTCACCAACCGGTTATAGACCACGATGGCATAGAGGCTCAAGATGGCGAGCAGGCCGAACAGGATAAAGGCGCCGACGATCATGGGATTTCCCTCGAGGCTGAAGTCCAGTGGATTATAGACGGTAGGCGAATATCGTGACGAATATGAACGAGAGGGTGCAGCGACAGTGACCATCAGGGCATACCGGGATAAAACCCCCGTGTTGGGAAATGACGTCTATATCGACGAGACCGCGCTGGTCATCGGCGATGTCGTCCTCGGCGATGATGTCTCCATCTGGCCCATGACGGTCGTGCGCGGAGACGTTAATCGCATTGAAATCGGACGGGCAACCAACATTCAGGACAGTTGCGTGCTGCATGTCACCCATGGCGGCGAATTTTCTCCGGAAGGTTTCGAGTTGAACCTGGGCGTCGAGGTCACCGTGGGACACGGGGTGGTGTTGCATGGTTGCCGCATCGGCGATCATTGCCTGATCGGCATAGGCGCCATCGTCATGGACGGGGCCGTCATCGAAGATCAGGTGATAGTCGGCGCCGGCGGCCTGGTTCCGCCCGGTAAGCGCCTGGAATCGGGCTATCTCTACGTGGGCTCCCCGGTCAGGCCGATCCGGGTGTTGAGCGATATGGAAAGAGAGTTTCTGCTTTATTCCGCGAAACACTACCTGCTGCTGAAAAATGATTATTTAACCGCTCAATCTCCTCATCCATACAGTTGACTCGGAGTCGAAATGGAGAACGCTCGCGTCGAACAATACCGGCAAATCATACAGTCTCTGTCCGAGGGCCAATTCTCGATCGATCTCCCTCCAGGCCCTCAAGACGAACTCGGCAAACTGGGTGAATCCCTGGCAATACTCGCTCACCATCTCGCCCAAACCCGCGCTTTGGAACTAGCGCTGGCGCAGACGCTGGAGAAAATCGTTCATGGAATGTATCTCAACGAAGTAATGGAGTATGTCTTCGATGCCTTCCACTCCCTGATCCCTTATGAAGGCATCCGTTGTTCCATTCTGGAAAGCGACGGCGTCTGCGAGCGCATCTACTGGGAAAAAACCGATGCCAGGCAAATTCAGATCCAGGATTCTTATCTGACTTATCCACTGCACCTGCAAGGCAAGACCGCGGGTTTCTTGTGTTTTTTTGGTCGCAGGGAAAATCACTATGACACTGCGCAGCAGGAAGCTTGTGCCCGCTTGGCCGGGCTCATTTCGATCATACTCGAAAAAAATAACTTCCATGAGCAGCTGCATAAGCTCAGTTGGGAATTGAAAGAGGCTCAGGATGCCTTGAAGGTCAACGCTAGCCACGATGCCTTGACCGGGCTGTGGAACCGGGAGACGATCCTGGAAATTCTCGCCAAGAGCCTTGACAACGCAACGCGCCGCCGGGCCAGGCTGGGGGTGATCCTGGCCGATATCGATCAACTCCAGCGTATCAACGCCGTCCATGGCTATGAGGTCGGTGATGCGGTCATTCGCAGCGTCTCCAAGCGCATCGAGGCCTCCTTGCGCTCCTACGATTACATAGGCCGTTATCAGGGCGAGGAATTCCTCGCCATCCTGGAAAACTGCGAAGCCGCCGACGCGCCGATCATCGCCGAACGAATCCGCCAGGCGATTTGCGCCAGTCCCGTGTATCTGGAAGAAGAGAAGATCCAGGTGGCCGTGAGTATTGGCGTGGTCTTCAAGACGAAGCCGGTTAGCGCCAGCAAATTGCTCGATCACGCCACCGAGATGCTCAACGAAGCCAAAAAGCAGGGCGGCAACACCGTCGTCTTTGCCAGCTAAGCCCACTCAGAATCAAGCAATTTTCGGGGCAGGCTAAAAAACCGGCTGGGCCGGAAAGGCTCCGGGGAGTAGGGAAAATGTTTTAGGGCGTCCCTTAAAAGTTTTTGGGCGTGCGGAAAATGTTTTGGGGCGCCCCCTAAAAGTTTTTAGGCGTGCGGAAAATGTTTTGGGGCGTCCCCTAAAAGTTTTTGGGCGTGCGGAAAATGTTTTGGGGCGTCCCTTAAAAGTTTTTGGGCGTGCAGAAAATGTTTTGGGGCGTCCCCCAAAAGTTTTTGGGCGCGCGGAAAATGTTTTGAGGCGTCCCCTAAAACGTTGGGGGAGAAGGAAAAATGTATGGGGGACCACCACTTCACCCAAAATCGCCAACGCTCACCTGAGACGCAACCCTTCCCTGCCGATATGACGGCTTAATTCAACAAGATTGGTCCTTGCCTGGCGGCAGGACGGAACTTTGAACGACGGTGTGGTTCGATCGGGGTAGTGGTTTTCAGCCATGTCCTTCTTCCGAAGGACGCCTGGCTTCGTTCAAAAGATCGATCACCGGCCGGGTCTCAGGGCGCACGCCGCGCCAGATGAAAAAGGCCTCGGCAGCCTGCTCCACCAGCATGCCGATGCCGTCCACGCTGATGCCCGCCCCCATGAGTTCTCCCCAGCGCACGAAAGCGGTGGGCAAGGACCCATAAGCCAGATCGTAACAGGCGCCTCCAGCCGCCAGAATCTCATCGGGCAGGGCGGGGAGATCGCCGCTCAAACTCGCAGAGGTGGCATTCAGGATGATGTCGAAACGCTCACCGGCCAAGGCTTCGTAGCCACGGCCTTCGATATTGCCCAGATCGGCGAATTCCCGCGCCAACTGCTCGGCCTTCTCCACCGTGCGGTTGGCAAGCACCAGCCATTGCGGGCGCGCCGTCAGCAGCGGCTGGAGTATGCCCCGGCTAGCCCCGCCCGCTCCCAGCAACAATATGCGCCGACCGTCCAGCGCCAACTGCAAATTGCAGGTCAGATCGCGCAACAAACCCTGACCATCGGTGTTATCGCCGAACAAGGCGCCGTTCTCGTCGATGCTCAGGGTATTCACGGCCTTCGCCCTCGCGGCGCGCTCGCTGGTCTGCCCGGCGATGCGCCAGGCCAATTCTTTCAGCGGCACGGTGCAATTCAGGCCTTTCCCTCCCGCG
>JAQTSI010000241.1 GCA_028711365.1 Methylococcaceae bacterium
GGAACTGCCCAGTCAATTCATGGAGAACTTCGGCTGGCAGCGCGAAGCGCTGGATTTGATCTCCGGCCATTACCAAACCGGCGAAGTCTTGCCGCAGGCGTTGTTCGACAAGATGATCGCCGCGCGCAATTTCCAGTCGGGAATGCAGATGGTGCGGCAACTCGAATTCAGCCTGTTCGACTTCCGCATCCATCACGAATACGAACCGGGGCGGGGAGGGCGGGTCTACGAGATTCTCGACCAGGTGCGTCAGCAGACGGCGGTCTTCATCCCGCCCGCTTTCAACCGCTTTCCCCACAGCTTCTCGCATATCTTCGCCGGCGGCTATGGGGCGGGTTATTACAGCTACAAGTGGGCGGAGGTTTTGTCCAGCGACGCTTATTCCCTGTTCGAGGAAAACGGCGTATTCGATCCCGCTACCGGCCAGGCGTTCCTGGAGAAAATCCTAGAGCGCGGCGGTAGCCGCGACGCCATGGAATTGTTCGTGGCCTTTCGCGGGCGCGAGCCGCAAATCGACGCCCTGCTGCGCCACAACGGTATCGCCGCCTGATGGCGGAACCGGACGAATGAGCTCTGGGGAACCCGGCGCCTCACTTCAAGCCCATCGCTTCGACGACCTCGGATAGGTGTCGAAGCCAGGGTTGAGTCCGCAGCGGAGAGCTTGCTTTTTACCCGTCGTCGCAGATCTCTTTAAAATCCCATGTTTAGGTTCGGCTGATCCTGGCCAGGATCTGGCTCCGTTTGTGCATATGTTTAGATGGCATGAGCAGGGCGCTTTTGATTTCTTGCATTCAAAAGGGGGAACGGTTTCTACTCCGTCAAACTCCAGCTTGTGGGCGCATTATCAATCATCCGAGCTTAGATCAATAGGTATCTATTACCAATGGATATGAAAAAGGCAATAAAATCTCTGATATATCCGGCTACGGTTTCCGCGTTGCGCGCCAATTATGTTGCCAATAATTACAAGGAAGTGATATGGCTCCTAGGCGATGGTCGAAGCGGTACAACCTGGATCGCCGACCTGATCAATCATGAGAAGAACTACCGGGAAATGTTCGAACCCTTTCACCCGAGCTTGGTCAAGGAAATGAGCTTCATGCTGCCCCAGCAATACATGAGGCCGCACGACTCGGACGACCGGCTGGAGAAAGTCAGTGGCGATGTATTCAGCGGCAAGTTTACCCATTATGTGGTCGATGTGGCCAATCGTCCATCCATTTATAACGGGCTGCTGATCAAGGATATTTTTGCGAATCTTTTTTCCTACTGGGCCTCGTTGCGTTTTTCCAATCTGAAGATTATTTTCCTGATTCGCCATCCCTTCGCCGTGGCGCTGTCAAAATCCAAGAAGAAAGACTGGTTCTGGCTTACCAATCCGCTGGATCTTTTGAGTCAGGGCAATCTCTATGAGGATTATCTATACCAGTTCGAAGATGTCATTCAGGAGACAAGCAGAAAAGGCGACTATGTGTTATCCCAGATATTGATTTGGTCCATCATCAACTATGTGCCGCTGCGCCAGTTCAATCCCGGCCAAATATATGTAGTATTTTACGAAGAAGCCTATATGGATCCCAGCCGCGAAATCTCGAAAATCTTTCAATTCATCAGGCCGGAGGCCGAGAATCCGCAAATAACGTTTGACGGAAAAGCGGTCAAACGCCCTAGCCGGTTTTCCGGCAAGGAAAGCAATCTCCTGGCCGGAAAGTCGCCCGTCACCTCATGGAAAGATGAACTGACTCCTCAGCAGATCGACGCAGGTCTTAAGATATTGGAATGTTTTGGTTTTGATGAATTGTATGATGACGATTCGGAACCCAATTGGCAGGTGCTCAGGGATCTTCATGAAAAGACATCTTGATCGATTCCATGGTTTTCATTGTCCCCATCCGGTTTGGCCGAGGTAGCGGTGGAATCTCTCCCTCATCCGGATTCCAGGCCCGCCGCATGTTTCGCGTTCCGTGCCCGACCCACCGGGCGAGGATGCGAAATCACGCCTCTCCCCGCGTCAAAAGCCTCATCGATTGATCGATTCGCCGCGATGGCGAGGTTCGAAACGAACCTTGCCTGTTTCGCCGTCACTGCCTGACCCCATTTTCCATGAACGAAATGATACTGCTCTCTCTCGCTTTCGGCTGCCTGGCCGGAATTCTTTCCGGGCTGTTCGGCATCGGCGGTGGGGCGGTGATCGTGCCCTTCCTAGCCTGGTATTTCACGGCGGCGGGTTTCGCTCCCGACCTCATCATGGTGACGGCGGTGGCGACTTCACTGGCGACCATCGTCGTCACCTCCTTTTCCGCCGTTTATGCCCATCATCGCCTGGGCGCGGTGGACTGGGCCATCGTCCTGCGCCTGTCACCCGGTATCCTGCTCGGTGCGGCGCTAGGGAGCCTCGCCGCCAAGCAGTTGCCTGTGGCCTGGTTCAAGCTGATCTTCGCCCTGTTCCTGCTGTTCGTCGCCACTCGCCTACTGCTCGGCGGCAAGGGCGAGGGAGGGAAGCACTGGCGCCCGACGAATGGGCTGCTGGCGCCGGCCGGTTTGGCCATCGGTTCGGTTTCGGCCATACTCGGCATCGGCGGCGGCACCTTGAGCGTGCCGTTCCTGGTCAAATGCCGCTATGTCATGCGCCATGCCGTGGCCATCTCCTCCGCCTGCGGTTTCCCCATCGCGCTGGCCGGCTCGGCGAGCTACATCGTGCTGGGCTGGCATGATCCCTTGCTGCCACCCTACAGCCTGGGCTATATCTATCTGCCGGCTTTCACCGGCATCATCGCCACGAGTATCGCTTTCGCCCCGCTAGGCGCAAGACTCGCTCATCGTTTGCCCACCGTGAAACTGAAGCGGACTTTTTCCCTGATTCTATTCGTCGTCGGCGGCAATATGTTCTGGCAGGCATTGCATGGCTTTTGAGTAAGATTATTGGACAAATAAATACCCATTCCGCTATGAGTCGGCTATAGGTAAAAAGACGATTCCAGTTTCTATATGGAAAAGCTAAGCGATAGGGTATTGCCAAGCTACCGGCATTCGCATTATTCTCGATGGGCGTCTATTGTGTCCAGGCTTCAAGGAGTTGCAATGACTACCAATAAACCGCCTGTATCGGAATCTACGCCAACCCTTCTGGTGGTCGATGATTCTCCCGAAAACCTTGCCATCCTTGGCGAATTACTCGGTGCTAGCTACCCAGTGCTGGTGGCGAATTCCGGGCGGACGGCGCTGAGGATTGTCGCTTCGGAGCAAAAACCGGATCTGATCCTGCTCGATGTGATGATGCCGGAAATGGACGGCTTCGCCGTTTTCGAGCAACTGCGCCAAAACCCGCACACGAGCGAGATCCCGGTCATATTCATTACCTCGCTGAATGCAATCGAGGATGAAGAACATGGCCTAGCAATCGGCGCGGTCGATTACATTACCAAGCCCTTGCGACCTTCGATCGTGCTTGCCCGGGTCCACACCCAACTCGAACTCAAGAAAGCGCGCGATTGGTTGAAAGACCAGAACGCCGTTCTCGAAAGGGAAGTCGCACGACGCATGGCCGAAAACCAATCGATCCAGGATGTCAGTATTCACGCCCTGGCCCGGTTGGCGGAAATACGCGATCCCGAGACCGGCAACCATCTGCTGCGCACCCAGGAATATGTGCGCACCCTGGCCCTGCGTTTACGAGATCATCCCCGTTTTGCTTCCTTCCTGACCGAGCGCAACATACAGCTTCTACCCAAATCGGCGCCCCTGCACGACATCGGCAAGGTGGGGGTGCCCGATCACATCCTGCTCAAACCGGGCAAGCTTTCGCCCGAAGAATGGGTGATCATGAAAACCCATGCCAAGCTCGGCAGAGACGCGATCGAGCAGGCCGAACGCGACGGAAGGCGGCCCGTTGAATTCCTGACCCTGGCCAAGGAAATCGCCCATTACCATCACGAAAAATGGGATGGCAGCGGCTATCCCGTGGGGCTTGCAGGCGATGCGATCCCGGTTTCCGCCCGGCTGATGGCCCTGGCCGATGTCTTCGACGCTTTGATTTGCCGGCGCGTCTACAAGCCGCCGATGCCGTTCGATCAAGCCCGGGAACTCATCCTCGCGGGAAGGGGCGGCCATTTCGACCCGGACGTGGTGGATGCTTTCAGCGCCGTTTTCGATGAATTCATCGACATCGCTGAACGATACGATGATGTCCACGAGGAATTGGTCGCCAAGGAAGCCCTTCTTCAAGGCTGGACATCGAGCCGAAGGTGAGTTTCGAACCGAAAAGTGGCGATGAAGTGGATTTCGGTCGCCTGTTCGAAGGATGCCCTCATCCCTATCTGGTTCTACGGCCCGATCCGGGTTTCACGATTGCCGCCGTCAATGATCGATATTTGACGGCGACGGGAACGCAACGAGCCGATATCATCGGTCGCGGTTTGTTCGATGTCTTTCCCGACAACCCGGAGGATCATACCGTCAGTGGCGTCGGCGATCTGCGCAGTTCACTGGAGCGGGTCATGCGCGAGAAGGTGCAGGATGTCATGGGGGTTCAGAAGTACGACATCCCCAGGCAGCAGGCCGCAGGCTTCGAGACGCGGTATTGGAGTCCGGTGAACACCCCGGTATTGGGCCCGGAAGGAGGCATCCTCTTCATCATCCACCATGTGGAGGATATCACCGAGTTCGTGTTGGCGCGGGAACATGCCGTTCAGGAAAACGCCAGGAAAATCGAGCATGTCGAGGCGCGCGCCGACCGGATGGAAGCCGAGATCATGCGGCGCGCCCATGAAGTCAAGGAAGCCAACCGGCAGATCAAGGCCGCCAAGGAGCTGGCCGAGATGGCCAGTCGGACCAAAAGCTCGTTCCTGGCCAACATGAGCCATGAGATTCGAACGCCCATGAATGCCATCATCGGTTTCAGCCATCTGGCGCAGCGTGGCGCAACCGATCCCCGTCAGCGCGAACTGCTGCGCAAGATCTCGACCGCCTCCGAGCATCTTTTGCAGATCATCAACGACATTCTCGACCTCTCCAAGATCGAGGCCGGCAGACTTAGCTTGGAACAGTCGGATTTCGAATTGGAACACGTGCTGGATAAGATCTGTTCCCTGGTGTTCGATAAAGCTCAGGAAAAAGGCCTGGAGCTGGTGGTGGATCTCGATCCTGGTTTGTATCGGATGTTGCGCGGCGATTCGATGCGCTTGGGCCAGGCCCTGCTCAATTATGCCAGTAACGCGGTGAAATTCACCGAGCAGGGTTCGATCATCCTGAGCGGCAAGGTCGTCGAGGAAAACGATACGGATCTGCTGGTACGCTTCGAAGTCAGGGACACCGGCATCGGCATCGCGCCGGAAGATCAACAACGGCTATTTGAAGCCTTCGAGCAGGCGGACGGCTCGACGACCCGCAAACATGGTGGCACCGGACTCGGATTGGCGATCAACCGGCGGCTGGCTCAACTGATGAGTGGAGAAGTCGGGGTGGAAAGCCGGATCGGGATGGGCAGCACCTTCTGGCTGAGCGCACGTCTGGCCAAAAGCGAGAAGCCCAGATCACGTCCGCTCACCGGGCATTTGCGCGATCTGAAGGCTTTGGTGGTCGATGATTTGCCCGAAGCACGCGGAGCGCTGGCCGAAATGCTCCACGCCTTGGGTCTGATCGTGGAAACCGCGGCTTCGGGAGAGGATGCCCTGACTATCGTTGCCACCGCCGATCTGGAAAGCAAGCCTTTCGAAATCATCCTGCTGGATTGGCGCATGCCGGGGCTCGATGGGCTGGAAACGGGCCGACGCCTGAATCATCTGATGCTGCACAAGAAACCCGTTACTCTGCTGGTGACCGCCTACGACGATCAAAGTCTGCGCGAACGAGCCCCGCACGCGGGATTTCGCGCCGTGTTGATCAAACCGGTGACACCATCGGCTTTACACGATGCGTTGCTGAGGGCCATGCAAGGTCGAGCGGATACCGAAACAACCTTCGTGGAGGCGTCCCAGGCCGAAAATATCCTGGCGCGCGAGTATTCGGAGGCTTATCTTTTGCTTGCCGAGGACAACCCGATCAACCAGGAGATGGCGCTGGATCTTTTGCATGAGGTGGGGTTCCGCATCGACGTGGCTGGAAATGGTAGGCAGGCCGTCGAAATGGCGAAACGAAACGACTACGACCTGATCTTGATGGACATGCAGATGCCTGAGATGGACGGTCTGGAGGCGACCGAGGCGATCCGCCTGCTGCCGGAGCGTAAAGCCACTCCCATCCTGGCCATGACCGCCAATGCTTTCAATGAGGATCGCGTTCGTTGCCTGGAAGCGGGAATGAACGATTACATCGGCAAACCGGTCGATCCCGACAAGTTATTTGCCACCCTGCTGAAATGGCTGCCCAAACGCGAACCTCGCGCGGTGGCGTCGACGCCCAAGGTTCCGGCCAGGGAGGACTTGTACGCGACACTGGCCGACATTCCCAGCCTGGACCTGGACACTGGGCTGAAAATCGTGCGGGGCAGGGTGGGCCGATATGCGCAATTGCTGGCGGACTATGCGCAAAGGCATGGCGATGACATGGAATGTCTGCGCCGGCACATGGCCAGTGGAAATGTCCAGGAAGCTTTGCGTCTGGCTCACACCCTGAAAGGAATCGCAGGCAGCCTCGGGGTGAGAAAAGTGCCGGCATTGGCCGCCGAACTCGAGGCCGCCATTCGCTCGCAAAGCCCGGTAGAGGTCATCGAGCGGCTTTCCCGGACGCTCGAGGCCGAACAGGCAGCGGTTTGCACCGCCCTTGCCGCCTTGCCAAGGAAAGGCAGCGAGATTTCCATTCCCGGTCCGGATGAGCTCCGCAATATCCTGCTTAGGCTCGATGCCCTGTTGGTCAAGGGAAGCTTCCAGGCTCACGAGGCGATGCGGGAGTCGGCACCGCGTTTGGCCGCCGCGCTGGGGGAGCCGGCATGGGAGTTGGCAAGCCAGATCAAAAACTTCGATTACGAGCAGGCGCTCGCCACCTTGCGGGCCTGCCAGGAGCAACTCCCTTGATCTTGGCGGGCCCGCAGGGGTTCGAATCAACCATTTACTCGGGGGGTTCTCAACCATTCACCAAGATGAGATTGTTTCAATCATAGAAATAGCTCTTGCCTAGCGTTGTTAGCCCCCTGATAATCCGACGAAAAGGTTTCGGGCCAAGATTTGGCACGCAAGTCGCTTCAACGAATTCGACTCATTCGAAAAAATTCCCCATGGAGACTCCATGTCTTTGCTCCTTGCTTATCTGGCCGTGATTTCGGCCCTCTCCTCGGGCGTCGTCGCCCTGGCTTCAGGACAAACCTTGCCCGGGCTCTTGCGGGAGTGGATTTCATTGGCGAGTTTTTCGTCCGAAAAACGCTCCGACAACGAATCTGTCGCCCGCAGACGCTACGAAAATGGTTTGTGCAACCTGGTTTTCCTCCTGCTCGGGCTATCCGGCGCGGCGGCGCTTTTGGCCGGGCTGATCGCCTTGTTGGGTCAGGTCATCCTGGTCGACCAACTCCCTTTCGGTCTGCCCTGGTTGCGCTGGCATGTGCGCCTGGATGCGCTATCCGGTTTCTTCATGGCGATCATCGGCATCACCGTGCTGGCCGTCAGCGTTTATGGGCCGGGGTATCTGCGCGACAGCAAGCATTCTCTCTCTCTGTTGGGGCTGACCACCGGTTTTTTCATCGCCGGCATGGAACTGGTG
>JAQTSI010000010.1:0-24505 GCA_028711365.1 Methylococcaceae bacterium
GGGGCGAGGTGATGACGCCCACGCAAGCCGGGGGGAAAGGAATGGTCTTCTTGCGTCCGGCATCGAACAATACCTCCGCCGCCAGTTTTTGCTTGAGCGCCTCGAAGGCCCGGCGCAAAGCGCCATCGCCGGCTTCTTCCAGGTAATCCACCGTCAATTGGTAGTCACCCCTAGGCTCATACAGACCCACCTGGGCACGAACCCGCACGCGCATGCCATTTTCCGGGCGCAAACCCAGGCCGCGCGCCGAACCGCGGAATAAGGCGCAACGCACTTGGGCGTCGTGGTCCTTGAGGGTGAAATAGAGATGGCCGGAGGAGGGTTGCGCCAGATTGGAAATCTCGCCTTCCACCCAGATCGTGCCGAAATGGGTGCTAAGCAATAAACGCACCGATCCGTTCAGTTCCGAGACCGTATAGATGATGCGCGGGTTTTCCCGGGTTTTCATCCTTAGGATCCGGCCATGTCCCGCTTGAAGCGGTGAATCGCGCGGCGGCCTTTCTTGTCGGGGCGCTGGTCGACCTGGATTCCGGATTCTCTTTCCAGCCGCCGCCGTTCCATCTCGGCTTGGCGCATGATCAGACTCTCCGGAGTTTCCTGATAGAGCATCGCCGCTTCCTTGGCCGGCCGGCGTTGGGCATTGAGGGCGGTGACGACGACTTCCCAGACGGATTGGTCCTTGCTGATCTCCAGCCGCGCACCGACGCTGATTTCCTTGCCCGGTTTGACCTTCTGGCCGTTGAGATGGATCTTGCCGCCGTTGATGGCCTCGGTGGCGAGGCTGCGGGTCTTGAAGAACCTAGCCGCCCACAGCCATTTGTCCAGGCGCAGTCTATCCTCGAGTTCCTCGGCGTCTTTGGCGCGGCTGGACATGGAACTAAGCGGGAGTGACGACCGGTCCGCCGTTCTGTTGCCAGGCGTTGAAGCCGCCGGCCAGGCTCACCGGCTTGCCCCAGCCCAGTTTTTGCAAGGTCTCCACGGCCAGGGCCGAGCGTCCGCCGGACTGGCAGTACACCAGGATATCCGCGCCCTGCTTGCCCTGGAAGGCGGGGTGGGCTTCGATCTTGAATTCCAGCACCCCGCGCGGGATGTTGACCGCGCCGGGCAAGCAGCCGGCGGCGTATTCGGCCGGTTCACGCACATCCAGCACCAGGGTTTGCCCCAACCAGGTCTTGGCCGTCGAAATATCGACTTCTTGAATTTGCTGCTTCGCCGCAGCCACCATTTCCATCGCCGTCATCGCCATTTCGTTCTCCGATTTGTAATATTTGTTTGAGCCAAGAATATTAGTAGACAATTATTTCGGCCGCAATTCCTTGGGTAGGGAGAATACGACCTTTTCCTCGATGCCGGGGTTTTCCGATACTTCCCGTCCGCCCCATTCCTTGAGTTGGGCGATGACCTTGTTCACCAGGATTTCAGGGGCGGAAGCTCCGGCGGTGACGCCGATCCGGGTTGCGCCTTTGACCCATTCCGGTTCGAGTTGGTTGGAGGTGTCGATGAGATAAGCTTTTTTGCCCAGCTTCTCGGCGATTTCCCGCAGGCGGTTGGAGTTGGAACTGTTGGGAGAACCCACTACCAGGATCACATCGCATTCGCCCGCCAATTGTTTCACCGCGTCCTGCCGATTCTGAGTGGCGTAACAGATGTCGTCCTTTTTCGGGCCGACGATGTGGGGGAAGCGCTGGCGCAAAGACTCGACGATGGCCTGGGTGTCATCGATGGACAGGGTGGTTTGAGTGACGTAGGCCAGGTTGTCGGGATTCTTGACTTGCAGTCTGGCCACATCGCCTGGGGATTCCACCAGGTAGATGCCGCCTTCGGGGTTATCGTATTGTCCCATGGTGCCTTCCACTTCCGGGTGGCCGGAGTGGCCGATGAAGACGAGTTCGCGGCCTTCATGGGCGTGATGGTGGACTTCGATGTGAACCTTGGTGACCAGCGGACAGGTGGCGTCGAACACCTGTAAACCGCGTTCGCGGGCTTCCGTCTGGACTTGCTTGGAGACGCCGTGAGCCGAGAAGATCACCGTCGATTTTTCCGGCACCTCGGACAATTCTTCGACGAACACCGCGCCGCGTTCACGCAGTCCGTCGACCACATAGCGGTTGTGCACGACTTCATGGCGCACATAGATGGGGGCGCCGAAGACTTCGATGGCGCGTTCGACGATTTCGATGGCTCGGTCTACACCGGCGCAGAAACCTCTGGGATTGGCGAGTATGATTTCCATAGCGGTAGTGATTTCAGAGTCTAACAGTGGGGCATTGTGGCACTTTGGCTGGAGCGAATCAACGCTACCGCCTGCCGCGCCAGAGCACTTCGCCGCCATTTTCGCGGGCGAGGAGGCGGGCGGCGACGAACAGGAAGTCGGAAAGCCGGTTGATGAAAGCCAGAGCTTGACCGTTTAAGTCTTCCTGCCGCGCCAGCGCCACCATCAGCCGTTCGGCACGGCGGCAGACGGTGCGGGCGATATGGCAGGCGGCGGCGGCTTGGTTGCCGCCGGGCAGGATGAATTCCTTGAGGCTGGGCAGAGCGGCGTTGAGGCTATCCAGTTCCCGTTCCAGCCATTCTACCGGTTCGGCGAGGATGAAACGATGGCCGGGCAGGCAAAGCTCTCCTCCCAGGTCGAACAACCGGTGCTGGATTTCACTCAAGGCTTCACGCAGTCCGGAAGGGATGTCGAAAGCCAGCACCATGCCGATATGGCTATTGAGTTCATCCAGCGTGCCATAGGTCTCGACACGCAGACTGTCCTTGCCAATCCGGCTGCCATCACCCAGTCCGGTGGTGCCGTCGTCGCCGGTGCGGGTGTAGATCCTGGAAAGACGGTGCCCCATGGATCAAACCAGCTTGTCGTCTGCGACCACGATGCCATCCTCATCGACATAGATATAGTTTCCGGTGCGGAAATTCACCCCGGCGAAGCTGATGAGTATGTCCTTTTCACCGCCGCCATGTTTGTGGGTTTTCAAAGGATGGGTGTGCAGGGCGCGGATGCCGATGGGCAGTTGGGCGATTTCCAGGGAGTTGCGCAGGCAGCCATAGACGAGGATGCCCCGCCAGCCGTTGGCGCAGGCCAAGCGCGCCGACTCGCCATCCAGCAAGGCGCAGCGGTGGGAACCTCCGCCGTCCACCACCAATACCCGATCTTCGACTTTTTCTTCCAGAGCCTGGCGCAGAGGTCCGTTGTCCTCGAAGATTTTCAAAGTGGTCACCCTGCCCCAAAAGGCATGGGCGCCGCCGAAAGATTTGAAGAGGGGTTCGGCGATTTGCAGATGTTGGCTGCCGGCGAAGCGGTCGCATAGATCGGGGGTGTTGAAGATCATGAAAGTTTGCTCTGGGTTGTCCATGTGAACGGGTATCCTAAGACGTAAAGGATCTTAAGCATCGAAAAATTTGTCAGTGTCCCGACGTTTTGCAGAACAATCAATGAGGTTAAATGATTTACCGTCGTCCTTCTGCTGGAAACCAGCGACGCAAGGCCGCAAGCAAAGCTTGGAAAGCGCCATCGGTACACCGCTTGACTGAAACCTGCCCCGCCAATTGTTGGTAAATCGAAGAAGAGCGCGGCCTACGCGCACTTCGCAATATCCATTCCACGGCTTCCTTGGGGTGTTTGGGCTTACTTTCATCGGCCATCCAAAATCCCTTATTCGCCAAACAGGATCGTAATTCGGCAAACGATCCGTGATAGCCCAAGGCGGTGCAAACATGAGGATTATCTTGCCATACCCAATTCTCCAGTTCAGGATCGATGACCACGGCGCAGCCTGTCTCATCTTGCCAACCGGCATTTTCCAGGTGGCATTTTAGTTTTTCGGTAATACATTGAGCTCCAGGCGAGCCGTCCCATTCCGCATCCAGTATGATCACCGCATGGCGATGGGTCTTGTGGTAACCACCAAGCAATTCGTCGGCCCTGCTGTAGAGTCCTGAATCGTTCTGGCCATGAGCTACGACAAGATCTTGTCTGGCATGGAATTGGAATGGGCTGCAACGCAGACTCTGATGAAAACCTTCTCGTGAGAAAAAACCTTTCAGCAAGCCTTCCATGTTTTTATCCGCGACCAGAAAAAGACAATCTCTCATCCCAGCACACCAGTGGCGAAAATATCTCCCAAATTGAGCGCGGATTGCCATCCACGTAGACGGGGATGATCATTACCGGCGACAATATCGACCGCACCCTCGTCGGTCTTGCCGAAACAGAGAATGTCTTTAGCCTTGAGCAGGCTCAACACCACGGGAGAGTGCGTGGCGCACAGTACTTGAGCGGAGTACACCGAGGAAAGCGACTGAATAACCGTCTCGATAGCCTTGGGGTGGATGCCGTTTTCCGGCTCTTCGATCAAAACCAGGCTAGGTGGGTTGGGCGCATAAGCCAACAGCGTCAAGGCCAGCAGACGCAAGGTTCCATCTGACAGCAACCAGGACGGAGCGACCAGCCCGTTGCTATAACTCAGCTCCAGGTAGCGGGAGCGGTCTTCCGGCTTTTCCCTAACCTGGATGTCCACCAAATCCTCCAGCGTGGTGGCGATATGCCTGACCCAATCCCGCTTTGCCTCTGGGTCACGGCTTTCCAGTTCATGCACAACCCAAGGCAGGTTGGCGCCATCGGGAAGGAACTCGCGAGGCGATCCCGCGGGGGCGGGCAGGCGCATTTTTTCCGCGTTGAGCATCAGTCGATGCACGCCTTCCATCAACACTCGCTTGGTCCAGGTAGCGGCGGGAAATTTCTGCTCGTCTTCGGGAAGATTGGCCAGGGCGCTTTTATTGGGGCCAAGGCGAAACAGATTATTCCAATCGGAAGTTTCGGAGCGGAAATAATCATTGCCGCTTTCTACCACCTTACTGACTACTTTGCGCCAACCTGGTGGGCTTTTTTTATTCGACGGTAGAATCACATTCGTGGGTGCTTCTCTAGAAGAGGGGAAGAGTTGAAGTTGTCGATCTTCCTGTTTCTTTCCTGTGTTGCACAGCCACAAGGTTTCATGCTCGAAACCTAATATTTTATCGGTATGTACGGCCAATTCGTAGCGCGACAAGGTGTAGCGCCCTTCCAGTTTGTGCACGATTTCGGTGGGCAATTCCAGGGTAATGGCGATTTGAAAGCCTGTACCTTGACGGAGCCATGTCAGATCACGCGGGTCAACCGCCCGTTGTGCGATATTCATCCTCAAATCGCCGAAAATCGTCGCCTCCAGGCCGCTGTTGAGAATGTCGCGGGCAATTAATAGCGCATCAAATAGCGTACTTTTACCGCTGGCGTTAGGACCGACCATGATCTGAAAAGGCGAAAGCGCCACGCTCACATAGCGCAGGGCGCGCAACCCCTTGACTTCAATGGCGCGGATCATGTGATTTCTCCAGTTTATAGGATTCGATTGATAGCGAAGTGTTGTTGAGCAGGCCGAAGTTCTACAAGTATTTCGCCAACAAACCGCGCTTGCCAATTTGAACCGGCAGGGGGATTTTCACTTCCCAGCCGCCGCCGGGGGCCTCTTGTAGCGGCATGCCGTGTTTGTCCGTCATGCTTTCCAGCACGATGTCGTGGTTGCCGGTCGGCGAAATCAACTCCAGCTTATCGCCCACGGCGAATTTGTTCTTCGCCAATACCAGGGCCAGCCCCGTATCCGAGTCGAAGCCGCTGATTTCGCCGACGAATTGCTGCTGGTGGCCTTGCGAGTAGCCGCGCAGGTAGTTCTGGTATTCGTGGCTGTGGTGGCGCTGGTAGAAACCATCCGTGTAGCCGCGCTGGGCCAGGTTTTCCAGCACCCCCAGCAGATGAGGGTCGAACGGCTTGCCGGCCAGGGCGTCGTCTATGGCCTGGCGGTAGACCTGGGCGGTGCGGGCGACATAGTAATGGGATTTGGTGCGGCCTTCGATCTTCAGGCTGTCCACGCCGATTTCGATCAAGCGCTGGACATGCTCCACGGCCCGTAGGTCTTTGGAGTTCATGATGTAGGTGCCGTGTTCGTCTTCCATCACCGGCATGAATTCGCCCGGACGATTCTCTTCCTCCAGCAGATAGACCTGATCGGCCAGGGGATGGCGTTGCGCCCCGCCGCAGTCGGCCCGGTTCAACTCGGCCAGTGAAATGCCCAGCTTCCCGGCGATGAAATCGCCCTCGGCGTTTTCCTCTGCCGGCGCGATATCGTATTTCCAGCGGCAGGAATTGGTGCAGGTTCCCTGGTTGGGGTCACGGTGGTTGAAGTAGCCGGACAACAGGCAGCGCCCGGAATAGGCGATGCACAGGGCGCCATGGACGAAGGTTTCCAGTTCCATGTCGGGGCATTGTTGGCGGATTTCGGCGATCTCGGCTAGGGAAAGCTCGCGCGACAGGATGATGCGGCTGATCCCTACCGATTGCCAGAATCGCACCGAGGCAAAATTCATCGTGTTGGCCTGCACCGACAGGTGAATGGGCATATGTGGCCAGGCTTCCCGCGCCAGCAGGATCAGGCCGGGGTCGGCCATGATCAGGGCATCCGGTCCCATGGCGACGATGGGGGCGATATCCTTGATGAAGGTCTTGATCTTGCTGTTGTGCGGCAGGACGTTGACGGCCAGATAAAATTTTTTGCTCAAGGCATGGGCCTCGGCGATGCCGATGGCAAGATTGTCTTCCAAAAAATCGTTGTTGCGCACCCGCAGGCTGTAACGCGGCTGGCCGGCATAGACCGCGTCCGCCCCATAGGCGAAGGCATAGCGCATGTTCTTCAAGGTGCCGGCTGGGGAGAGCAATTCGACGGATGGCATGAGGTTTTGGAGGTGTAGATGAGGAGCCTATTGTAGGGCACGAGAACCCGGTGCGGAAGTTGGGAATGACCGTGTCCGCGAAGGACGTTTATAATGCCTGATCGGGCTGCCTTTTGCGCTTCTCTATGGGGTTCCGCGGTTCGGCCCCGAAATCCGGGTGAGCCGAAGGCGGCCTGGCTTCGCGATTGCATGTCGCGGAGCATGAACCCTTGATGAACCCCAGTGCGAGTCCCCCATGAACTATCCCACCATCGAATCCTTTGTCGGCAATACGCCATTGGTGCGCCTGCAGCGTTTGCCGGGCGAAACATCCAACACCCTTCTCGCCAAGCTGGAAGGCAACAATCCCGCCGGTTCGGTGAAGGACAGACCGGCTTTGAGCATGATCAAACAGGCGCAGATGCGTGGCGAAATCAAGCCGGGGGACCGCCTCATCGAGGCCACCAGCGGCAACACCGGCATCGCTTTGGCCATGGCGGCGGCCATCATGGGTTATCGTATGACCTTGATCATGCCGGATAACATGAGCGTGGAACGCCGGGCGACCATGAAAGCTTTCGGCGCGGAAATCCTCCTCACGCCGGCTAAAGGCAGCATGGAGGCCGCCATCGATCTGGCCAGGGAAATGGAACGCAAAGGGGAGGGCAAGGTGCTGGATCAGTTCGCCAATCCGGACAACCCTCTCGCGCACTACGAAGGCACGGGCCCTGAAATCTGGCGCGACAGCCATGGGAAAATCACCCATTTCGTCAGTTCCATGGGCACCACCGGCACCATCATGGGCACTTCACGTTTCCTCAAGGAAAAAAATCCCGCGGTGCAAATCGTCGGCGTGCAGCCCGAGGGCGAATCGAAAATTCCCGGCATCCGCCGCTGGCCCGAGGAATATCTGCCGAAGATATACGAAGCCTTCCGAGTGGACCGCATCCTGGACATGGACCAGGCCACGGCGGAGGAAACCACCCGCCAGCTTGCCGCCGTCGAAGGCATCTTCGCCGGGATTTCCTCCGGCGGGGCGGTGGCGGCGGCCTTGCACCTGTCGAAAGAGGTCGAGAATGCGGTGATCGTGGTGATCATCTGCGACCGGGGCGATCGATATCTGTCGACTGGTGTGTTTCCTGACTGATGCCGTCTGACTCTGTAGCATTGAATCCATGTCCAAACGCTCCAAGCGTAAACCTCTCCCGCAAAACCAAGTCGAGACCTGCATCGAATCCTACGCCCATGATCTTCGGGGCGTGGCCCACGTGGACGGCAAAGCCGTGTTCATCGATGGCGCCTTGCCCGGTGAGGAGGTCGAGTTCGTCTACACCCTCATCAAACGCGATTTCGCCGAAGGCCGCGTCGAACGGGTGATCGCCCCCGCGCCCAACCGCGTCGAGCCCAAGTGCCCGCATTTCGGCGTTTGCGGCGGTTGCAGTTTGCAACATCTGGAGGAGGGTGCGCAGATCGCCGAGAAGCAGAATCTGCTCCTCGAACAATTCCGCCGCATCGGCAAAGTGGATCCGGAAGCCCTCTGGCCGCCGCTGACCGGGCCGCATTGGGGTTATCGCCACAAAGCCCGCTTGGGCGTCAAATGGGTGGCGAAGAAAAACAAGGTGCTGGTGGGGTTTCGCGAGAAATCCAGCGCTTTCATCGCCGAAATCGAATCCTGCCCGGTGTTGCACCCCCGGGTGGGCGAGCATCTGCGCGATTTGGCGGAAATGATAGGCGGCTTGGGCATCCGCGACCGGATGCCGCAAATCGAGGTGGCCGTGGGCGACGAGCGCGCCGCTTTGGTGTTCCGGGTGATGGACGAGCCCTCGCAGGCCGATCGGGACATCTTGCGGGAATTTGGTCAGCGCTTCGGTTTCGATATCTATCTGCAACCCAAAGGGCCCGATTCGGTGTTCGCCCTATGGCCCGAGAATCCGCCGCTGTTGAATTACCTGCTGCCCGAAGCCGGCGTCGAGTTTCGATTCCAGCCCACCGACTTCACCCAGGTCAATGTCGAAATCAACCGCAAGATGGTGGGCCGGGTGCTGGAAGTGCTGGCGCCTCAACCCGGTGACTGCGTGCTCGATCTGTTCTGCGGCATCGGTAATTTCAGCTTGGCGTTGGCGCGCCAAGCGGCCCATGTCACCGGCGTGGAAGGCGGCAGGGAGGCGGTGGAGCGGGCTCGGCAAAACGCGGCGGACAACGGGCTGGAAAACGTGGAATTCCATGTCGCCGACTTGATCCAATCCCAGGACGATGCGCTTTGGGCCAATCGGTGTTACGATAAGGTGCTGCTCGATCCTTCCCGCGCCGGTGCGTTGGAAATCCTGGCTTATGCGGGGAAATGGCGCGCTTCCCGCATCGTCTATGTTTCCTGCAACCCGTCCACCCTGGCGCGCGATGCCGGTATCCTGGTTCATCAATACGGCTACCGCTTGCAGCGAGCCGGGGTGATGGACATGTTCCCCCACACCCGTCATGTCGAATCCATTGCCTTGTTCGAGCGGTAGGGCAATTTTATTGGTGTCCCTCCATGTGGGTATCGATGTCGATAGAGTCTGATCTCATTGAACCCCAGGCCAAGGCCCGCACCGGCCAGGATAGCGGACTCAACAAACCCCGACGCCGCCAATGGTTAACCGGCGGAACCTGATCCCGGCAGGGACTACAGCCCGCGCATGTCAAGGGCATCCCGCAGGCCCGGGAACAACGGCGCGGCTAGTTTTGTTTGCCACACTCGAAAATGCGATAAAAAACATGAATGAGGCCTATGAAATTGCCAGGAATGGGGGAACCCATTATGGAACCTGGAAAAATTACAAGGATCGGCCAAAATCCATGTTGGAGCGCGCCATAAAAACGATGGAATTACGCATTGAAGAGCATCTGCAATGGATTGCGTCCCCTTATATTAAATTACCAAGCGATGCAGACTCTCGTCAGATCGACGCATTGGTGAACAAAAAATGGCCTGGCGATGTTGCTCGAATTCAGACCGAAATTGATGTGTTGAAAGGCATCCTGGAGAGCAGAAATGAAGAATGATGAAATGGCATCTTATGCCGCGTTTGAAGAAGTGATGCGTCGGGCAATGGATGAAGGCGTGGTTTTGTTTGCTAAACCCTCATTAAGCGATGAGGACCGCGGGGCTCTCATGGCCTACATCAATATTCTGGATTGGGGCAAGCAACAGGCCGATATTTTTGGGATTGAAATAGGCGACCAAGAGCTGAAGAATTTTGACCCCTACAGCTTAATTCCTAGAAAAGCGGCATGATTGCCATCCAGCCTGATGACCACGCCGTGATCGAGGTGCTGAACCCACTGCAACACTCCGCTGCCGATTTGAAACCGGCTATGGAGGGTATTGGCTCAGCCTTGATCTCGCCCATTCAGCAGACGATGGGCAATTTGACTGCCCACCGAACGGATCGGCCCGCCTTCCATTTGCGCGTCAGCATCGCCCAGCAACGGCTAGAGTTGATCGAAAACGGCGAGGTCGTGCAACGCTACCCGGTTTCCACCGCCCAAAACGGGCCGGGCGAACGCAAGGGTTCGGGCTGCACCCCGCGCGGCTGGCATGTCATCCGCGCCCGAATCGGCAAGGATGCACCCGCCAACGCCGTGTTCGTGGGTCGGCGCTGGACCGGCGAAATCTACGATGCGGATTTGGCCGAGCGACATCCCGATCGCGACTGGATACTGAGCCGCATCCTCTGGTTGGGTGGGCTGGAGCCCGGCTTCAACCGTTATGGTGAAGTCGACACCGCCTGGCGTTACATCTATATCCACGGCAGTCCCGATCAGGGCGTGACCGGTCGGCCGCAATCCCATGGCTGCATCCGCATGAGGAGTTTCGACCTGCTGGATTTGTTCGACAGGGTAGAGGCGGGGACTTGGGTGTCGATCGAAGCCTGAGATGCGTTCGGCCTGGTCTTTCGCCTAAGGTCCTTGCCGGCTCCATTCCTCTTCGTGGTAACGCACCAGAATCTGGTTGTCCAGCCGGTTCACCTCGGCCGGGAGGGCTTGCATGTCGGGTGGGAAGGCGAACAGCGAGGCCGCCGTCTGGGGATCGACGAAGCGCAATCCGTCGGGATAGCGGCTAGGCGGGATGTAACGCTCGCGCCCGGCGAGGATGTAACCCCATTCGCCGAAGGAGGGCACCAAGGCATGGTAAGGCGCAGGCTCCAGGCCCACGCTGCGCAGGGTTTGCTCCACGCACCAGAACGAGCGGCGGGCGAACAGCGGCGAGGTGGCTTGGATCACCATCAGGCCCCGCGCGGACAGGCGCTTTTCCAGCAGGCGATAAAAGGCGTTGGTGTACAGCTTCCCGAGTGCATAGTTGGTGGGGTCGGGAAAATCCACCACGATGAAGTCATAGAAATCCCGGTGGTTTTCCAGCCAGACCAGGGCATCGTCGTTGATCACTTTCACCTTGGGTGAATTCAGCGAGCCTGCGTTGAGTTCGGAAAGGAAGGGTCTCTTCGAAAACAACTCGGTCATGCGTGCGTCCAGATCCACCAGGGTGATGCTCTCGATTTGGGGGTATTTCAGGATTTCCCGCAAGGCCAAGCCGTCGCCGCCGCCCAGCACCAGCACCTTCCTGGCGCCGGGCAGGGCGGCCAGGCCGGGATGGACCAAGGCCTCGTGGTAGCGGTATTCGTCCCTGGAACTGAACTGGAGATTGCCGTTGAGGAACAGGCGCAGATCGTCTTTCCAGCGGGTCAGCACGATGCGCTGGTAGGGCGTGGTCTCGGCAAAGACGATGTCGTCGGCATAAATGTTTTCTTCCGCCCAGCGCGTCAGCCTGTCCGCCGAGACCAGGCCTACAGCCAGGGCGAGGGCGGCGAGCGTGCATTGCAGGCGCAGTGCGCCTGGCCGGGACAGTTGATCGCGAAACAGCCAGCTTGCCCAGCCCGCCACGGCCACGTTCATCAAGCCGAACATCAAGGCGGTGCGGATCAGCCCCAGCCTCGGCGCCAGGATCAAGGGGAAAGCCAGGGAAACCGCCAGGGCGCCCAGGTAATCCACGCTGAGCACATGGGAAACCACGTCCTTGAAAGCGTAATGCTGCCTCAGTATGCGCATCACCAGGGGGATTTCCAATCCCACCAGGATGCCGGTGACCGAGACCAACCCGTATAAAGCCGGCTTGAAAGGACCGGACAGCCAGGCGAAGATCACGAACAGAATGGCGGCGGAAAACCCGCCCACCAGGCCCACCATCACCTCCACCTCGATGAAGCGCCGCACCACCCCGCGATCGATGAAGCGCGAAACCCAAGAGCCCACGCCCATGGCGAATAAATAGACGCCAATGACAGTGGAAAACTGGGTGATAGAATCCCCCACCAGATAACTCGCCAGCGCCCCGGCTACCAGTTCATAGACCAGGCCGCAGGAAGCGATGACGAAGACGGAAAAAAGCAGCGCGGCGTTCATGAAAGGATTGGAAGCCTCAGTCGCTGATTTTTCCGCGCAAGGTTTTCAATTGCCCGTGCCGGGATTTGTTTTCCAGGCGCTTTTTCTGCGAGCTGCGAGTGGGGCGGGTGGGTTTGCGCTTCCTGGGCGGTTTGGCCGTGATTTGCACCAGTTCATGCAGGCGCTGCAAAGCATCCAGGCGGTTCAGTTCCTGGCTTCGATGCAACTGGGCCTTGATCACGATGACGCCTTCGGCGCTGATGCGCCTATCGTTCAATGCCAGCAATCTTTCCTTATGGTCTTCGGACAAGCTGGATGGGCGGATGGCGAAGCGCAAATGGATGGCGCTCGACACCTTGTTGACGTTCTGTCCTCCCGATCCCTGGGAACGCATGGCGCTGATTTCGATCTCATCGGCGGGAATGTGGATGGTATGACTCATGGGGCTTTCAGTGAAGGATTGGACAGGATTCGGTAGTAGCTTAGGCTCTTCGCCTCACCCCTAATCATTTTTCAAGGTGTCACCCAGCCTAGCGTAAAGTACATCGGTGTTTGCCCGTGTGGCTCAATCGTTGACACGAATCACGTAAAGTTCGACGCGGTTTGCTTGATCGTTTGCGTAGCTTACGTCATCGTTTACCCAATTCGCCCAAATATTTGTGTTTCATGCCCAAAGCCCGATGAGATTTACTCTATCGTTTGCGTAGGCTGCGTTACCGTTTACCCAAGCCGCTCAAACGATTGCGTAAACTGCCCAAAGCTCGACGCGATTTGCTTGATCGTTTGCGTAGCTTACGTCACCGTTTGCGTTTGTGCCAAAACCCCGAAGCCATTCTTTTCCATTGAACCGGTTCCATTCCATGCCCAATCTTTTTGCCCTGGCCGAACAGGCCCTATGCTCCCCCGATGTCGAAACCAAGCTGGCGATTACCCATCAGGCTTGGCAGTGCCATGAAACGGGAGAACTCGGCTTGGATTCCGAGGCGTTTCCCCCGCTGGCGGTGAATGCCGCCCGTTTTCCGGATCGCCCCCGCCTGGTCGATCCCCGCAAACTGCCCAGGCGCAGGCTGGACCGCACCGAGGGCAGGGTGGCTTTGCTGCACGCCGTGGCCCATATCGAATTCAGCGCCATACAACTGGCTTTCGACCATCTTTACCGTTTCCGGGGTTTGCCGAATCCGTATTATTTCGACTGGCTGGGCGTAGCCGAGGAAGAAGCGCGGCATTTCGAGATGATCCGCGAGCGCTTGCGGGAGTTGGGTGCGGATTATGGCGATCTGCCGGCCCATGGAGGGCTTTGGGGTATCGCCAGGGACACCGCTGACGATGTGCTGGCGCGCATGGCCTTGGTGCCGCGCTTCATGGAGGCGCGGGGATTGGATGTGACGCCGGCCATGATGGCGAAACTGGAAAACGCGGGAGATGCCGTCAGCGTCGCCGTGCTGGAACGCATCCTACACGACGAGGTCGGCCATGTCGCCTTGGGTACGCAGTGGTTCCGCTGGATCTGCGACCAACGCGGGCTGAACCCGGAAGAGGAATATTTCGTTCTCATCGAGCGCCATATGAAAGGGCAGGCGAGGGGGCCGTTCAATCTGGAACTGCGCCGTTTGGCGGGCTTCAGCGAAGCGGAATTGAGCCGGCTTTCAGGTTCTGCTGGCTGAATGGCGTGTCACCAATAAGCTTTCAACTGCGGCGGCATCTGGCGGCGGATCAGGCGGTTTTTAATATCCCATTCATCTTCCGTCTCCGGCTTCACCAGCCAGCGCATCTCCTTGCCCGATAAGATCGCCAGGGGAATACCGGCTTTGTACAGCACCCGGTTGCCGGGCAGGGCGGGGAGTTTGGCGCCGGGGGTGATGATGCCCACCAGGTTGAGGGGGTCGGCCGCGCCGATGGCGCAGATTTCGTCTTCACTCGCTTGCTTGCGGACGGATCGCAGCGCTTCCACCGCTTCCGGCAGGGCGAACTGTTCGCCGTAATGGCCGGCGACGAAGCGGCCGCCGCGTATCTCTCCCCGCGCCTCCCGTTTGCGATATACCTTCAATAGTTCCTGCCAGGCGGGGGCTGCGGATTCGCGGGCCAGCAAGGCGCGGAACATCACGCCATAGCGGCGCAGCAATACGTCGGCGATGTATTCGATGGCGGTATTGGCCAATTCATCACGTTCCATAGGCGTTTGACGGCTTTCCCTTTCAAGTGGAGGCTTGCTGGCCTGCAAGGAAAAGGGGGTAATCAGGGACCATCTCCCCGCATCCTCGATGCCGAATAGAGAGATGCCCTTGTAACGGCGCTTCTTGTCCTCGGGGACTAGGAGGGCCCGCAATCCCTTGAAACTGTCGGCATGGGCCAGGCCCTTGGCGACCAACTCCGCCAGGGCGGCTTCCGCCTGAGTTTTCAGCAACCCGGCGGCGTCGGCCAACTCCTCGAAGAACGATGCCCCAAGCGCCGCCAAAGTTTCCATCAAACGCCGGGCAGAGGCGGAGATTTCCGGCATTTCCCCGCTCTTTTGCAGGGCTCTCCAGGCGGAGATGCGGCGGCGCTGCAGCAAGGCGATGGGGGAGGATTTCACCGGCGCCTGGGCGGATAGGGCAGGGGTGAGCCGTACCCAGAGAGTCTTGCCGGACAGACACTGGGCGTCTAGCCAGGCCGGGTCGTAGTCGCGGATGCGGGAAGGCAGGATGTCGCTCTCCCAGGCCATGGCGGCGGCTTCGAAGCCTTCCAGTTGCTCCAGCACGGAAGCCAAAGCGTCCGGGCCTTCGCCGCGCACATCCGGCCGCGCCCTTTGCCAGCGGAACAGGAAGCGCATGAAATCCGCGCTGCTCACCGGTTCGATTTCCTGGCGCAGCCGGTCGATGGTGTAGCGGTGGATGCGGGCCAACAATCGGCGTTCGCACCATTCCATGGCGGCCCCTTCCCCAAGGGGGCTTTGCGTGAAAGATCCGCGCAGCAGGAAACCCTCGATTTCCAGTTTGAGCAGGGCCTGTTCGACCTGGGTATCGGACAAAGCCATCTGCCTGGCGATGCTTGCGGTTTCCACCGGGCCCAAGGCGCTCAGCCGGGCGCGGAGGATTTCCCCCAGGGCGGCTTCCGGCTCCCAAGCCTGCCGTTCCCATTCCGGCGGCAGATTCAGTTCCGGCTGCGGGCGAAGTCCGGGATAAAGGACGCGGAACTGTGGCCAGCGCTCCGCGGCGATCCACAACTCGCCTTGGGGCAATGGCAATGCGGCGGCCCGGCCTAGCGTGGTGAGTTGGGCAAACAGCGTGGGCCAAATTCCTGGGAGCGGCGGAGATTGAAGGTCTTCCTCCGTCGTTCCGGCATGTAGCTGGGTAGGGCTGGGGGAGAAACCGCGATTGCCGCTTTCTTCGGGGTGATGGATGAATCCGGTGACATTCAAGGCATCATGCAATTCCTCCCTGTCGCCGGCTTGCGGCCAGGCTTCCTCGCGCACGCGGGCGATGGCGGCCTCGTCCAGTCGACCCAGGTCGGCGGCGGTGGAAGGATCCAGCCAGCGGCGGCTGGCTACGGCGCGGGTTCGGCGCTCCTCCAGCGGGGCTCCGTCGAGGAAACTGTAGACCCGGCTGTTGACGATCTCCGCCGCCAGCGGGGAAGGCTCCACCAGATCCCGCGCCACGACTTCGATCCTGCCAGTCTCGATGCCCCGGATCACCTCGAGCAAACGGTCGATGTCCATGGCCTCGGTCAGGCAATCCTCGATGGTTTGATGAACCAGCGGGTGGTCGGGAATCTGCCGGTCACCGACGATGTTTTCCAGGCAGGCGAGTTGGTCGGGGAATATGCAGGCCACCAGGTCTTCCGCCTGCATGCGCAACAGATAGGGCTGGGTCTTCCTGCCGCCCTGGAACCGTTTCAAGGCCAGGGAGCACACCGCGTTCCAGCGCCAGCGCACATTGAACATGGGTGCGGCCAACAGGGCCTGGATCAGTAAATCCCGCACGGTATTGGAATTGAGGAATTTCGCCACATCCAGCAGGGGAAAGCTGTGGGAGGTGCTCAGGGAAAGGATCACCGCGTTTTCGGTGGCCGCCGCCTGCAACTCGAAATTGAAGCCCCGGCAGAAGCGCTTGCGCAGGGCCAGCCCCCAGGCACGGTTGAGCCGGCTGCCGAAAGGCGCATGGATGATGAACTGCATGCCGCCGGATTCGTCGAAGAAGCGCTCGAATACCACGGTATCGAAGCTCGGCATCACGCCCAATGCGGCCTGGGCGGCGGCGAGATAAGCCACGGCCTGCTCGGCAGCTTGGGAAGAGACGCCGAGATTTCGTTCCAGCCAATAAACGGCCCGGTTCAGATCCATTCGCTCCCCCGGCTTTCCTTCGGCCGCTCCCTCCGGAGGGGAAAGCTGTTCGACGAGTTCCAGCCTCAGCCTGGAGACCGCTAGTGATAATTCGTGAGTGCGTCCCGGCGCTTCGCCGATCCAGAACGGGATGCTGGGTGGTAGTCCCTGAGCGTCTTCCACCCGCAGGATCCCGGTCTCCAATTTCAACAAGCGCCAACTGGCGTTGCCCAATTGGAAGATGTCGCCGGCCATGCTCTCGATGGCGAAATCCTCGTCCACCGTGCCGATGAAATCCCCGGAAGGCTCCAGGATCACCCGGTATTCGGCATTGTCCGGAATCGCCCCGCCGCAGGTGATGGCGGTCAGCCGCGCGCCCTTGCGCGCCATCAACCGGCGGTAGATGCCGTCCCGATGCAGATAGGCTCCGCGCAGTCCGCGCCGGGTGGAAAAACCCTCCGCCAGCATCTTCACCACCTCGTCGAACTCCGCTCGCTCCAAATCGCGGTAAGGCCAGGCGCGGCGCAAGGTGGCGAACAACTCGTCTTCCGCCCAGTCCTCGCAGGCGACCATGGCGACGATCTGTTGAGCCAGCACGTCCAACGGCTTGGCAGGAATGCGCAGCAGATCCAGCTCACTGCGGCGGATGGCATCCAAAAGCGCCAGGCATTCGATGAGATCGTCCCGGCTGGTGGGAAATAGCCGGCCCTTGGGGGTTCCCCCGGCGAAGTGGCCGGAGCGTCCCACCCGCTGCAGGAAGGTGGCGATGGAACCGGTGGTGCCCAACTGACAGACCAGGTCCACGTCGCCGATGTCGATGCCCAACTCCAGCGAAGCCGTGGCTACCAAGGCTTTCAGTTTGCCTTCCTTCAACCGGCATTCGGCGGACAACCGCTGCTCGCGGGCCAGGCTGCCATGGTGGGAACTGATGTTGTCTTCTCCGATGCGCTCGCTCAGGGCGCGGGCCAGACGCTCGGCCATGCGCCGGTTGTTGACGAAGATCAGGGTGGTGCGGTGTTCCAGTATCAATTGCGCCATGCGGTCGTGGATCGACTTCGCCGCCTCGTTGGATAGCACCGCTTCCAGGGGCGAATCCGGCAGTTCGATGGCCAGATTCCGCTGGCGCATGTGGCCGGCATCGACGACGTGGCAGTCGGCATCCCCCACCAGAAACCTCGCGACTTCTGTTATGGGTTTTTGGGTGGCGGAAAGCCCGATCCGGACCAAGCGTCCACCGCTCAGCCGCTCCAATCGTTCCAGGGACAGGGAGAGATGCGAGCCGCGCTTGCTGCCGAGGATGGCGTGGATTTCGTCCACGATCACCGTGCGCACGGTTTTCAATAGGCGCCGTCCGCCCACGCTGGTGAGCAGGATGTAGAGCGACTCCGGGGTGGTGACCAGCAGGTGGGGCGGCTGCTTCGTCATCGCGGTGCGAGCCACCGTGGGCGTGTCGCCGGTGCGCACCATGGAGCGGATGGCGACCTCGGTATCACCCAGTTCGAACAGCTTGCGGTTCACCCCCTCCAAAGGCTGCTGGAGATTCTTCTGGATATCGTTGCTCAGCGCCTTCAGGGGCGAGATGTACAGGACTTGGGTCGTGGCTTCCAGCCGGTGTTCCGTGCCAAGCCGGACCAGTTCGTCGATGGCGGCCAGAAACGCGGCCAGGGTCTTGCCCGAGCCGGTGGGCGCGGCGATGAGGGTATGCCTGCCTTCCTTGATCGACGACCAGGCCTGGGCTTGGCAGTCGGTGGGGGCGGGGAAGGTCTCAAGGAACCAGGCGGAGAGGGCGGGATGGAATCGGTCGAGAATCATGGGGTTTAAGTTAAACCAAATCGCCGTGGCATGAAACGCTTCGTAGGATTTTTATTTTCAGATGCGGAGCATCATGAGGATTGGCTTAAATCCCGTGGATTTGTTAACCGGAAGGATATAGTGAGTTTATCGATGCGGCTGCTATCAATCTCTATTCCCTTCTCGCTCTAAAAACAGCTACTATGAGATGAATAAAATTACCAATTTATCAATCAGTTATGCCATTTCATGGTGATTTTTCTTTGGAGCAAGAAGGGAATGAGCCGGCGAATGGCCGTTACAAGCTTAGATTCAGAGGAGTAGCAGGCAAGATTTCCCGTCAGATCCATGGGGTGAAGGCGGGTATCAAAAAATTTCCGGTTTATGACTGTTCGGGTTACACTCCTTCACACTCCGGATTTCTGTAAGTGGACTCCTCACAACGCGCCGAGAGTAAAAACCATTTTATGCGCATGGTTGACGAAGTGGATATGAAATCTTATAAAAATCAACCGATTCAGTTTCGGCATTAGTCTATATGCTGCAAGATGTCGAATATGGGTTGTTTTGGTGAATGGCAAATAATTGCAGATAATAGATCTCTCCACAGGACAAGGCGAAGATGTTCGAAATGGCTAGTTTTGATAGCAATCCTAATGCACACCACCGATTTTGCTGATGCCAAAGCGCGTTGAGTTAAAATCCTCATGGGTGGTGAAGATCGCATTCGCAGATGAACGGGTCAAATGAAAACCGATAGCCTATTCTACCGACTATTCCAGCGCTGGCCCGAACTCGCGCTGGACCTTGCCGGTGTGGACACGCTCACCCCTGAGGGCTATGTCTTCCGGTCCGAAGAAATCAAACAGACCGCTTTTCGTCTGGATGGCGTACTCACACCGCCGGAAGCTAGCGTCGACCCTTGGGTCTTCATCGAAGTTCAGTTTCAGCCGGACGAAGCCTTTTATCGGCGTTTTTTCGCCGAAATCTTCCTCTATCTACACCAGCATCCACAGCCACGCCACTGGCGCGCGGTAGTCCTCTATCCCAAGCTCACGGTGGAGCGTATCCCGTCCGGTTATGTCTCGCTCTTGAATCTGCCCGAAGTGCGACGGGTGGACCTCGGTGCCTTGGATGGGAGGAATAGGGATACTCCGGGTTGGGAACTCCTGCGGGTATTGATCGAGGCGCCGGCTGAAGCAATCCTGCGGGCACGCCGGCTTCTGCATCCCGAACCTCAGGCGAGCCGAGTGGAGAATTACGACTGGCAGGAACTGCTCGATTTTCTGGAAACCATTCTCGTCTATAAATTACCGCGGAACAGCCGCGAGGAGATACAAGCCATGTTGGGATTGACCGATATCGATTTGAAACAGACCCGATTTTACCAGGATGTATTCTCTGAAGGTAAGCAAGAAGGTAGGCAGGAAGGCAGACAGGAAGGCAGACAGGAAGGCAGACAGGAAGGCAGACAGGAAGGCAGACAGGAAGGCAGACAGGAAGGTGAGCAAGAAGGCAGGCAGGAGGGTCAGCGGGAAGAAGCCGCTAAATTGCTCAAGCGTCTATCGACCCACCGTTTCGGCGCCTTGCCCGAGTGGGTCAAAGGAAAAGTCGAAGCCGCCGATATCGTTACCTTGGAAACCTGGCTAGACCGTGTCCTCGATGCCCCGACTCTCGAAGCCGTTTTCCAGGAAGGGAGAAAAGGATACTCCCAACAGCCATAGTGACTTCTCAACTCCCCAATTCCTCTGAGTATGGGTTGAAGAATCAAAAAGCCAATAGCTATAATGCATGAAATCTATTTCATGAGGATCAAAATTTGTCTGATAATTTCAGGAATTCTTAATTTAATAAATAGAAACCAAAGGCGGTATATGTCCTGAAAAGGTGATATCGTCCGGTTTGTAGACAGATGGTGTGGTAGAAATCAATAATGGCAGTTAGTCTCTTCGGCGCCGCGTGGAAATATCGTGGGTTCATACTTGGCAATGTTAAACGCGAGTTCCAGATGCGCTACCGGAATTCGATATTGGGAGCAACATGGTCCATCATCAACCCGATTGCCATGATCGTGGTATACACGGTCATTTTTTCCCAAGTCATGCAGGCTCGATTGCATGGGGTTGAAAGAGAATTCGCTTACGGGATTTTTCTATGTTCAGGGGTAATGACTTGGGGTTTTTTTGCGGAAATCGTCAACCGCTGTCAAACCGTTTTCATAGAAAACGGAAATCTCATCAAAAAAATGACCTTTCCGCGTATCTGTCTTCCGTTGATAATCATCCTTAGTGCAAGTCTTAATTTTTTCATCCTTTTTGGATTGTTTGTAGGATTTCTTGCGTTGACCGAAAACTTCCCCGGTTGGGTATTCTTCGGCATATTTCCTGCCTTGGTGATTCAAACTCTTTTTGCCATTGGCCTGGGCATGATCATTGGCGTGCTTAATGTATTTTTCAGGGACGTTGGGCAGCTTGCCGGTGTGGTCATACAGTTCTGGTTTTGGTTCACTCCTATTGTTTATCCTATATCGATCCTTTCCGATGGAATACATGATGCTATTTCCTGGAATCCAATGACGTCGATCATTCAGACATATCAAACCGTTTTGGTTCATGGCCAATGGCCTCAGTGGGATAGTTTGTTACCGGTTAGTGCAATTTCTTTGACTCTTTGCTTGTTCGGGTTAATTCTATTCCGCAAGCGTTCTGGCGAAATGGTGGATGAGCTTTAATGGGCAGCATTCGGGTATCTAATATTGGAAAAGCCTACAAACAATATCCCTCGCGCTGGTCACGTCTGGCGGAATGGACGATTCCTTTCAGTAAACCCCGTCACACCCTCAAGTGGACATTGCGAGGAATCAGCTTCGAAGTTGTCCCGGGTGAGTCGATTGGAATCATCGGCTTGAACGGGGCTGGGAAAAGCACCCTGCTAAAAATCATAACAGGAACGACTCAGCCAACGACCGGTAATGTGGAATTAAGCGGGCGGGTTGCCGCTCTTCTCGAACTTGGTATGGGTTTCCACCCAGACTTTTCTGGGAGACAGAATGTTCTGATGGCGGGTCAACTCCTTGGATTGAGTGTGGGTGAAATCAAGTCGCTCATGCCGGAAATCGAAGATTTTGCCGAGATTGGCGACTACATGGATCAGCCAGTTCGGATTTATTCCAGCGGGATGATGGTTCGGGTAGCTTTCAGCATAGCTACTGCCGTACGCCCAGACATCTTAATCGTGGATGAAGCCTTGTCGGTGGGGGATACGTATTTTCAGCATAAGAGCTTCGACCGGATACGGAAATTTCGTGAAGAGGGGACGACACTGTTATTTGTCTCCCATAGTGCAGGTTCCATCAAAACCCTTTGTGATCGCGCCTTACTGCTCGACGAAGGGGTCATTCAGCGTGATGGAGATCCGGAGAGTGTAATGGACTATTACAACGCAATGATTGCCAAACAGGAAGCGGATTATCAGATACGTCAGTCGGGAGATGGCTGCGGAAATACTATTACGGTTTCCGGTACCTTCGAGGTGGAAATCGAGGAAGTGGAGTTATTCTGCAATGATCAATCGGTTAGGGCCATAATCAGCGGCGAAGCAGTCACGTTCAGGGTTTTAGCTAAAGCAAATACCAGTGTTGAAGAATTGACGGTCGGGATTCTGTTAAAAGACAGGTTGGGTAATGATGTGTTTGGTACCAACACATTCCACCACGGTGTAAGCAAAGAACACATTGGCATTGGCGAACGTTTCATTGTGGATTATTATTTTCCCGAATTGAGGTTGGGTCAAGGTAGTTACAGTGTAACCATCGCACTTCATAGCCGTGATGTCCACGTGATCCACAATTATGAATGGAGAGACAGGGCGCTTGTTTTTCAGGTGATACCCAGCAATACCCCATTATTTATTGGTGTTTGCGACTTTCCTGTACGAGTTAGGTGCTACGATGCTCCAATGCAAGATACCTTGGATAACGGCCTTATTAATGCGAGAATTGAAGAACCAGTTCAACCGGTTTTCGAGTTTTCAAATATATCTATTGGCAAGTATCCAGATTGGGCTATTGGACCCATTGAACTGGAAGGTTTTTATGGGCCGGAACCATGGGGTCGGTGGACTCGTGAACGGATGGCAATAATCGCCTTTACACCCCGTGAAACCCAAAAGGATCTAGTCATCGAATTTCGCGCAGGCGCATTTACCACCGAGCATCATCCGAATCAATGTGCAAACATTTACATCGCTGATCGATCACTTGACTACTGGATTATAAGCCACGGAATGCGAGAGGTGGTTCGACGCATTGTCATACCCGCCAACATGGTGAATTCAGGGAAACGCCTTGAACTTAGATTCGAGATCGAGAATCCTAAGTCGCCGAGTTCGCTTGGGCTTGGCGACGATTCCAGGCTTCTCGGACTCGCATTCCGAGAGATGCAGGTCGTGCGTTGATTTGGTGATATCTTAAAAAAGTGAAAAAGCGAATGATCGAAACTCCAGTTACCGAATATGTCAAAGCCCTTATGCGGCGGATTCGTGAGGAAGTAGAGCGAAACAGCGCTTCAGTGCAGTCACAACTGACTGATTCAGAAAACCCTGAAATTAAGCTGGAAGACCTCATGAATCGGATTCGTGAGGAAGTATTGCTTCGTAATCAGGCGTTATTGGAACAAAAAGCGGTTAAATCAGATGGTCCTGGAAGTAACATTGAAGACATTATAAGTCGACTGACTGAGGAAGTGACTCGGCACAATGTTTCCTTACAGCAGCAAATACAACCTTTGAGTATTTCCTGCCCACCTTTTGGCCTAAGCCTGCAATCGATTTATCTACCCCGTCTAGCGGTGAACTCGGCTTGCCTTGAGTTAAAATCAAGCTATAGTGTGACAGATTTTAGGAAATTTGACGACGAAGCATTCGTGCGTAATGCCTTTGTAGGTGTCTTGGGCCGTCAACCCAGCGAGTCCGGGTTGACACATTACCTTGGTTATTTGCGTTCAAGTGCGATGTCAAAAGTCGAGATCTTGACACGATTACGCTATTCGAAAGAAGGTAGAAAGAAAGGCGTAAAAATTAAGGGGCTTCTCTTGCCTTTTCTATCGAAAACCATGAGTAGATTTCCGGTATTCGGTTATTTGCTGGAATTGGCCAAAATAGTTTTCAGGCTTCCTATTTACGCTCACGCCTTTGAACGTCTTGAAACTACTGTTTCCCTACAGAATTTATCCCTACGGCGTGAAATGGATGAAGTAATTGGTAGGCAAGAATTCCTTCTCAAGGAACAGTTTAATCAATTGGAGCGAACTCATCGCCTCTTAAGTCAATGCACCGAATTGGGAGCATCTTTGAGTCTGGCTCAGATGCAATACGAACGGCAAATAACCGATTTGCATGAGCTATTGTTGCAAACTTTACAATACCTTTCCCAAGCTCCTACGCAACAGATCCAATTGACGGAATTCATTGAACACCGTCTGGCCGAATTGCAGAATGAAACGGCTGAATTGCAACTTGATCTTGCCCATAAGCTGGTGGAGCGGGTAGATCAGAGCGCTAATACCATGGACCTATTACAGCACAAATTGGTTGAATCAGAAAATCGAACAGCTGAATTGCATCTCACGCTTGAACATAAGCTGGCGGATATCATAGGTCATGCTGATGCCAGACTCGGCTTGGTTCAGCAAGCATTAGCCGAATCGGATAATCGAATAAGTCATGTTAACTCTGTGTTTGAGCAAAAACTGACGGAGGTAATGGGCCAAATTCATGCGAATTCTACTAAAAATGATCTGCAACAGCGCAAACTACTATTAAAATTGGCTGAAACGGAAAACCAAACAAAGAGACTTGAAGTTGAATTTGATCAAAAGCTGGCTGAGTTAATAGACCAAAGCATTATCAGTTTTGAGCAACTGCATCAAAAACAGGTGGAACTAAGGAATCAATCTATCCAGGCTATGCAGGTGTTCGAACAAAAACTGGCGGAGATGGCGGACCAGAGCACAAGCAGTCAGGACCGGTTGCAACAGAAGCAGACTGCATTGGAGGATCAAGCCGCCCAATTCAAACAGGCCTTAGAACAGAGACTGGCAGAGATCACGGACCAGAGCACAAGCAGTCAGGATCGGTTGCAACAGAAGCAGACTGCATTGGAGGATCAAGCCGCCCAATTCAAACAGGCCTTAGAACAGAGACTGGCAGAGATCACGGACCAGAGCACAAGCAGTCAGGATCGGTTGCAACAGAAGCAGA
>JAQTSI010000010.1:24605-33811 GCA_028711365.1 Methylococcaceae bacterium
CTGCAGTGGAAGATCAAGCTGTTAAGTTTAAAGATCAGCTTGAACAAAGATTATCGGAAATAATAGAGCAAACAGATACTCGAGCTAACTTATTGCAACAAAAGGTAGCTGAGTCGGGGTATCGCGCAACTGAAATCGAATCGTTGTTCGAGCAAAAAATTTCCGATGTAATGAATAGTTATACTTATTTTAAAAAACTCATTGAAAAGGAGCTCGATGAATCCTCTTCTCAGCTAATTGATCTAAAGCGTAATGTACTCGATCAGCATCGCCGGCTAGCTCTGTTGCTCGAAGAAGCACGAAAGTGCTTGCCGGAGAAAATGCCGATGGACCAAATTCAATCCATGGTAAGTGAGGAAGAACACCTGCTCGACGCTTTTTATGTTGCGTTTGAAAATCGCTTTCGCGGTACTCGCGAAGACATCGAGAATAGGTCAGAGGTCTATTTACCGATTGTCCAGGAAGCTAACGCAGGTTCCGCTGAAGCTCCCATATTGGACATAGGATGTGGACGTGGCGAATGGGTGGAACTCCTGAAAGAAAACAATCTTGTTGCTCAGGGAATAGACTTAAATCGCGCCATGGTTAGGCAATGCCAAGAACTTGATCTTGATGTTATAGAAGCGGATGCTTTGGCTTATTTGTGCGGACTTAAAGAAGACTCTTTGGGTGCGGTAACCGGTATGCATATCATTGAGCATATCCCGTTCAAGAAACTTATAGGCATATGTGATGAAGTATTGCGCGTATTAAAACCTGGTGGGGTTGCAATATTCGAAACTCCCAATCCGGAGAACCTGATCGTTGGCGCGTGTAGTTTTTACTCTGATCCTTCTCACATAAAACCACTTCCACCAGAACCCATACGATTTCTGATGGAGTCACGCGGATTTAGTAATATAAGAATCGTGCGCCTACATCCACGACTGGAGTCTATAAACATTGTAGATGATAATTCTCAGCTACCACAGATCCTTAAAAATTGTTTATTCGGGGCACAGGATTATTCAGTTGTGGCCTACAAGGCTTGAGTTGTGCTACTAGGAATGCTGTCCGCATTCAAAGGTTTTAACTGGAAGCATATTTTGTTTTCGATTCATAGACTGCAAATTTCATAGTCCAATATGTGTAATGACAATCCTATTGAGGAATCATTATAAATGGTCGAACTGGTTTCTGTGCACATACCTAAGACGGCAGGTTCGAGCTTTTATAATTCGCTGGTCTCTGTATATGGCGAGCCTTTCGTTTATAGATATGATGATGATAAACCGATTCCGAATCAGTGCCGGGTTGTGCATGGGCATTTTTGTGCGAATCGATATATTAATGAATTTACGAACGCCAAATGGATAGCCTGGGTTAGACACCCTGTGGCAAGACTATTATCATTTTATTTTTATAAGCTATATACCGAACATGCAGCCGTTGGCAAATTTGAGGACTTCATACAAAGGCAAGATATAACCAATGAGCAAGCAGCATTGCTTACAGGGAAAAACCTTACCGATTATTTTTTTATCGGTGTTCAAGAGTTTTACGCGGTGGACTTTCATGACCTTTCGACATCGTTGAAGTGGCCAGATGTAAAAATCGATAGAACTAATGTGAACTTGAATGGAAGATACCGCAATGAGGTTCAGAGGATTATTAGCAGTCGCAACGTGATGAAGGAACTAATATCAAGGAACCATGATGATATGGAATTATACTCAGAAGTGATGTTCCTTCGTGCAAAAAGAAGAAAAGAAGATATATCAAAACAATATTTCTGGGTGTCTCAAAATAATTTTTTTGATCTTGATGAAGGGACTCCAGGTAAGGACTCGCAATATGGAGATGGAACTTTCAAGGGACAGGTTAAAAAATCAACTATTACAAAAGCAAGAATTAAGACTGTACAATTATTAAACAGTAGGCTGATCTCTAGCGATAGTTTTTACATGGGAGAGGCGATGACGGTTTCATCTTCCGTTTTCTTGCTACTTCCTATGGATGAGGTTGTTGTAGGCTTCTCGATCAAAGATGAACAAGATTGCGAGGTTTATGGAACAAATACGGAATTGCTTGCCGATTTAAGTGGTAGCAATTATTCGTCTGGATTGTTGACAGTTGATTTTGTAGTAAATTTGAATCTAAATTATGGTAAATACAATCTTACAATTGAAGTACATTCGCCCTGTGTTGGCCGTGAAGATATAACCTATTATGATTGGTGGGAAGGTTGTAAATACTTCGAAGTACGGAAGCCAGACCCAGGATGTGGTAAAAGCTTTTATGTGGGGACATCTTTACTGCCGGCAAAAGTGATAATAAAAAATGGAGATAAAGTGGCATATGGATCCAATAACTACTTCCTCAACAACCCGTTGGTGCTTCTGCGTTGTTTACTATATGAGCCTTTGCGTGTTAAAGTAGGGCAGAGAATTGTAGTTCCATTAGAGATAGTCAATCTTGGATTCGACGTAATGGATTCTTTATCACTTAGCAATCCGGTTTTTATAAGTCATATTGTCACCAATGGTGAAGACGTTGATACAATATCAGATGAAGATAAGATTTCTTGCCTTCAACAGCCAGTGTTACCAAACGAAAAAGTGGGGTGTGAAATCTATGTGAAGGCTCCGTTGCATCCTGGGTCATATACGCTGGCAATTGGTGTAATAAGCAAAAGTTGTTGCTATGGAGATGAAGATTTGACAAAACCAATAGCTTTGCCTCTTGTGGTAAGTATTTAGTTTTCATGTAATTCACGGCTCTGAGCATTGTCAGCGTGTACTTCGTTTTCGTTTAAGCTCTATGGGAATATATCTATCCGCCTTAGTGCTAGCGACTCTTGCCATGGTTTATTAGGTCGCGAGCAAGTTGTTGTATTTTCTATATATCTATATATGCAGTAATATTTTCACAAAATTATCTGGCAAATTGGTGAGTTGATGCGTATTGTTATTGATCTTCAAGGGGCACAAACGCAAAGTCGTTTTCGCGGAATTGGCCGATATACTATATCGCTGACTCAATCCATCGTGCGTCATAAAGGTGAGCACGAAGTACTCATTGTCCTCAACGGCCTTTTTCCACATACCATTGAACCTATACGGGCCGCCTTCAATGGTTTGTTGCCCCAGGAAAACATCCGTGTCTGGTATGCGCCCGGACCTGTTCGCGAATGTGATCAAGGCAACACATGGCGCCGAGAAGTTGCAGAGCATCTCCGGGAAGCATTTCTCGCCAGTTTGGAGCCCGATATCATTCATATAAGCAGCCTATTCGAAGGCTATGAAGACGATGCGGTTACCAGCATCGGCATGTTCGCGCCCCATATTCCGACCACGGTCACACTGTTTGATCTGATTCCTCTATTAAACCCTGATACATACCTCAAGGTAAATCCAATCTACGAACAGCATTACCTGCGTAAAATCGGACACTTGAAACGAGCCAATTCCTTGCTTGCGATATCGGATTATTCGGCAAGGGAGGGACGAGTAACGCTCGGATTTAAAAACGAATCGGTGGTAAATATCTCCACCGCCTGTGACTCAATTTTTAAGGTTATAGATGTGTCATCGCAAGAGGAAAAAGCCTTATGTCAACGCTTCGGCCTGACAAAGCCTTTTGTGATGTATTCCGGTGGGGCTGATACCAGAAAAAATCTCCATCGGCTAATACGAGCGTATTCCATGCTTCATCCAGATTTACGCGAAACTCACCAACTGATATTTGTCGGTAATATGTATGAGGGGCACATTCATGCATTGCAAGCTACTGCGCACTCAGTCGGTTTGAATGCTGGAGAGCTGATGTTTACCGGGTATGTGAGTGATGAGGAACTGTTACGGCTTTACAACCTCTGCAAGCTTTTTGTTTTCCCGTCCTGGCACGAGGGTTTCGGCTTGCCCGCACTCGAAGCCATGAGTTGCGGCGCGGCGGTTATCGGTTCAAGTACCTCCAGTGTGCCCGAAGTCATTGGGCGAGACGATGCGCTATTTGACCCAAACTGGGAAGAGTTGATTACAAGAAAACTAACCCATGCGTTGACCGATGAAGATTTTCGTATTGACTTGACCCGCCATGGATTGGAACAGGCCAAGAAGTTTTCTTGGGATGAGAGTGGCCGACATGCGATTGCCGCTTTCGAGCGCCTTCATGCCGAGCGCAAGCAAACCAAATTAGTACCTGTTCGCCCTGCTCGCCGCCTCAAATTGGCTTTTGTCTCTCCTCTGCCGCCAGAGCGCACAGGCATTGCCGATTACAGTGCAGAATTGTTACCAGAACTTGCCCGCCACTACGATATTGAGGTAGTGGTGGCCCAGGATCACGTCGCTGATCCCTGGGTGCAAGCTAACTGTGAACTTCGTAATCCGGAATGGTTACGTGCCAATGGGCACAGGGTTGACCGTGTGCTTTACCATTTTGGCAACTCACCATTCCATGAGCATATGTTCGAGCTACTCAAGGAGGTACCAGGCACGGTGGTATTGCACGACTTTTTCTTGAGCGGCCTGTTGGCGCATCTTGAAATGTCTAATCAGATACCCAATCGCTGGTCAAAAGAACTGTATCACGCCCATGGTTACAAAGCCATGCGAGAGCGCTATTGTGCCTGTAGTTGGGACGAGTTGGTCGATAAGGTGTTGATGAAATATCCTGTCAACCTCAGTGTACTACAAGACGCACAGGGAGTTATTGTCCATTCCGAACATTCACGTCGACTCGCAAGCCTGTGGGCAGGCGATGTATTTGCTCGTGATTGGGCAGTTATCCCTCTTTTACGCGAACCGAACTCCACAGTGGATCGAGCCTCGGCATGTCAAGCGCTAGGTCTTAACCCGGATGATTTTGTGGTATGTAGTTTTGGCTTGCTAGCCCAAACCAAACTCAACCATCGTTTGCTTGAGGCTTGGCTGAGTTCGGCTCTGTCTCGGGATGAACGCTGCATGTTGGTGTTTGTCGGGGAAAACCACGGTGGAGATTATGGTGCGCAGTTACTGCAGACCATTCGCACCAGCGGCGTGGGGGATCGCATCCGAATTACTGGATGGGTTGATACGGCAACTTTTCGGCATTACCTTGCGGCGGCGAATGTGGCGGTTCAGCTTCGTACGCTTTCGCGTGGGGAAACATCGGCGGCTGTTCTCGATTGCATGAACTACGGCCTTCCCACCATCGTCAACGCAAACGGCTCAATGGCCGATCTGCCCCAGGATGCAGTGTGGATGCTCCCCGATGAGTTCGACGATACCCACCTTATCGAGGCGCTAGAGTCACTTTTGCGAAATGTTGACGAGCGCACTGCTCTAGGCGCACGAGCGCAGAGCCATGTCTTTTCCCGACATGCGCCAAGTGCCTGCGCTAAACAATATGTAAATGCTATCGAAAATTTCCATGCTAAAGCACAAATTGGCACGCCTGGTTTGATCAGATTGGTGGCAAAGCTTGACGGCCACCAGACTGATGACATGGATTACTTGGCGCTTGCGCAATCAATTGCACAAAATACTCCTTTGAAACAAGCTTCTCGGCAGTTGTTGATTGATGTATCAGCAACTTGCCGCACTGATTTGAAAACGGGTATCGAGCGTGTTGCACGAGCCTTGGCTATGGAGCTACTAGGCTCGCCGCCTCGGGGATATCGCATCGAGCCCGTTTATTTGACCGATGAGGGGGGGCGCTGGCATTACCGGTATGCACGCCGATATACTTTGGAACTGCTTGGTTGTCCTTTGGAAAGCCTTGCCGATGAGGTAGTGGAAGCGCACAATGGAGATGTTTTGTTGGGTGTTGATTTATCAGGACAAATGCTTACCGAAGCAGACAAGTCGGGGTTATATGACCGATTGAGTGCATTAGGTGTTACCATCCACTTTGTCGTATACGACCTTTTGCCGGTGTTGTTACCCCATGTATTTCCGCCAGGGGCGGATGATAGTCATGCAAGGTGGCTTCAGACCATCGCCCAGTTCGACGGCGCACTGTGCATCTCGAAGGCAGTGGCTGATAATCTAAGCGATTGGCTGAATGCCTATGGACCGAAGCGTCTACGCCCCTTCAAGATCGGCTGGTTCCACCTAGGGGCAGATGTAGAAAACTCTGCCCCCACGCGCGGTCTGCCAGAAGATGCCGCACAGGTTCTGCGCCAGATCGCTGCCCGACCCAGCTTCCTGATGGTGGGCACCATTGAGCCACGCAAGGGTTATTTGCAGACCATCGAAGCCTTTACACAATTGTGGCAAGAAGGAGTCGATGTCAATCTGGTGATTGTTGGCAAAGAGGGTTGGAAAGGCCTGCCTGACGAGCTCCGTCGCACCATTCCCGAAACGGTGGGAAGACTGTGTAACCATTCAGCGCTAGGAAAACGTCTGTTTTGGTTGGAAGGGATTAGTGACGAATATCTAGAAAAAATCTACGCCGCCTCTACCTGTCTGATCGCAGCCAGCGAAAACGAGGGCTTTGGTCTGCCGCTCATCGAAGCAGCGCAGCATAAATTGCCGATCATTGCGCGTGACATCCCGGTGTTCTGTGAGGTAGCATGCGAACATGCCTACTACTTTAATGGACAAGGCCCACGAGCCCTTGCGCGCGCGGTTAAGGCTTGGTTTGTATCGTATAAAGATGGACAATACCCTAGATCGGACGCCATGCTTTGGCTGACTTGGAAACAAAGTGCAGAGCATGTAAAGCAGATTATCTTTGAGGGCGAGTGGTATTCACGTTAAAGCCTTTATTGAGCTTTTTCAAACGGCCGTAGCGTACGCTTCTGAGAGTGTCGGCGATAAAGGCGTAAGCCTATTCCCTATCCGGGATATGAAGTTCGAAGGGCTGGCTGCCATCCAGAACGACACGGATTTGATCCAGGGTGTAACCCGTCGCCCGCCTCCTTTCAAAATCAATCGCTTTTCTGGAGAACGGAAGGTGCTCTTTGCAGGACCTTGTGCAGCAAGACGTGGAAAGTACAGGAAACCGGGGGGCGGGAGACGGGCTACACCCTTGATCCAGTGTGGAAATGTATGAGGTTTGATAGTCACGATCATGCTCCGATGATCCCTGACTCTCCTCCCGTTCAGACCCATTTGTCATTGGAACAGGCTTCAGGTTGTCAAACGCATGGGAGGGATGCTAGGATCATTTCCTGAAAAAGGCAATTTATGCTTTCTGCTTGTAATCACGGAATTTTATCAGCTAGTGAAAAATGCAAAAGAGTAATTGCAACAGAATGTGATGTTGCTTTTGATGCGCAACTAAAGGTCTTGTTGCCGCTAGAGAACTCTAAGGATGTACAATTCCGACATGGGTTTCATGTTTCGCGATAATGAAGTCTTAACACAAGAGCGGGGTAATGTTATGAATAAAGTAAAAATAAGCGCTTTCTGCTTTGCTGTATCGGCGGTAATCTTGTGGAGGTGGCAAGATATTTATGCCGCCCCGGGAGCTGACTTACAAAAACCTACAACGGTTGCTCAATCTAAATCTGAACGGCAAGTCATAAAAATGACAGCTACCACGCCACATATCGTGGGCACATTTGACGCCAAGCGCAGCGAGCTGCTTGCAAAACAAGGTGAAGCAGGGATTTTAGTATATGGTCCATATTTATCCTTATCTCCCGGGAAATACCGCGTCAGATTCATTTTGACGGTAAGTGGCAAAGGAAAGATACCCGTCGCGTCTGTAGATGTAGCTGCAACGGCTGATGGAAAGATGAATGTGCCTGCAAGTTTGGATGTGAATCCTGCACCAAAGGAGCAAGTTCTTACGTTGGACTTTGAATCATCGCCAAAGTCGGTATATGAATTTAGGGTTTTGACTAAAGGAAACGCGCAAGTAGCGGTTCGGGAAATCGTGTTGGATCCACTATAACGTGGCATGTCTGATTGGGTCGGCAATGAAAGTACCGGTTCAATGCAATTGGCGGGTAAGCCGTCTCCCGTGTCCGGGTTTCATGTCCTTTCACCTTAAGGATTGATTCTAAATGGGATAGTGGGAGACGGACTATAAGTGCCTACGAGTTTTTCAAATACAGGCGGAGACATGCTTTGAGTAAACGGGTTATCTGTCTAGCAATGCACCCGCTGTTCATAATCATCACTATTGTTTTCGCATGGTGTTGGGTGTATGGCATAGGAAGTTGGAGCGACTTGGAGGTTCCTAATTCATATGCGGGTGATGGGATTTCTGCTTACGCTCTCATTAAAGCTTTTGCCTCGGGGGAAATTTATCCAGGTCTACTCAAGTATGTTGGGACGCTGAATGCGCCGTTCCATGCCAATTGGAATGACATTCCATTCGAGGATTTTATTTATTTTCCGGCAGCGATTTTGGCATCCATCTTTGGACTTGCTGCCGGTACTTGGTTGTATCTGCTCGGAATCCAGGTGCTTGCCGGCTTGAGTTTTTATCTAGCCACCCGCCTGATGGGTCTGGAAAAGACCATTTCGACAGTGTGTGCCGTTCTCTTTGCCCTTTCACCTTGCGCATTCTTCCGGCAAGTCTCGCATTTGACTATAACGGTTTACTGGCATATTCCTTTGGTGCTTGTCACTTTGCTTTGGAGTATTGACCCGGCAAAGGTGCACTTATCCGAACGGAACGGTCTGGTGCTTGGAATCGTTGCTGGTTTACTGGCTGGTATCTACAACCCTTATTATGGGTTTATCTTTCTTTTTCTTTTGGCAATCATCCTAGCAGGTGTGCTATCTCGTCGAGATTGGCGGCATGGGCGCAGGGTAACGGTCGTCTTCGGTGTAGGAGTTCTTGGCTTCTTCTTGACGAATGCCGACACCTTATTGTTCAACCTTATTTATGGAAAAACCACTGCAATCCACAGAAGCGTATGGGAGCAGGTCACGTGGGGGTTACGATTGCCGGATCTTGTCATTCCACCAGGGAGTCGTTTCGAGGCCATAAATGCAATCTCCAAAATATATCATGGCAACTACCCTATTCCCTATAGGGGCGAAGCGCAATGGGCTTATGTAGGACTTGTCGCCCTCCTCGGTCTTACTTGGCTCGTGGCTTCAGGAACGGTGCGACTAGCCGCACGGGCTTTTGATCGGGTCAGCGAACTTTACTGGATAGCTCTATTCCCTTATCACTCCAATTTTGGCCATTTTTTCACAGGTTTACCGCTTGTGGGTAAATTGCCGATATGACGCAGGAGGTTTTGCATTTGTGCGGATGTCAGCGGTGGGCCTTGGGCGAGATGC
>JAQTSI010000242.1 GCA_028711365.1 Methylococcaceae bacterium
CCAGGCAGGCTAGAGCGATGCCCTGTCGTTCGGCATAGTCCAGCAAGGCTTGCGGTGGGTTCGGGTCGCCGCAAACCGCGGGTTTGCCGGGACGCAGGATGCCAGCCTTTTCCAGGGCGATGGCGTCGCGGGTTTCGCCCAGCCAATCCTGATGGTCGATGTCAATACCGGTGATGAGCGCGGCGTCGGTGTCGATCAGGTTGACGGCGTCCAGCCGTCCGCCCAGGCCGACTTCGAGAATCTGCACGTCGAGCGAGGCGGCAGCGAATATCTCCAACGCCGCCAGGGTGCCGAATTCGAAGAAACTCAGGCTGATGTCGCCCCGCGCATGATCGATGCGCTCGAAAGCTTCACAGAGGATGGTATCTTCGGCGCATTCGCCATCGATGCGGATGCGTTCGTTATAGCGCAATAAATGTGGCGAAGTGTAGGCGCCCACCCGATAGCCTTGGGCGCGCAACATGGCATCCAGCAGGGCGACGCAGGAGCCCTTGCCATTGGTGCCTCCCACGGTGATGGTGAGTCGGGGGCTCTCGATCGGACGCAAAGCCTGATAAACCTTGCGAACTCGCGCCAGCCCCAAGTCGATGGACTTTGGGTGCAAGGTTTCCTGCCAGAGCAGCCAATCGTCCAGCTTGGTGTAGCGCATGAGGTGACGGATGTCAGCTTTCCTCGATGACCGCCGCCATCGGATCGGCATTTTCCACGGCCTCGGCATGCATCAGAATGTCCAGCAGGCTGGCGATCTTGTCGCGCATCTCACGGCGGTCCACGATCATGTCGATGGCTCCATGCTCCAGCAGGAATTCGCTGCGCTGAAAACCTTCCGGAAGCTTTTCCCGCACGGTTTGTTCGATCACGCGGGGACCTGCGAAACCGATCAAGGCGCCGGGTTCACCGATGTTGATGTCACCCAGCATGGCGAAGCTGGCGGAAACGCCACCCATGGTCGGATCGGTCATCACCGAGATGAAGGGGATGCTTTCGCTTGCCAGTTTCGCCAGAACCGCGCTGGTTTTGGCCATCTGGAACAGGGACAGCAGCGATTCTTGCATGCGCGCCCCGCCGCTGGCGGAGAAGCAGATGAACGGAATTCTCTGTTCCAGGCAGAGATTGACCCCGCGCACGAATCGCTCCCCGACCACGGAACCCATGGAGCCGCCCATGAACTCGAAATTGAATGCCGCCGCGACCACGGGGCGGCCTTTCAGTTGGCCGGCAAGCACGATGAGGGCATCCTTCTCGCCGGTGTGTTTCTGCGCTAGCGCCAGGCGTTCTTTGTATTTCTTGCTGTCTTTGAACTTCAAGGGGTCGAGCGGACTCAAGGTCTCGCCGATTTCCCTGCGGTTTTCCACATCGAGGAAGGCATGCAAACGCTTGCGCCCATGGAAGCGCATGTGAAAACTGCACTTGGGGCAGACATCCAGGTTGCGTTCCACTTCGGCGCGATACAGGATGGCGCTGCAGTTGTCGCATTTACACCACAAACCCTCCGGCACGGCGCTTTTGGTCGACGCTTCGGTGCGGATCTTGGATAGCACCTTCTTATGGAACCAGTTCATTCAGCCTACCTTCTATTCAGGCATCCATCGCGGCACGCATGGAGCGGAGCATTGCGGTCATTTCATCAAGTGCTTGGTCGGTATTTTCGCCCGCCGCTTCGATCTTGCCTACCAGGGCGCTGCCCACCACCACGCCATCGCCTAGTCTGGATACCGCAGCCGCCATCTCGGCGTTCTTGACGCCAAAACCCACGCCGATGGGAAGATCGGTCAGACTCCGAATTTCACCGATCTTGCGCTCCACGTCGGCAAGGTCGAGATGGGAAGCGCCGGTCACGCCTTTCAGCGAGACATAATACAGGTATCCGCGTCCCAGTCGTCCCATCTTGGCGATGCGTTCGGCGCTGCTGTTGGGGGCCAGCAGGAAAATGGGATCGATGTCGACCGCGGTTAGCAAGGCGATGAACTCCTCGGATTCTTCCGGCGGCATGTCCACGGTCAGGACGCCGTCCACTCCCGCTTCCTTTGCTTTGTCGGTGAAAACCGGGTAACCCATGGCTTCCACCGGGTTGAGATAGCCCATGAGCACCACCGGGGTTTCCGTGTCCGTTTGACGGAATTCGCGTACCAGTTCCAGCACCTTGCGTAGGCTCATCTTGTGCGCCAAGGCCCGCTCGCTGGCTTTCTGGATCACCGGGCCGTCGGCCATGGGGTCGGAAAATGGAACGCCCAATTCGATGATGTCGGCCCCGGCCTCCACCAAGGCGTGCAGGGCGGGAACGGTAAATTCCGGATGAGGATCGCCGGCGGTGATGAACGGGATCAGCGCTTTACGCCCGGCCTGTTTCAGTCGCAAGAGTTTGGAGGAAATTCGGCTCACAGGGTGATTCCTTCGCGATTGGCTATGGTGTTGATGTCTTTATCGCCGCGCCCGGACAGGTTGACCAGGATGTTCCGATCGGAGGGCAGGGTCGGCGCCAGTTTCATGGCATAGGCGATGGCGTGGCTGGATTCCAGCGCCGGGATGATGCCTTCCAGCCGGGTCAGGGTATGGAAGCCGGTCATGGCCTCATCGTCGGTGATGGAAACATACTGTGCCCGCCCGCAATCCTTCAGCCAGGCGTGTTCGGGGCCGACGCCGGGATAATCGAGCCCTGCGGAGATGGAATGGGTTTCGATGATCTCGCCGTCCTCGTCTTCCATGAGATAGGTGCGGTTGCCGTGCAGCACGCCCGGGCGGCCTGCGCTCAGGGGCGCGGAATGCCGCCCGGTGGCTATGCCGTCGCCCGCCGCCTCCACGCCGACCATGAGGACGTCATGATCGTCGATGAAGGGATGGAACAGGCCGATGGCGTTGGAGCCGCCACCCACGCAGGCGATCAGGGCATCGGGCAGGCGACCGGTCAATTCGCTCATCTGCAGCTTGGCTTCGCGGCCGATGACGGCCTGAAAATCGCGCACCATGGCCGGATAGGGATGGGGGCCCGCCACGGTGCCGATGATGTAGAAAGTGTTGTCGACATTGGTCACCCAGTCGCGCATGGCTTCGTTCATGGCGTCTTTCAGGGTCTTGGAGGCGGCCTCGACGGGGACCACGGTCGCACCCAGCAGTTTCATGCGCAGCACATTGGGCGCTTGCCGGGCGACATCCACCGACCCCATGAACACCACGCACTCCAACCCCAAGCGGGCGGCCACGGTGGCGGTGGCGACGCCATGCTGACCGGCTCCGGTCTCGGCGATGATGCGGGTCTTGCCCATGCGTTTGGCGAGCAGGGCTTGACCGACGGTGTTGTTCACCTTGTGCGCGCCGGTATGATTCAGATCCTCGCGCTTGAGGAAGATCTGCGCCCCACCCAACTCGCGGCTCAGCCGCTCGGCGTGGTAGACCGGGGAGGGACGACCGACATAATGTTTGAGATCGCGATCCAGTTCTGCCAGGAAATCCGGATCCTTCATGTAGCGTTGATAGGCTTCGTCCAATTCCTGCAGGGGCAACATCAGGGTCTCGGCCACGAATCTGCCGCCGTAAGGGCCGAAGTGTCCGCGTTCGTCGGGCTGATGGTAGTGCTCAGTCGAATTTTGCATGGTCAAAGTCTTGGACCTCTTTAATAAATGCCGCCATTTTGTCTTTATCCTTGACGCCTTTCGCGGCTTCTACACCGCTGCTCACATCCAATCCATAGGGCCCCACCTGCCGCAGGGCTCCACCTACATTCGCCGGTTTCAGGCCGCCGGCCAGGATCACCGGTAGTGGGCAGTCCGGTGGAATCATGGCCCAATCGAAGCCCGTTCCCGTCCCGCCTTTGGCCTGCGGATCGTCGGCATCCAGCAGCAAGCCCGAAGCCGTAGAGTAATCCGACGCCAGTTTCGTCAAATCGACGCCGGCTTTCATGCGCACCGCCTTGATATAGGACCGCCCGAAAATGGCGCAACCATCCGGATTTTCGTCGCCATGGAACTGGAGCAGATCGATGCGCACCCGTTCCAGGATCTCCCGGATTCGCCATGGTTCCTCATCCACGAACAAGCCCACCACGGTCACGAAAGGTGGCAAACCCTGGACTATGGCCTGCGCCTGCCGAATATCCACATGGCGCGGGCTCGGCGGATAAAACACCAGGCCGATGGCATCGACGCCGAGCCGGGCTGCCGCACTGGCGTCTTCACATCGGGTGAAACCGCAAATTTTAACGCGAGTTCGCATGTTTGGGATAGGTAATTTCATTCGCAGGCCGCAGGAATGTAGCGAGTGGCGTTCGGCGGTAGCAACTCGAAAATCGGGTGCTTGTTCAGGCCGAATGGCTCCGGGTAATAAACTCCGCCCAAATATAAACCATCAGGTGGCGCGGTGACACCACCCCGGTTGCGGTCGCGGGCCTCCAATACCTGTTTGGCCCAATCGGGCGATTGCTTGCCCGCGCCGATTTCCATCAATACGCCGGCGATGTTGCGTACCATGTGGTGCAGGAAGGCGTTGGCGGATAATTCGATGATGACTCGTTCTTCTTCCCGGCTCACCCGGATGAAATGCATGATGCGGCGCGGGCTGGAAGACTGGCAGCCTTGCGCGCGGAAGGAGGAGAAATCGTGGTCACCGAGCAGGTGATTCGCCGCCAGCTGCATTTTCTCCTCCTGCAGCGGGTAAAAGCACCAAGTCACCTGCTTTCGGAACAGGGCCGAGCGCATCGGGCGGTTCAGAATCACATAGCGGTAATATCTCGCGATGGCGCTGTAGCGGGCATGGAACGACTCATCCATTTCCCGCGCCCAGAGAATCCGCACGTCGTCGGGTAGGTTGGCGTTCACTCCGAGCAGCCAAGAGCGAGGTTCGCGGCGAGCCGATGTGTCGAAATGCGCTACCTGTTCCAGTGCGTGAACCCCGGCGTCGGTGCGCCCGGCGCAAACCACGTCGACCTGCTCTGCAGCCACCTTGCTCACCGCCTCCTCCACGCAGGCCTGGATGTTGCGGCGGTCGCGCTGCCGCTGCCAGCCGGCGAAAACCGAGCCGTCGTATTCGATGCCTAGGACTATACGGGGCATGAGTGCTTTCAAGGTCGACAGTTCAGGAAGGCGGCGGGAAAAGGATGGGCATTCAGCCTGCCGGACAATGTTGGCCATTTCATGACGTATTATTTCCCGATCAAATTTCGATGATCTTGACCCTTGGAGTCACTTTGCATAGCAGAACATAAGGGATCGTATCCGCGTGGCGGGCGATTTCCTCCACCGGCAATCCAGCACCCCAGAGGGTTACCGCATCGCCTACCACGGCTTGGGGACATTCGCTCAAGTCGATGGTGATCATGTCCATGGACACCCGACCGATCAAGGGCACACGCTGGCCGCACACCAATACCGGTGTGCCGGGGCGGGCGTGACGGGGATAGCCGTCGCCATAACCGATGGCGGCTACCCCCAGACGGGTAGGGTGGTGGCAGACCCAGTCACCGCCGTAACCGATGGCATCGCCAACCTTGAGATGCTTGATGGCGATGAGACGAGTGCGCAGGGTCATCACCGGTTTGAGTCCGTCTTCATGGCCGGTGCGGTGAGGGAAAGGCGAGGCGCCGTACAGGGCGATGCCGGGGCGTACCCAGTCCACCTGGGCGTTTTCCCAGGCCAGCAGGCCCGCCGAGTTGGCGATGCTGCATTCCCCCGGCAGCTTCACCACATTGTCGCGAAACAGGTCGAGCTGGCGGCCGGTGACAGGATCGCTGAGTACATCGGCGTTGGCCAGATGGGTCATCAACGCCAGCGGCTGAAACACCGAAGAACAGGCCGACAGGCGCCGATGGCCATCCTCGAATTCTTCCGCGTTCAGGCCCAGCCGGTGCATGCCGGTATCGAGTTTGAGCCAGACGGTAACCGGTTTTTCCAGCCTCGTATTTTCCAATAGGCTCACTTGGATGAGGGCGTGAACCACCGGTTCCAGCCCATAGCGGGCGTGCAGTTCCAACTCCTCCTGGCAAATGAAGCCTTGCAGCACGACGATGCGCTGGCGGATGCCGGCTTCCCGCAAAGCCATGCCTTCGTCCACTCGGGCCACGGCGAAGGCATCGGCTTCCCGCAACGTGCGGGCGACACGGATGGCGCCGTGACCGTAGGCATTGGCCTTGATCACCGCCATGATCTTGGAGCGGGGCGCGCGCTCGCGCAAGCGGGCCAGATTATGGGTCAAAGCCGCCATGTCAAGCACGGCGTGAGCGGCGGGCAGCATCAATAGCCCTCGTCGTAAGGGTCGGAGATGAAATTCTCAAAACGGGTGTACTGGCCCAGGAAGGTGAGGCGCAAGGTGCCGATAGGCCCGTTACGCTGTTTGGCGATGATGATCTCCGCCGTGCCCTTGTCGGGACTTTCGGGGTTATAGACCTCGTCGCGGTAAATGAAGATGATGAGGTCCGCATCCTGTTCGATTGCCCCGGATTCGCGCAGATCCGAAGGCACCGGCCGTTTGTTGGGACGCTGTTCCAGGTTACGGTTGAGCTGGGACAGGGCGATCACCGGCACATTCAATTCCTTGGCAAGCGCCTTGAGCGAGCGGGAGATCTCGGAGATCTCGTTGACGCGATTCTCCGCCCCGCCGGAAACCTGCATGAGCTGGAGATAATCCAGCACCACCAAGCCCAACTGCCCATGCTCGCGGGCCAAGCGGCGGCAGCGGGCGCGCACCTCGGTGGGCGTCAAGGCGGGCGTATCGTCGATGAACAACTGGGTTTCCGCCAGGATGTTGATGGCCGACGTCATACGAGGCCACTCGTCGTCCTCCAATTTGCCGGTGCGCACCCGATGCTGGTCGATACGGCCCAGCGAGGACATCATGCGCATGGCGAGCTGTTCGCCGGGCATTTCCATGCTGAACACCGCCACCGGCAGCTTTTCCTTGATGGCGACATTCTCGGCGAGATTCATCGCGAAGGTCGTGTTATGGGTGACGGTCAGGTCCTCCAGCAAGAACAGGCCGTTACCGTCGATCTCAAAGCCGTAATAATCGTCGAAGCAATCGAATTCGATGCTGATGCCGGTCTGGTTCCAGGAGCGGGCGCAGGTCCAGGGCTTGGCTTTTTTTCGGGCGAGCTTGACCGGAATACGATCCACGTCGCCGAAAAACCGAACGCGGTAAACCTCGGATTCGAAGCCGATTTCCTTTATTTCGGCCTTTTTTCCGATCAAAGAAGTGCGAAACCCCAGTGTATCGCACAAGAATTTGATCTTCTGCGCTAGCGCCTGGTTTGTTTGGGTGATTTCATAACCGCCACACTGCCCATCGAAATGTCCATCGCTGTCGATCAATCCCGCCAATAGTTGCAGGCGATTTTCGGCGGAATTGATCAGATAGATTTGGGGAATATGCTTGTTGCCCAGCAGGTTCAATGCTCGCAAACGCAACTGCAGGGAGTCGTTCTCTTCCTGATTTCCCCCACGGGCACCGCAGGTGATGCCATAGAGCGGGCATTTGCCTTCAGCTTTTTGTTCATTCAGTTGCAGCCCCAAGCGTTCCGCATAGGCGGCCAGATAAGCGACCACCTCGCTGTCCCAGGTTGAAATCCTGACGTCGGATTTATTTCCGTCGCCCAACCAGAGTCCC